>NZ_AP023355.1:6441684-6770021 GCF_016865425.1 Actinocatenispora thailandica | reverse complement strand
CTGCTGTCGGACCACGACATCCAGTTCGTCAAGTGGGACATGAACCGCGCCTTCACCGAGCCCGGCTGGCCGTCGAACGCGGACAACCCGGCGCAGCTGTGGACCGACCACGTGCACAACCTCTACGCCGTACTGGATCGGCTGCGCGCCGCGCACCCGGGCGTGGCGTTCGAGTCGTGCTCCGGCGGCGGCGGCCGGGTCGACCTCGGCATCCTCGCCCGCACCGACCAGGTGTGGACCTCGGACAACACCGACGGGCCGGACCGGCTGATCATCCAGCACGGGTACAGCCAGCTGTACCCGGCCCGCGCGATGTCGTGCTGGGTGACCGACGTGCCGAACTTCCTGGATCCGCGCACCGTCCCGCTGCGGTACCGGTTCCACGCCGCGATGGCCGGCGTGCTCGGCGTCGGCGGCGATCTGTCCGAGTGGTCCGACGCCGAGCTGGCCGAGGCGGCGGACCTGATCGCCGAGTACAAGAAGGTCCGCTCGATCGTGCAGCACGGGCGGTTGTACCGGCTGCGACCGCCCTCCGAGGGCCTGTCCGCGGTGCAGTACGTGACCGCCGACCGGGCGCAGGCGGTGGTACTGGCGTACCTGGGTGCGCAGCGGTTCGGGCAGCGGCCACCGGTGCTGCGGCTGGACGGCCTGGACCCGGCCGCGCGGTACCGGGCGAGCGGCTTCGACGTCGAGTTCACCGGCGCGGCGCTGCACGCGTACGGGCTGCCGGTGCGGTTGAACGGCGACTACGACAGCGTGCTGGTGCACCTGACCCGGATCGACGGCTGACCGCTTGACCTGGACCGCGGTCCAGCATCCAGACTTCCCCTGCCAGGCGGACCACCCGGGCCGCCCGGCAGCACGAGCGAGAGGGAAGCTGGCCATGAAGTACCGCACGATCGGGACGGATCCCGCCACCCGCCGCGAGGTGAGCGTGCTCAGCCTCGGTGCCATGCTGATGGGCACCCAGACCGACGAGGAGACCTCGTTCGCCATCCTCGACCGGTACGTCGAGGCCGGCGGCACGTTCATCGACACCTCGAACAACTACGCGTTCTGGGTCGACGGCACGCAGGGTGGGGAGAGCGAGGCGCTGCTCGGCCGGTGGCGGCGCAGCCGCGGCATCGGCAGCGAGGTCGTGATCGCCACCAAGCTCGGCGCCCGGCCGCTCGCCCCCGGCACCAGTTTCGTGGACAACGCCGAAGGGCTGTCCGCGCAGGTCGTCCGGGAGTCGGCGGCTGCCAGCGCGCAGCGGCTCGGGGTGGACCGGATCGACCTGCTGTACGCGCACATCGAGGACCGGGCGACGCCACTGGAGGAGACCGTCCAGGCGTTCGGTGAGCTGGTGCGGGACGGCAGCGTCGGGCTGCTCGGGGTGAGCAACCACCGGTCCTGGCGGGTCGAACGGGCGCGCAACCTGGCCGCCGCGCGCGGCCTCGCCGGCTACGAGGTGCTCCAGTACCACCACACCTACCTGCGGCGGCGCACCGACGTACCCAGCCGGCTGGCCCAGACCGGGACGGCCGGCCCGGACCTGCTCTCCTACGCCGAGGAGAACCCGGAACTGGCGCTGGTGGCGTACTCGCCGTTGCTGGCCGGTGGCTACACCCGGGCCGACAAGCCGCTCGGCGTCGAGCTCGACCACGCCGGTACGCCGCCCCGGCAGGAGGCGCTGAAGCAGGTCGCCGCGCAGACCGGCGGCACCGTCAACCAGGTCGTGCTGGCCTGGCTGATCGGCGCGGCGCTACCGGTGATCCCGCTGGTCGGCGCCTCGTCGGTGGCGCAGCTCGACGAGAGCCTGGCCGCCGTCGACCTCGACCTCACCGAGGATCAGCGCGCCCTGCTCGACGCCACCAACTGAGCGCCGGGTCGAACGAGCCGTCGCTGCCACGACGGCTCGTTCGACCGCCAGCCCAGACCGGTACGGGCCGCGCGGGCCCGGCACGGCGCGGGTCGGTCGTCGGTTCCGGCCGGGCCGGCTGTCACTGCAGGTTGGTGCGGGCCTCGGCGAGGTGGGCGGCGATGCCGTGGGCGCCGGCGGCGGCGCACAGCCGGTCGCCCTCGTCCAGCAGGGCCGTCGCGTCCGCGCGGCGGCCCTCGGCGTGCGCGAGATACGCCAGGCCGACCAGGTTGGCGGCCACCCCGGCGTCGAAGTGCAGCTCGCGGCGCAGCACCGTGGACCGCTCCAGCAGGTCGCGCGCCGCGGTCAGGTCGCCGCGCCGCTGGGCGGCGATGCCGAGGTGCCGCAGCGGGTACGACAGGGTCAACCGGTCGCCGGCGGCCTCGGCCAGCTCCACGGCGCGTTCGAACAGCGGCACCGCGGTCTGGTCGTCGCCGCGCACCACCTGGTGCACGCAGCCGACCCAGAACAGCGCCTCGGCCTCGCCGCGGGTGTCGCCGAGCTGGCGGTACCCGTTCCGCGCCTGCTCGAACAGCGGCAGCTCGCGCGGATCCTCGCCCGGGTCGGTGTCTCGCCGGGCCAGGAACCGGGCGTGCAGCAACCGGCCGCGGTGCAGCGCGACGTCCGCGTCCAGCGCGTCCAGCTCCCGTTCGGCCGCGTCCAGTCGGCCGGGGTCCCCGCCGAACACGGATCGCTGGTACGCGTCGTTCGCCGCCGTCAGCCGCTCGTCCATCACCATCGCTCCATCTTCGCCGCCGTCCACGCCGAGCCGGGAGCCGCGGTCGGCGGGTCGGGCGCACCACGCCAGACCGGCCGGAGCCGGCCTCAGTTGGCGGTGCCGGCGGGATGGTCGCCGAGGCCGGGGCCGTGCGAGACCAGGCCGGGATGCTGGACCAGGAACCGGCCCACCGTGTCGCCCCGCATCGCGGCGAACAGCTGGTCGTCGACCGGTTGGACGAGGCCCTCGTTCCCGTCCGGCAGGGTACGGTGCGCGACCTGCAGCGGGGTCAACCTGGCCGGCGTGATCCGGCGCAGCGCCAGGGCCAGGTCGGTCAGCCGGTAGCCGTTGAGGTCCATGGTGAGCGCCCGGCTGGTGGCGTCGAGCAGCCGGTTGAGCTTCACCGGGTTGGTGAGCACGCCGGTACTGGTGGCCCGGGTCAGGATCTGCCTGAGGTACTGCTGCTGCATCCGCTGCCGCCCGTAGTCGGAGTCGGCGTAGGCGTACCGTTGCCGGACCAGCTCCAGCGCCCGGGTGGCGTCGTAGTGGTGGCAGCCGGCGGTGAACTTCTCGCCGCGCAGGCCGGGCTGCCGGGACACGAACGTCTTGTCCACGCACAGCCGGACCCCGCCGAGCTCGCGGGTGATGGCCTTGAACCCGGCCCAGTTCGCCAGCGCGGCGAGGTCGAAGTGCGCGCCGGTGAGCTGCTGCACGGTGGTGTTCAGCAACTGCATCCCGCCGGCCACGTCGCCCGAACCGCGCATCCCGTACGGGAACGCCGCGTTGATCTTCGTGGTGCTGTCGCCCTTGCCGGTACGGGCGTCGGCCGGGATGTGCACCTCCAGGTCGCGCGGGATCGACAGCAGGTACGCGCGGTCGAGCGACGCCGGGACGTGCAGCCACATGATGGTGTCGGTGCGCGGCAGCTCGCCGGTGGTCCGCCAGCTGCTGCGCATGTCCGACCCGGCCAGCAGGATGTCCAGCGGCCCGGTCACCGTGCTGCCGTGTCGTGACCGGCCGGCCCCGTGCGGGCCGTCGCCGAGCAGGTCCTGCTGGCTGACCGCGTGATCGAGCCGGTTCGAGGCGATCACGGTGCCGGCATAGGCGCTGCCGCTGCCGATGGTCAGGACGATCCCGATGATCAGGCACAGCCGGGCCCAGAACGGACTTCGGCGTTTCCGTCTCCGGATTCGCATGGCGATCGTGACCTTCCCCGCCGCCCGCCGTCGCCGGTGACGGGCGCACCGCTGCACGGGCCCGACACGTTCCACCACCGGGCGCGGGGTTGCGGGTGATGCTGGGCCGAACTGTCCCCGATTCTCCCACCGGGACGGGGCCGCCGCCGGGGACCGGCGCGATCTCCACCGGATCGGGGCCGGGGCCGCGGCGGGCAGCAGGGCCCGCCCGCCCGCCGTACTGTGGGGGAGTCGTAGACGCCGCCCGCCGTACGGGGTCGTGGCCCGACGAGGAGACCGCCGTGACCGGCACCGCGCTGTTCGCCGCCGTGTTCCTGGCCTGCCTGGTGGAGTCGGTCGAGGCGCTGACCATCGTGCTGGCCGCCGGTACCGGGCGCGACTGGCGGTCCGCCGGGATCGGCCTGGCCGGCGCGCTGGTGGTACTCGCGGGCATCGTCGCCGCGCTCGGACCGGCCCTGCTGTTCGTGCCGCTCGCCGCGCTGCGCACCGCGGTGGGCGGCCTGCTGCTGATCTTCGGCCTGCAGTGGCTGCGCAAGGCGATCCTGCGGGCCAGCGGTGACCGGGCCCGGCACGACGAGGCGGCGCTGTACCAGGCGCATCTGGTGCGGCTGCGGCAGACCGCACCGCGGCGGCGGCTGGGCGTGCCCGACTGGTACGCCTTCACGCTGTCCTTCAAGGGAGTGCTGCTGGAGGGGCTGGAGGTCGCCTTCATCGTGCTCACCTTCGGCGGCAACCAGCACGACGTGCCGCTCGCCGTGCTCGCGGCCGGTTGCGCGGCGGTCGCCGTCGCGGCGGCCGGCCTGGCGGTACGGGCGCCACTGGCCCGGGTCCCGGAGAACACCATGAAGTTCGTCGTCGGCATCATGCTCACCGCGTTCGGCATGTTCTGGGGTGGCGAAGGCGTCGGCGCCCGGTGGCCCGGCGGCGACGCCGCACTGCTGGTACTCGTGCCCGGCACCGCCGCCTTCGCGCTCACCCTGGTCGCGTTGCTGCGGCGGGCCGCGGCCCGCGCGGACCGGGCCGTCCCCGCGACCGAACCGGGCGGGAAGCCAGCATGATCGGCAGGCTGCGGGCCATCGGCGCCTTCTGGTACGACTTCGTCGTCGGCGACGACTGGCGGATCGCCGTGGCCGTGGTCGCCGCGCTCGGCGCCACCTACGGCGTGTCCCGGCTCGTCCCGGCGTGGTGGCTGCTGCCGGCCGCGGTCGGCCTGGTGCTGCCCTGGAGCCTGGTCCGGGCCCGCCGCCGGCCGCGGGGGAGCGGCAGTGCGGCGGTCAGGCGCCGGGGGTGATGAAGCCCGACTCGTACGCGAGGATGACGGCCTGGGTGCGGTCCCGCGCGGCGAGCTTGGCCAGGATGTTGCCCACGTGCGTCTTGACCGTCTCCACCCCGAGGTACAGCTCGGTGGCGATCTCGGCGTTGGACAGCCCGCGCGCCATCAGCCGCAGCACCTCGCCCTCCCGCCCGGTCAGCTTCGCGGCGGCGAGCCGGTCGCCGCCCCCGGTCTCCGCGGACCGTCCGGCCAGGGTACGGATCGCGGCCGGGAACAGCAGCGAGTCGCCGCGCGCGACGGTCCGCACCGCCTGCACGATCTCGTCCGGCCGGGCCCGCTTGAGCAGGAAGCCGGCGGCGCCGGCGCGCAGCGCCTCGTACACGTAGTCGTCGTTCTCGAACGTGGTGACCACCAGGATCCGGGGCGGATCGTCGAACCGGTCGACCAGCGACCGGGTGGCCTGGATGCCGTCCACGTCGGGCATCCGCACATCCATCAGCACCACGTCCGGCCGGGTCGAGCGGACCAGCGGGAGTACCTCGGCACCGTCGGCCGCCTCGCCGACCACGGTCATGTCCGACTCGGCGCCGAGCACGGCGGCGAGGCCGGCGCGCACCAGCGGCTCGTCGTCGGCGAGCAGGATCCGCAGCGTCATGCCGTTCCTCCGGTGGTCCCGTGCCCCAGCGGCAGCCGGACCGCGACCCGCCAGTCCCCGTCGGCCGGCGCGGCGGTCATGGTGCCGGACAGCAGGGCGACCCGCTCGGCGATACCCGCGAGGCCGCGACCGCCGGTCGGCCGGGTCGGTGCGGCCACTGTGGACAGTCTGTTGGTCAACTCCAGCTCCAGCTCGTCGTCGGTCAGCCGCAGCCGCAGCCGCACCGGTACCCGGCCGGCGTGCCGCAGCGCGTTGGTCAGGCATTCCTGCACGATCCGGTACGCCTCCCGGGACACCACCGCCGGCACCCCGGTGATGCGGTCCGGCACGGTCGCCCGGACCGGCACGCCGGCGGCCTCCGACGCGGACAGCAGCGCGGGCAGGTCGTCCAGGGTGCGCTGCGGGGCGCGGGGCGCGGACTCCTCGCGCAGCAGGCCGAGCACGTGGTCCAGGTCGGCGAGCGCGGCCCGGCCGGTCTCCTCGATCGCGGCCAGCGCGCGCCGGGCGAACTCCGGATCGCTGTCCAGCACCCGCCCGGCCGCGCCGGCCTGCAGGGTGGTGACGGTCAGCGCGTGGCCGACCGAGTCGTGCAGTTCCCGGGCCAGCCGGTTGCGCTCGGCCAGCCGGGCGGCGCTCGCCTGTACCTCGGCGAGCCGCTCCGCCGGGGACGGCCCGAGCAGCGGCGCCGCGATCCGTGCCATCGCGGCGCCGACACCGGCGGTGAGGTAGCCGAACACCAGCACGGTCGGTACGACCAGGAGCAGCAGCCAGGCGCCGGCCGTGCCGGTGGGCAGCCCCGGCAGCAGCGGGCGGGTGGTGAACGGCGCGGTCGCCAGGGTGATCACCCAGGACGCCGCGGCCAGCAGCGCGGCGCCGACGACCGCGCCGGCGACCAGGTGCAGCAGGAACCAGAGCGCCGCGCGCCAGCGGGCGTCGAAGTCGCGCGGCGCGGGCAGCGGCTCCGGCAGCGGTACCTGCAGCAGGTTGCGGGCCGCGGCGCCCTCGACCACCCGTACCGCGGGGAGCAGCCCGAGCAGCGCGGGCGGCCCCACGGTGACGGCCAGGAACACCGGCGCCGCGAGCGGCAGCGGCAACCCGCCGACCGTGACCGCGTTGAGCACCACCGCGTCGAGGGACGCGAACGCGACCGCCAGCCCGCTGCCGAGCAGCAGGAACACCAGCCGCTGCCGGGTGCTGTGCGCGGTCAGCGGCCGTACCACCGGTGACCGGGTCGCTCGCATGCCGCCATTGTGCCGGTACCGACCCGCGCCTGCCCCGCCGCCGAGCGGGAACCGGCTCCCTCGCGCGGGGGAGCCGTTCTCGCCGCCCGGGCGGGTCACCGCGGCATGCTGGGGGGATGACGACAATCGCGGTACTGGGTACCGGAATCATGGGGCTGCCGATCGCTGCCAACCTGCTCGACGCGGGCTTCCCGGTGCGGGCCTGGAACCGGACGGAGGCGCGGGCCCGGCCGCTCGCGGACCGTGGTGGGGTGGTCGCCACCACGCCGGCCGAGGCGGTCCGCGGCGCCGACATCGTCCTGACGATGCTCGCCGACGGGCCGGCGGTGCGCGAGGTGATGGCCGGGCTCGACGAGGAACCCGGCGCCGGCCGGTTGTGGATCCAGGCCAGTACGGTCGGCGCCCGGTACGCGGACGAGTTCGCCGGCCTGGCCGCGGCGCACGACCTGACGTACGTGGACGCGCCGGTGCTCGGCACCCGGCAGCCCGCCGAGCAGGGTGCCCTCGTCGTGCTGGCCTCCGGTCCGGACGACGCGCGCGAGCGGTGCACGCCGGTGTTCGACGCGATCGGGTCCCGCACCCGGTGGGTCGGGCCGGCGGGCGCCGGCAGCCGGCTCAAGTTGGTGGTCAACTCGTGGCTGGAGACGCTGACCGTCGGCGCCGCCGAGGCGCTCTCGCTCGCCGCCGCGCTGGGCCTCGACCCGCACCTGTTCCTGGACACGATCCGCGGTGGCGGCCTCGACGCGGGGTACGTGCAGGGCAAGGGCGCGGCGATGCTGGCCGGCGAGTTCCCGCCGAGTTTCCCGCTGTCGCTCGCGGCCAAGGACGCCCGGCTGGTCGGTGCGGCGGCCGCCGCGGCCGGGCAGCCGGCGCCGCTCGCCGCCGCGGTCCGTGACCGGTACGAGCAGGCGCTCGCCGACGGCCACGGCGGCGAGGACATGGCCGCCGTGTACCGCGCGTACCACCGCACCCCGCCCCGTTGATCATGGCGTTGGCAGGACGAGCAAGCGCTTACCGAGCAGACAAACCCATGATCGACAGGTCCGGGCGGGTCAACCTTCGATGAGGTAGCGGGGGCCGGGCCCGTCCGAGGCGAGCATGTCGTGCGGGTTGCTCAGCTCGCACTTCTTCAGCGACAGGCAGCCGCAGCCGATGCAGCTGGCGAGCCGGTCCCGCAACCGTTCCATCAGGTGGATCTGCTCGTCCAGCCGGCTGCGCCAGGCGCGGGACAGCCGGGCCCAGTCGCCGCGCGTCGGGGTGCGGTTCTCCGGCAGCAGTGCCAGCGCCTCGCGGATCTCGTCCAGGCTCAGCCCGACCCGCTGCGCGATCCGGATGAACGCGACCCGGCGCAGCTCGCTGCGGGCGAACCGGCGCTGGTTGCCGCCGCTGCGGTCGGACTGCAGCAGGCCGAGCTTGTCGTAGTAGCGCAGCGCGGAGGCGGCGACGCCGCTGCGGGCTGCCAGCTCGCCGATGGTGAGGGTCTCGGGTAGCTCGCTCATGGTGCCAGTCTTCACATCCGGGTTGACTTAAACCTGACTTCAGGTTGCAGGCTACCGGCATGACGACCGCAACGGAAGACCGCCTCGGGTACGACGACCTGCCCGCGCTGCTGACCCGGATGACCGGTGACGAGAAGCACGAACCGAGCGCGACCTCCACGCTGGACGTGCTCTGGGTGCTCTACGACCGGGTACTGCGGATCGACCCGGACACCGTGGGCGATCCGGCCCGGGACCGTTTCCTGCTGTCCAAGGGGCACGGACCCGCCGCGTACTACGCGGTACTGGCCGCGAAGGGATTCTTCCCGCCCAGCTGGCTGGACGACTTCGGTTCGTACGACTCGCCGCTCGGCTACCACCCGGACCGCACCCGGCTGCCCGGCGTGGAGATCTCGTCCGGCTCGCTCGGCCACGGCCTGCCGCTCGGTGTCGGTGTCGCGCTCGGCCTGCGCGCCCAGGGACTCGCGGACGCGCGTACCTACGTGCTGGTCGGCGATGCCGAACTCGACGAGGGCAGCAACCACGAGGCCATCGCGTACGCCGGTGCCACCGGCCTGGACAGCCTGACCGTCCTGGTGGTGGACAACCGGTCCGCGACGCACGGCTGGCCCGGCGGCATCGGCGCCCGGTTCGCCGCGCACGGCTGGTCGAGCGCCACGGTGGACGGTCGGGACCACCGGGCGATCGAGTCGGCGCTGACCACCCCGCTGCCCGGGCGCCCGCACGTCGTCGTCGCCACCGTCGAGAGCAAGAGCTGAGAGGAAACTCCACAATGGACATGCGAGAGACGTTCGTGGCCGGGACGACGGCGATCCTGGACGACGACCCCCGTACCGCGCTGGTGCTCGCGGACATCTCCGCGGCGGCGTTCGAACCGGCCCGGCAGCGGCACCCGGACCGGGTGCTCAACGTCGGGATCCGCGAATCGCTGCTGGTCGGCGTCGCCGGCGGGCTGGCGCAGACCGGGCTGCGGCCGATCGCCCACACCTATGCGCCGTTCCTGGTCGAGCGCGCCTTCGAGCAGATCAAGCTCGACTTCGGCAACCAGGACGGGCACGGCGTGCTGGTCAGCGTCGGCGCCTCGTACGACAACGCGCAGGCCGGGCGCAGCCATCACGCGCCCGGCGACGTCGCGCTGATCGACACGCTGCCCGGCTGGGAGATCCGGGTACCGGGCCATCCGGACGAGGTCGACGCCCTGCTGCGGCAGGCGGTCGGCGGCGACGGCTCGGTCTACCTGCGGCTGTCCACCCGCGGCAACGACGCCGCGCACGCCGGTACCGACGGCCGGCTGGTACCGCTGCGTACCGGTCGACGTGCGGTCGTGGTGGCGGTCGGGCCGATGCTGTCCGCGGTCCTCGCGGCGACGGTCGGCCTGGACGTGACCGTCGCATACACCAACACGGTGCGGCCGTTCGACGCCGCCGGGCTGCGCGAACTGGCCGGTGCGGCCGGCGACACCGTGGTCCTGGTCGAGCCGTACCTTGCCGGCACCTCGGCCCGGGTGGTCGACGACGCGCTGCCCGATCGTCCACATCGGACACTCGGTCTCGGGGTACGGCGGGTCGACCTGCACCGCTTCGGTACCCCGGCCGACCACGACGTCGCGCACGGCCTGACCCCGGACGCCCTGCGGCACGCCATCGCCGACTTCGCCGCGCGCTGACCGCACCCCCCGACCGCACCCCGCACCCCGCACCCCGCACCCCGCACCCCGCACCCCGCACCCCGCACCCCGGGGCCACCCCGACCGCGCACCGACCGCACCACGACCGCACCGGGGCCGACCGTGCACCGCACCGGCGACGGCCCGGTACGCCGGGGCCCGACGAGAAGGGCCCGGCGTACGGGGAGGCGATGGTCAAGCCCGCTGGCGCCGGCTGCGACGCGCGAGGAACAGGGCCGCGAGCGCGACGCCGAGCAGCACGATCCCGACGTTGGCGCCGATCGCGACCCGCACCCCGTGCAGCACGGCCGATCCGCCGACCGCGCCGGCCATCGCCGCGGTGGCGACGGCGGACAGCACCGGGGTGCCCATCGTGATGCCGACCTGCTGGGACATGGTGGCGAGGCCGGAAGCGAGGCCCTGTTCCGCGCCGGGCAGCCCGGAGGTCGCGGTGACCATGAAGCCGACGATGACGACCATGTTGCCCACCCCGCCGACGAACGTGGCCGGCAGCAGCAGCGCCAGCCAGGCCGGTTGGGCTCCGATGAGCAGCAGGGCGCCGGTACCGGCCGCCTGGACGAGGCCGCCCGCGACGAGGGCGACCGTGGGGGAGGTACGGGCGATCAGCCGGGGCGCCGCGATCCCGCCGAGCACGGTGCCGATGCCCAGCACGCCGAAGGACAGCCCGGCGCCGAGCGCGGAGAACCCGAGCGTCTTCTGCAGGTACAGGGTGAGCAGGTAGACGAGCGAGGTCTCGGTGACGAACGCGAGCAGGCCGGCGGTGTTGCCCCACGCCACGGTGCGCCGGGTCAGGATGCGGACCGGTACCAGGGGCTCCGGCACCCGCCGTTCGACCAGATAGAAGACGACGAGCAGGGCAGCGCCGGCGAGCAGGCCGAGCAGCGCGGCCGGGTCGGCGAAGCCGTGTTCGCCGGCCCGGGTCAGCCCGTACACGATGCCCAGCAGGCCGGCGGTGACGCTCAGCGCGCCGGGTAGGTCGAGCCGCGGCCGGGCTGCCGGCCGCGAGTCGGTGACGACCGCCGGTGCGACGACCAGGACGGCCACCGCGACGGGCACGTTGAGCAGGAACGACCAGCGCCAGGACAGCAGGTCGGTCAGCACGCCGCCGAGGATGGCGCCGGTGGTGAACCCGGCGGACATCAGCGCGCCGTTGAGCCCGAGTGCCTTCTGCCGCAACGGTCCTTCCGGGAACGACGTGGTCAGCAGGGCGAGGCCGGCCGGGGTGACGGCGGCGGTGGCCAGGCCCTGCGCGACCCGGGCGACGAGCAGCGTCGGCGGGCTGGTGGCGAAGCCGCCGAGCAGCGATGCGGCGGCGAGGACCGCCAGCCCGGCCAGGAAGATCCGCTTGCGGCCGAGCAGGTCGCCGACCCGGCCGAGCAGCAGCGTGAACCCGGCCGCGGCCAGGGCGAACGTGGTCGCGATCCACTGCAGGTCGGCGAGCGGGAAGCCGAGGCCGGCGCCGATGACGGGCAGCGCGACGTTCAGGATCGAGAAGTCGACGGCCAGCATGAACTGGGCGACGAGCAGCACGACCAGGGTGATCCGGAGCCGGCCGGTCAGCTGGCTCGTGGAGCCGGTGCCCGGGGCGTGCAGGGTGCTGGGTGCGGACATGACGGGCCTTCCTTGACCGATCAGAGAGCGCGATCTAATGGAACTCTGGTTCCGTTAGAGTCCTCACGGTAGCATCGGATCCGGATCTAATGAAACGGGAGTTCCGTTATGACCTACGGCACGTCCACCCCGCCCCCGTCGCCCGGCACGGTCCGGCCCGGTGGCCGCACCGCGCGCGTCCGCGACGCGGTCCTCGCGGCGGCGGGCGACGCGCTCGCCGAGGCCGGCTTCGAGGCGCTGGACCTGGCCGACGTCGCGCGACGCGCCGGGTGCGGAAAGACCACCGTCTACCGTCGCTGGGGCAGTACCTCGGCGCTGGCCGCGGACCTGTTGCGCGACATGGCCGACCAGTCGGTGCACCGGTCCGACCTCGGCAGCCTGGCCGCGGACCTGCGGGCCAACGCCCGGTTGGTGGTCTCGACGCTCACCGATCCGCGGCAGGGTGCGCTGTTCACCGCCCTGATCGCCGCCGCGGCCGGCAACGCGACGGCCGCGGCGGCGTTGCACGGCTTCTACCTGCGCCGCATCGACGAGTGGGCGGGCTGTGTCGTCGCCGCGATCGACCGCGGCGAGGTGCCGGCCGGTACCGATCCGCGGGAGGTCGTCGCGGCCGTCTCGGCGCCGCTCTACTACCGGCTGCTCAACACCGGCCAGCCGCTGTCCGACGCCGTCGCGGACCGGGCCGCCGCCGCGGTCGCCACGGCCGCCATCGCCGGGGCGTACCGCACCGACGCCGACCCGGCCGCCAGCGCGGCCAGCGGCGGGCCGGTGGGCGGCGCGGATCCGGATGGCGACTCGGCGGGTGGTGCGCGGTCGGGCGGCGACTCGGCGGGTGGTGCGGCTCCGGTGGCTGGCCGGGGCGTTCGGGGGAATGATCGGCGGGGCGGGCCGGCGCCGCGGTCGTCACCCGCCGCCGGGCATCAGTCGACCAGCTCGCGGAGCACGCGGGCCAACCGGCCGTTGCCGAGCAGGCCGCCGTCCCGGCTGAGCGGCGCGCTGCGCACCTTCAGCTCGCCGAACGTGACCTTGCAGTGCACCCGGACCGTCGGGGTGCCCTGCCGGCGCGGTACCGCCGCGAGGTGCATGGTCCGCGACCCGAACAGCGACCGTCCGTAGAGCTCGACCTCGACCCCCTCCGGCACGGTGATCTTCACCTCGCCGCAGAACGTGCGTACCTCGATGTCGACGGTGCCGTCCCGCACCGCCTCGGCGTCCATGGTCGCCTCGCGCAGGTCGAGCTTCGTCGACCCGAACAGGGCCCGTACCCGGGTGTGCCGGGACACCCGCCACCGCCCGTGCTGCTTGTGCTCGCCGAAGACGGCGGAGATGACGGTGACCGGCTGGCTGGTGCCGACCGGGGGCGCCGGGTCCAGCCCCGCGGTGACCTCGGCCAGCTCCTCGCTGGTGTCCGCGGCCCAGGCCGCCCCGGCCCGGACCCCGAACTCCTCCAGGGTGAGCCGGCCCTCGCCGCAGGCGGCCTGCAGCAGTTCGACCGCCGCCTCGCGGTCGGCGTCGGTCAGTGGTGGCGGCGGCACCGGCCGCAGGTGTTCGGGCTGCATGGCGGCAGCGTACCAAGCCTAGACGTCACCGTGAAGTCAGAAAGACGTCTCAGTTCCGCCGGGGCGGCGCCGGTCAGGCGGCGCGGATCGTCACCGGATGCTGGCCGAGCCGGAACGCGGCGGCGACCCGGTGCGGCTGCCCCCCGCCGGTACCGCCGGACACCCGCAACGCGCCGGACACCGGCGCGGACACCCGCGGCGCGGACAGCACCGCGCCGGCCACCACGATCGCCAGCCGCTGCCCGGCGTACCGGCTGGTCGCGTCGCTGATCGCTTGCTGGCCGGCGGAGCTGAACCGGACCGTGACCGACCAGCCGGCGCTCCGGTCGGAACCGGTGTGCACGTCCGTCACCTGGCGACCGGACAGCACCGACGGGCCCAGCCGGTACCGCGCCCCGGACCGGTCGCAGGCCGGCCGGCCGCCCGGAGTGCAGCCGGGCGACGGCGTGCTGACGTCGAGCACCGGCCGCACCGACAGGTCGGTACGGATCGGGGCCAGCGCCCGCAGCCGGGACAGCGCCGCGGACCGGCCCGGTGGCACCGCGACGACGATCCGCCCGCCGTGCACCTCGTACCGGGCGCCCCGGCCGGCGAGCAGGGTCAGCAGCTTGCCGGCGTCCACCCGGGTCGAGTCGTCGCCGTCGACGGTGAACGACGCGGTGTGCCAGCTCGCCCCCCAGGCCGGCCCGTCGCGCCGGGACGCGTGGTAGAGCAGGTAGCCGGACAGCCCGGCGCCGCCCACGACCGTCAGCAGGCACACCACCAGCGCCACCACCAGACCGATGTGGTGGCGCTGCGGGTCCGGTGCGGCCCAGGGCGGCTCGGTCACCTCAGCCGTCCGGCTCCGGCACGGTGATCTTGGCCGGCGCCGGTACCCCGAACAGCAGGCCGACGACGTCGGAGACGGTGTGCGTGCCGTACGCGATGGTCGAGTGCGGCTGCACCTGGAACATGATCGCGATCGCGTACCGCTCGTCCGGGCCCGCGAAGCCGACCGAGTTGAGCACCCAGTGCTTGCCGTACGAGTCGGTCTCGAACGACCAGCCGTCCTTGTCGCCGGGGTGCTGGTCCTGGCCGGCGGCCCAGACCCCCCACTGCTGGTTCGACGCCACCCCGCGCATCGCGGACACCAGGTAGGAGCGGTCGTCCGGCGCGGTCTTGGTCAGCACGTAGGTCATCAGGTGGGACAGGTCCTCGGTGGTGCACTTCACGAAGCCCCAGTAGGTGCCGTCGGTGAAGCCGGGCACGAAGTGCAGCCCGGACATGCCGAACACGTCCCGGAACCGGGCCAGCTGGTCGTCCCCGCCGTACCGCTGCCACAGCCGGTCCGACGCGTTCTCGTCGGAGAAGTTGAGCATGTTCGCCATGTCGGTACGGTCCGCGTCGGTCAGCGTGACCTCGCCGGCCCGCTGCCGGCGCAGGATGTCGGTGGCCATCGCCAGCTTGATCGTCGAGGCGGTCCACCCCGGGTGCGTCACCGGGCCGTGCTGCCAGCTCTTGCCGGTCTTGCGGTCGGTGATCTGGACGCTCAGGTAGGCGTTCGTCGCGGCGTGCTGGTCCATGTAGGCCTTGGCGGCCGCGTACCGCCGCTGCTGCACGCAGTCCGCGTCGCACGCCTTGCTCGGCTTCGCCGACGGGGCCCGGCTGGTGCGGCTGGGCGCCGGTGTGGTGCCCCCGGCGCGACCACCGGCGCGTTCCGGCCGGGTACCGCTGCCGTGCGACCACCACGCCACCCCGCCGCCCACGGCGAGCAGCACCAGCACCACCCCGGCGGAGGCCAGCACCAGGCGCCGGCGACCCGACCGCCGGTACCGGTGACTTCCACCTCGCTGCCCACCCATGACGCTCGGACGCTACCGCATCGGGCCGCGCCGGCCGTCCCGCCGGACGGCCGAGCGTTGCACGGGCAGGGCAGAATCCCTGCAGGCCCCGACGCGAGGAGGTGGCTGGGCGTGAGCGCACCGGCCCCGTACCCGTCCCCGGCGATGCCGCCGGCCACGAACCAGCCCGCACCGGCGCGACCCGCTCCGGGCGGGCCGCCCGGCTGGATCGGCCTGCTGCTCGCCCTGCCGATGACCCTCGGCTGGTTGGTCTGGCTGGTCCTCCCCACCGCGCAGACCGTGATCCAGGCGTTCACCGGCCGGGCACCCGGCATCGCCAGCAGGACGGTGCCCGGCAACGCCGCCGCCCACGCCGGCGACTTCACCGACCCGCTCGGCACCGTCGGGCGCACCCTCGTCGAGGCGGCGCTGCCCACCCTGGTGATGCTGATCGTGGTGCCGCTGCTGTCCTTCGCCGCCGCCGAGGCGCCCACCGCCCTGCGCCGAGTGGTCCGAGTGCTGCTCGCGGTGCTGGCCGCCGGGTTCGCTCCGGCCGTGCTGATCGCCGCCTGGCGGCACCTGAGCTACCTGCCGGACGGGTTCGGCCACGGGCTGGTTCGCTCCGGGCCGGGCCTCGGTGTCCTGATCATGCTCGCGATGTTCGGCCTGATCGCCGGGATCGGGGTCAGCGCGCTGCTCGCCGCGCTGCGCCGGCGCGCCACCGACCGGCCCGGCCGTACCGTCGGCGGCGCGCTCGTGACCTGGGCGGTGCTGGTGCTCGGCACCTTCGCGATCGGGCTGCAGGCGATCAGCTTCACCCTGCTGCTCGCACCCGGCCGGGACACCGCCTCGCTCGGCGCCCGCGCGTTCCAGGACGCGTTCATGCTGCTGCGGTTCGGGCAGGCCGCCGCCGACAGCACGATCCTGCTGGTACCCGTCGCGGTGCTCGGCCTGGCCGCCGGCCTGATCGTGATCCTGGCCCGGCCGCGGCTCGAGCTCGACCCGCCCGGCCGCGCCGCCGGCCCGCTGCCTCGCCCCAGCTCGACCCGCGCCGTCCTACTCGGTGTGGTCGCGCTCGCCGGCACCGTCGCGCTGCTCGCCATCGACGCCTACCCCCGGCTCGGCCTGTTCACCGAGCAGCACACCGCGTCGAGCCCGCAGTCCATCGCCGGCACGCTCACCGGCGCGCTGCTGCCCGCGCTGATCGCGACGGTCGTCCAGCTGCTCCTCGCGTACCCGGCCGGGATCGGGATCGGCGCGTTCCGCCCGCTGGGCCGGTACAGCCACTGGCTGCTGCTGCCGTTCATGCCGTGGCTGTTCGTCACGATCACCCCGCTGCTGACCGTGTCGGTGCAGTCGGCGATGGCCCACGACCACCTGAACACGTTCCTCGGTACGATTCCGCCGATCCTGGTCAGCGTCCCGGCGCTGCTGCTGTTCACGCTGTTCGGCGCCGGCCAGGGGCACCGCTGGCGGGCCGCCCGGGCAGCCCACCGGCCGGCCGCCTTCCTGCGTACCGTGCTGGTGCCGTCGCTCCCGCTGCTCGGCGTCGTCGCGATGGCCACCTGGCTGTACCAGGCGCACGACTTCCTGTGGCGCTACTCGGTCGTCAGCGACATGAGGCACGCCGCCGCGGACGTGGCGGTGCTGCGGCAACTGGGTAGCTACACGGCGGCGTGGCCGAGCCCCGGGCTGCTGCTCGCCGCCGCGCCGCTGGCGATCCCCGCCCTGCTGGTCTTCGCCGTGGTGCAGGTCTGGTACCTGGACCGTCTCGCGCTGCGGCTCGGCGACCCGGACCCTGCCGCCGCACGCGACGCTGCCAGCGGTCCAGCCGGCCCGGTCGGTCCGGGCGGTGCGGCCGGGATCGGCGGTCCGGGCGGGCCGGCGGGGTTCGGTGGTCCGGGCGGGCCGGCGGGGTTCGGTGGTCCGGGTGGTCGGTACGGTGCCGCCTTCGGCGGCCCGGACCAGGTCGGGCCACGGCTCGGCGCGCCGCCCCCGGCCGTCGTCCCGCCCGGGACCGCAGCCGGCGCCGCGCCGGCCGGCCGCGGCGCGCCGGCCATCCCGCCAGGCCTGTCGCCGGCCGCGCCGGGCGGGCTCCCGGCCGCGCCGGGCGGGCTGCCGGCCGCGCCGGGCGGGCCACCTGGGGCGGCGGGCCGGTTCCCGGGGCAACCTGGGCCGAGCCTCGGCGGTGCCCCGCCCGCCGGTCCGCCGCCTCCCGGGTTTCCGCCGCACATCGGCGGTGCGCCCGACGGTGCAGGTGCGCCGCACCCCGGCGGCGCCGGCGTGCCCGGTCCCGGCGGTGCGCCGCGGGGTGGCCGGGCGGACGGGCCCGCGACACCGGGCGCGGCGCCGGAGGGGGCGCGGCAGGACGGTCCGGCCGACGACGTACGGTGAGCGACCGGCCGGCTTCGGTGCGAAACGTGTGTTTCGGGTCGGCTGCGCTTCCGGTACCGTTTCACCCTTCCCTCGACCGCTGACGAAGAGTGAGGCGTCGTGCCCACGCCCCGTCCTGCCCGAATCCTCGGCGCCATCCTGCTGATCCCCGCCGGTGTGCTGCTCGTCGTCGGGCTGCTGGTGCCCTTCCTCCGACTGCTCGCGGTCGCGGCGGTCACCACCTCGGCGGCCGGCGACTCCCGGTTCACCGGGCTTGCCGCGTTCCGTGACCTGCCCGGCCGGTACTGGCACAGCTACCTCGGCGCGATCGCGCTGATCGGGCTGCCGCTGCTGGTGTGCCTGCTCGTCGCGCCGGCCATGGCGTACGTGCTGCGCCGTGCGGTCACCCCCGCCCGGCTCGCCGCCCGCACGATCACCGCGGTCCTGGTCGCCAGTTGCGCACCGCTCGTGGTCGCCGTCGGGTGGCCCGGCCTGCGGCACCGGGTGTTCGCCGGCCCGGCCGCGCTCGACCTGGTGGTGCTGGCCGGCGCCCTGGTCGCGGTGGCGCTCGGCGTGGCGCTGATCGCCACCCTCGCCGCCGGTTCGAGCCGGTCGCTGGCCGCGATCGTCGGTGCGCTCGGGCTCGGTACGCTCGCGCTCGGCTGGCAGCTGATCACCGTGTCGGGCCAGATCGGTTCCCCGGTCACCGGCGGCTCCGGCGGCTTGTGGACCCCCGCGTACGCGGCGCGGTTCGCGCTGTCCGCCGGCGACGAGCAGTACGGTTCGCGCCGCGCCGCGATGGCCGTGGTGCTGCTCGTCGCGGTCGGCGCCTGCGGCCTGGCGGTCTGGCTCGGCGGTCTGGTGCTGCGGCCACGGCTGGTCCGCGCGGCCCGGCGGCCCGACCCGCTGCCGTCGCCCGCCCGCCGCCGGGACGCGGTGCACCTCGCCGCCGGCGCGGTGCTCGCGCTGCTGGCGGTGGGCGCGCTGGCGGCGGCGCTGGTCCCGATCCCGTCGGCGAGCGGCTGGCCGTCCCGGGCGGGCTCGTTCGGTCACCTGCTCGGTACCGCGATGGCCCGCCCGGCGCTCGTCATGCTGGGCGCGGTGGTGGTCGCCGCGGCGGCCGGCATCGCGATCGGTGCGCTACGGCCCGCCGGCCGGCACAGCTGGTGGCTGCTGTTGCCGTTCGCGCCGGGATTGTTCGTCACGGTGGGGCCGCTGGAGGCGCTGGACCGCCAGTTCGACCCGGTGCCGGCCGGGCTGGTCTGCGTACCCGCGGTGTTCGGGTTCGCGCTGCTCGCCGCCGGCCACCGGGACCGCTGGCTGCGCCGCCGGGCCGGTGGCGACCGGTTCGCCTGGCGCGCCCTGCTCGGCCCGGTGGCGCCCTTCGCGGTACTGGTCTGGTTGGCCGGGCTGCTGGTTCGCACCGCCGACCCGGCCGGGGCCAGCGCGACGCTGGACCGGCTCGGCGTGGGCAGCTCGACCGTCGTCCTGCTCGCCGCGCCGGCTGCGCTGCTGGCGGCGATCCTGCTGATCGTCCTGCAGTTCGGCTACCTGGACCGGCTGACCCTGGTACTGAGGGCCGACGTCACCGTCCCGGCCGACGCGGGCGCGGGCACACCCGCGGTCGACCCGGACACCGACTCCGCCGTGGACGGCACCGGCTCCGACCTGCCGCCGGACGCGGAAGCGCCCGCCCGGCGGGCGGCGGCTGGTCCGGCGGCCGAGGACGGGCCGGGACGACAGCGGGGCGGGGCACGCCGGTCGAGGCGCCCGGCCGAGTCGACGGCGTCGCGTACCGCCGACGGCACCGAACCGGCGGCGGGCGGCGACGAGGTCAGTGCATGGCTCGGCTCGCTCCGCGATACGGACCGGGCGTCGGCGCCGGCGTCGCCCCCGCCGGACGACCCGGCCGCGAAGCCCACCGCGGCACCGCGGCAGCGGCGTGCCCGTAAGGCGTCCGGATCCTCGAAGGCCGGTGCCGGCAACCCGGACCGTGCCGGCAACCCGGACCGTGCCGGCAACCCGGACCGTGCCGGCAACCCGGACCGTGCCGAGAATCCGGACGGTGTGGGGAAGCCGGCGGATGCCGGGGGTCCGGACGGTGTGCGGAAGCCGGCGGATGCCGGGGCCCGGACAGTGTGGGGGAGCCGGCGGATGCCGGGGGTCCGGACGGTGCCGGCCAGCCTCGCCGCGGCGAAGCCGGTCCGGACGATCCGGCGGCCGGGGTCGACGGGGCCGGTGCCGCCGAGCGGCCGGGCGCGTCGGAGCGGGCCGGTACGGCGGATGCCGGAACCGGGAAGCGGCGCGGTACCGCCGCGAAGCGGACGGCGAGCACCGGGAAGCGGCGGGCGGCGAGGAAACCGCCGGCCCCGCGGGCAGCCGAAGAGTCCATTGTGGACAACGCGGCGTCCGGGCCGGAGGACGCCTGACCGGCCTTCCGCGGTCACCGCGCCAGCACACCGCACGTCGCCCTGCCACGACGTCGCCCCGTCGCCATCCGACGACGCCGCCCCGTCGCCCTGGAACGACGTCGCCCCGTCGCCATGCGACGACGTCGCCCTGCGACGGCGTCGCCCGGTCGCCCTGCGACGGCGTCGCCCGGTCGCCCTGCGACGGCGTCGCCCGGTCGCCCTGCGACGGCGTCGCCCGGTCGCCCTGCGACGGCGTCGCCCGGTCGCCCTGCGACGGCGTCGCCCGGTCGCCCTGCGACGGCGTCGCCCGGTCGCCCTGCGACGGCGTCGCCCCGTCGCTTCGTCGAGACCGCCCCGGCGAACCGGTACGGCGGTCGGACGGCGCCCAGCTGAACCGGCTCAGGCGGTACTCGCGACGCGATCACCGCCGGGCCGGGCCAGGCCGGTGAGCGCTTCCACCACCCGGGGCCAGGCGGGCGCGGCGGGATCGACCACGGTGAAGTGGTCGGCGCCGTCCAGCTCGACCAACCGGAGGCCGCGCCGGCCGGCGTAGTCGCGGGTCAGCACGATCGGCACCCGTCCGTCGCCGGGCGCGTGCACCAGGACGGTCGGCACCTCCGGCGCCGGCAGCGCGGCCGGGTCGGCGGCGGCGTACCGGTCCGGGTGCGCGCCGGGCCCGCCGCCCATCAACGCGTCCGCGGCGCCGAGGTCGAGCCATCGCCGGTACGTCTCGGCCAGGTCGCAGACCGACGCCAACCCGAGCACCCCGCGTACCGGCGGGGCAGTGTCGCGGTGGCCCGGTGCGCCGGCCGGCAGCCGGTGCCGCAGTGCGCCCCACAGCGCCAGGTGGCCGCCGGCGGAGTGCCCCGCGTACACGGCCGGGCCCGGTTCC
This sequence comes from Actinocatenispora thailandica, assembly GCF_016865425.1. Classification (NCBI taxonomy): domain Bacteria; kingdom Bacillati; phylum Actinomycetota; class Actinomycetes; order Micromonosporales; family Micromonosporaceae; genus Actinocatenispora; species Actinocatenispora thailandica. Next base: position 6,749,186 of record NZ_AP023355.1, on the reverse strand, counting down.
ACGCGGCCCGGCGCGGCGGCGGCGAGCAGCTCCGGGGTGGCGTCCAGCGCCGCGGCGACATCGGTGAAGGTGGCCGGCCAGCCGCCGCCGTCGCCGGTCCGCCGGTACTCCGGGCAGGCGACGGCGTAGCCGCGCCCGGCGAGGTCGGCGGCGAGCGATGCCAGGTAGCCGCGGTCCACGTCGTGCCGCCAGTACCCGCCGTGCAGCGCGATGACCAGCTGCCCGGCCCCGCGCTCCGGCAGCCACCCGTCGACCACCTGGTCCGGCAGCGTCCCGTAGCGCACCGTCACGTCCGGTGGTGGGGCAGGACGTGACAGTATGTCCCGGTTTTCGGCCATGGCCAGTCTCCCCTGCTCCGGACCGTCGTGCGCGCCACGGTAGGTGATCTCACGTCCGCGGTGTTCGGGCCGGGTTCGCGGGCGGCGCGGGTCGTGCGTCAGGATGGGAGTATGACCGAGACACCGCGCGAGCAGCAGCAGTCCGACGAGCCGGAGTCCCGCACCGTGCTGGTGGTGGGTCCGGACGGTCGGCCGGTCGGCGCCGTCGACGTCGATCCCGCCGAGGCGGATGCGGCGAAGGACCCGGCCAACCAGATCGAGCAGCCGGCCAAGGTGATGCGGATCGGCAGCATGATCAAGCAGCTGCTGGAGGAGGTACGGGCAGCGCCGCTGGACGAGGCCGGCCGGCAGCGGCTCAAGGAGATCCACGCGCGCTCGATCGTCGAGCTGGAGGAGGGGCTGGCGCCGGAGCTGCGGGAGGAACTCGACCGGCTGTCGCTGCCGTTCAACGACGATTCGACGCCGACCGAGCCGGAGCTGCGGATCGCGCAGGCGCAGCTGGTGGGCTGGCTGGAGGGGCTGTTCCACGGCATCCAGGCGGCGCTGATGGCGCAGCAGATGGCGGCCCGGATGCAGCTCGACCAGATCCGTGGCGGCCAGCGCCCGGCGCTGCCGGCCGGCCAGGCCGGCATGATGATGCCCGGCATCCCGGGCGGCACCGACCACGGCGACTCGCCGAACCGCACCGGCCAGTACCTCTGACCGGCGCGCGGCGGCCGGGCCGGTAGCTCTCCGGCCCGCGGTGGCCGGGCCGGTACCTCGGGCGTGCGGCGGCCTGGTGGGTAGCTCTCCGGCGTGCGGTGGCCGGGCCGGTAGCTCTCCGGCGCCCGGCGGCCGGGTCAGTCGATCGGGGCGGGCTCGAACAGCCGGTCCAGATAGTCGGCGATGCCGTCGTCGTCGTTGCTGGTGGTGACGGCGTCGGCGGCGGCCCGCACCGCCGGCTCCGCGTTGGCCATCGCCACGCTGTGCCCGACGAAGCCGAACATCGGCAGATCGTTCGGCATGTCGCCGAACGCGACGATGCGCTCGGGCGGCACGCCGTACTGCTGGGCGACCCAGGCGAGGCCGGTGGCCTTGGTGACGCCGGCGGCGGAGATCTCGATCAGGCAGTCGTGCGAGGAGCGGGTCACCTCGGCGACGCCGCGCAGGCTCTCCGACATCTGCTCGGCGACCGCGTCGGGCGCGCCGTCCAGCCGGGCCAGCAGCTTGATCGCCGGGGACGCGATCAGCTCGGCGAGTTCGCCGGGCCGCACCAGCGGGGAGATCTCGTTGATCGGGTAGTGCGCCTCGTGCCGCAGCCCGTCGTTGGTCTCCGCCGCGAACGCGACGTCCGGGTACCGGTCCTGGAGCCGTTCGACGACGTGGGCGAGCAGCTCCGGCGCCAGCGGTCGGTGCTCGACGACCTGGTCGGCGGCACCGTCGTAGATCACCGCGCCGTTGGAGCAGACGGTCAGCGAGGTGGGCGGCCCGGTCTGCGCCACCACCTCGGCCAGCCACCGGATCGGCCGCCCGGTCACCATCACGAACGGCACGTCGTGTGCCCGCAGCCGGGCCAGGGCGGCGAGGGTGCGCGCGCCGACGGTCCGGTCGGTACGCAGCAGAGTGCCGTCGAGGTCGCTCGCGACCAGTGCGGGAGGTGTCATCCCTTCCATCTTGCCGGCCGGCACCGGCAGCCGCCGCTCGCTGTGGCCACGGCCATAGCTGTCGGTCGATGTATCGGGGCGACGGGGAATGTCAGTTGTAGTACTTGGGGTCGCAACCGACCGACTTCATCACCTTGTCCGGCACCTGCTGACCGTTCGTCCAGTCCGGCTGCCCGCCGTCCGGCCCCGGCTCGCAGATGCTGGTGCCGAGCACCAGCTGGATCCACTTGCCGTTCTGGTACTGCAGGACGGCGACGGCCGGATCGTTCGCCTGCCCGCCGCTCTGCCCGAACAGGTGGACGCCGGCGAAGCCGCCCGCGCAGACGATGTTGCCGTGCACCGCGAAGTTCGCCCCGTCCGTGGTGCCGCCGCCGCCGTTGGTGCTCCCCGACACGGACCTCTGCACCTGTTCGTTGCTGGGGCACGGGTCGGACGGGCTCGGGCTGGCGCTGGCGCTCCTCGCGCCGCCGGCCGCCCGGGTGGGATCGGCGCTGGGGCTGTCGCTCGGCCCGGCGCTGGCGCCGAACTTCTCCCACGGCTGCAGCAGCACCGCGGTGGTCCCGGCGGCGAGCAGGAACGCCGCGGCGGCCACCAGCGGCAGCCAGCGGCGCCGCCGGGCCGGTACCTCCGGCGCCGGCTCGGGCTGCGGCACCGTGATGCCCGGGTCGAGCCGGTCCATCGCCTGCGCCACCCGCGGCGACAGCGCGGGTGCCGCCGGCGAGTGCAGCGCGCCCTCGGCGACGGCGGTCTCCGGCTGCTCCAGTACCGTCGGCGCGACGCCGAGCGCCCGATGCAGCGCCTGACCGACCAGCGGGATCCGGCTGGAACCGCCGACCAGGAAGATCCCCGCGAGCGCGCCGGCCGGGGTGCCGGACCGGCCGATCGTCCCGGCGGTCTCGGCGACCGCGGACCGCACCAGCGGCGTCGCCAGCTCCTCGAACTCGCCGCGGGTCAGGTGCGTGGCGGTGGGCAGTCCGGGCACGTGCACGCCGGCCTGGCTGGCCCGGGACAGGATCTCCTTGGCGGCGCGGGCGTCCTGCCAGACCAGCGCCCGGTCCCGCAGGTCGGTGGGTGAGCGGGGGGTGGTCAGCCGGGCCCACAGGTCGGGTGCCTGGCGCTGGATCGACCCGGCCAGATGTCCGATGATCGCCGCGTCGATGTCGATGCCGCCGACCGTGTCCAGGCCGCCGGTGGCGGCCACCACCAGCTGGCCGCCGGCCCGCCGCACGACCGCGACGTCCAGCGTGCCGCCGCCGAAGTCGAACACCGCGAGCCCCTGCCCGGCGGCCAGCCGGCTGCCGAGCACGGCGGTGAAGTAGCAGGCGGCGGCGATCGGCTCGGCGACCATGCCGGCGACCGGCAGGCCGGCCCGCCGGGCCGCCTCGGCGAGCACGCCGCGCCGCGCCGGGCCCCACGCCACCGGATGTGTCAGTACCGCCGGGGGCAGCACCCCGGCGACCCGCCGCGCCTCGTCCGCGACCCGGCGCAGCACGGCGGCGATCAGGTCGGCGACGGCCACCGCGCGGTCCCCGAGCAGGACGGTGCCGTCGTCGATCCGGCGCTTCGGGTGCGGTTCGAAGCGGGCCGGGTCGTCCCGGGACAGGTGGGCGGCGTCCCGCCCGACCAGCAGGGTGCCGTCGGGCGCCGCGAACACCGCCGACGGCAGCAGCGGTGACCCGTCGAACAGCAGCGTCCGCGCCTGGCCCTTCGCGTCCCGCAGCAGCGCCACCGTGTTGGAGCTGCCGAAGTCGACGGACAGCGCGAGTGGCTCGGGCACAGCCGGTGCCTCCGGGGGGAGAGGGATCAGGCGACGCGGTTGGACAGCGTACCGACGCCGTCCACGGTGACGTCGATGGTGTCGCCCGGCCGCAACGTGAAGGACAGGTCCGGCACCACGCAGGTACCGGTGAGCAGCACGGAGCCCTGCGGGAAGTCGAGTTCCCGGTAGAGCCAGCCGGCGAGTTCGTCGAGCCCGCGGTGCAGTTGCCTGGTGCTGGCGTCGCCGGCGAACACCTCGGCACCGTCGCGCCGGATGGTCAGGTGGATGCCGAGGTCGCCGGCGTCGGGCAGGGCGGCGACGGGCACGATGCCGGGGCCGAGCGCGCACGAACCGCGCCAGATCTTCGCCTGCGGCAGGTACAGCGGGTTCTGGCCCTCGATGCCGCGCGAGGTCAGGTCGTTGCCTGCGGTGTACCCGACGACCGTGCCGGCGTGGTCGAGCACCAGGGCCAGCTCCGGCTCGGGTACGTCGTTGCCGGAGTCGGCGCGCACCCGGACCGGCTGGTCCGGTCCGACCACTCGCCAGGCGGGCGCCTTGAAGAACAGCTCGGGTCGATCCGCCTCGTACACCAGCTCGTAGACGTCGGCCTGACCGGACTCCTCGACCCGGGCCTGCCGGGACCGCTGGTAGGTGACGCCGGCCGCCCACACCTCGGTCCGGCCGTCGACCGGCGGCAGGTAGGCGAGCTGGTCGGCCGGATGGCTCGGGCCGGACGGGTCGGTGACGGCGGCGGCGAACCCGTCGGCGCCGCGGGCGAGCAGGTCGGCGATGGTCACACCGGGCAGCGCGGTGACCGCGTTCCCGTCCCGTACGCCGACCTCCGGTTGGCCGGACTGCGGGTTGCTGAACCGTACGACCTGCATCTGGTGCTCCCTCCGCGGCGCCCCGGCGGTACGCGGGGTGCGCGCCGCCCGCCGTCATGGTCGCGGCGCCACCCGGCGGGATGCAAGCCCAGAGATCCGATGACTTCGCGGGGTGCGGGGGCCGGTCAGCCGTCCAGGAGCCGGTCCAGGTAGCTGGCGACGCCGTCCTCGTCGGCCGGGCCGGTCACCTCGTCCGCGATCGCGATCACCTCGCGATGCGCCCCGGCCACCGCGACGCCGTGCCCGGCCCAGGCGAACATCGGCACGTCGTTCGGCATGTCGCCGAAGACGAGCACGTCGCCGGGGTCGATGCCGAGCGCGTCGGTGACGAAGGCCAGGCCGGTCGCCTTGGTCGCGCCGTGCGGCGCCAGCTCGACCATCCCGCCGGACGAGGACGCCTCGCACAGCTGCGGCGGGATCACCCGCCGGCACACCGCAAGCAGGTCGTCCAGGCTCATCGACTCGGCCATCAGGAACGCCTTGACCAGCGGCCCGCGCAGCGACTGGGCGCGTGGCCGGGTCTCGGTCGGTTCCGGGTACGGCCAGACGAACCCCACATCCGTCCACAGTGGAGAGTTGACCGCGGTACCGGCCTCGACGGCCAGCTGCACCGGCCCGATCTCGGCCTCCACCAGCGCAACCGCCCGCGCGATCGACGGGGCCGGCACCGTCATCGAGTGCAGCAGCACCGGAGCCGCGCCGCTGGTGTCGTAGATGTGCGCGCCCTGGGCAAGGACCAGGTAGTCGGACGGGCCGAGATCACGCATGGTCAGCTCGATCAACCGGGGGCCGCGGCCGGTCGCCCCGACCAGCACCACGCCGTTGGCGCGCAGCCGGGCGAGCACCTCGTGCGACCGGTCGCTGACCGTCCCGTCGGACCGCACCAGGGTGCCGTCCATGTCGGTGGCGACCAGCTTCGGCAGTGAACTGCGCACACACACCTCTCACCGTGTCCCGGAGCCTCGGGCCCGGGCGACCAACGATAGATCTCCGCGCCCCCCGGTGCGCCGGACCCGCCGCCATTCCGGTCGGTCGACGACCGAACGGGGGCACCTCGCAGCGCTTCGGGTCGATCAGGTGCGAACCGGGGTCAGCACGTCGCGGCCCAGGTACGACTGGAGTGCCTTCGGCACCCGAACCGAACCGTCCGGCTGCTGGTGGTTCTCCAGGATCGCGACCAGCCACCGGGTCGTCGCCAGGGTGCCGTTCAGGGTCGCCGCGACCTGCGGCTTGCCGTCCTCGCCGCGGTAGCGCACGCCGAGCCGGCGGGCCTGGAACGTGGTGCAGTTCGAGGTCGACGTCAGCTCCCGGTAGCGCTGCTGGCTCGGCACCCAGCCCTCGATGTCGTACTTGCGGGCCGCGCTGCTGCCGAGGTCACCCGCCGCGGTGTCGATCACCCGGTACGGCACCTCGACCTTGCCGAGCATCTCCTCCTGCCAGGCGAGCAGCCGCAGGTGCTCGTCGGCCGCCTGCTCCGGCCGGCAGTACGAGAACATCTCGATCTTGTCGAACTGGTGCACCCGGATGATGCCGCGGGTGTCCTTGCCGTAGCTGCCGGCCTCCCGCCGGTAGCAGGACGACCAGCCGGCGTACCGCTTCGGTTCGGCCAGCTCCAGGATCTCGTTGCTGTGGTACGCCGCCAGCGGCACCTCGCTGGTGCCCACCAGGTAGAGGTCGTCGGCCTCCAGCCGGTAGACCTCGCTGGCGTGCGAGCCGAGGAACCCGGTGCCCTCCATGGTGTCCGGCTTCACCAGCGACGGCGTGATCATCGGCGTCAGTCCGTACTCGACCGCCTGCGCGAGCGCGCACTGGAACAGCGCCAGCTGCAGCAGTGCGCCGACCCCGCGCAGGAAGTAGAACCGGGCGCCGGAGACCTTCGCACCGCGCTCCATGTCGATCGCACCGAGTAGCTCACCCAGCTCCAGGTGGTCCCGCACGGTCGGCAGGTCGGGCTTCTCGCCGACCTCCTTGAGCGTGACGAAGTCGTCCTCGCCGCCGGCCGGCACCCCGTCCGCGACGAGGTTGGGCACCGCGAGGTGCGCGGCGCGCAGCGCGTCGGCCGTCGCGGTGACCGACAGGTCGGCCGCCTTCACCTCGGCCGCCAGCTGCTTGGTGCGCGCCAGCAACTGCTGCTTCTCGTCGCCCTGCGCCCGCGCGACCTGCTTGCCCAGGCCCTTCTGCTCGGCCCGCAGCTTCTCGAACCGGACCAGCGCGGCCCGGTGCTGCTCGTCGGCGCCGAGCAGCGCGTCGACGGACGACTCGGACTCGCCCCGAGCCCGCTGGCTCGCTCGCACCGCGTCCGGATCGTCACGCAACAGTCGCAGGTCAATCACGCCGCGAGCCTACCCGGCGGGCCCTGTCACCTTCGAGCCGATATGCGGCCGCCGGATCCCCGCGCGCACCGCGCGTGGGCGGCGGACGACCGTGGTGCCCTCGGGGTCGGTACGGTCGATCGGCGGTTGGCGGGGGTTCGGCGCGCTAGCGTCGTGGTGTCCGAGAAGATCCGAGGAGGGCACAGCATGCCGGTACGGAAGGCTTCTGCCGAGTGGCGGGGCGGATTGCAGGACGGCGCGGGGCGGCTGGCGCTGGGCAGCGGCGCGTACGAGGGTGACTACTCGTACAAGTCCCGGTTCGGCGACGGTTCCGGCGGGACGAATCCCGAGGAGCTGATCGGCGCGGCGCACGCCGCGTGCTTCTCGATGTCGCTGTCGAACCTGCTCGCCAGCGACAACCACCCGCCGACCGCGGTGCAGACCACCGCCGAGGTCACCATCCGGCCGGAGGACGGCCAGCCGACGATCACCTCGATCGCGCTGCACACCGTCGGTACGGTGCCGGGGCTGACCGCCGAGCAGTTCGCCGAGTACGCGGCGAAGGCGAAGGCCGGCTGCCCGGTGTCCCGCGCGCTGGCCGGGACCACGATCACCCTCGACACCCAGTTCAGCGGCTGACCGCCGGCCCGGCCCGCCCCCGTGCGGGGCGGACAATCGGGTGATGGCGGTGCCGATGTCGCGGGAGCGGTTCGAGGAGTTGGTCGCGGACGCGCTGGACAGCGTGCCGGAGCAGCTGCTGAAGCTGCTGAACAACGTGGTGATCCTGGTCGAGGACGAGTCGCCGCCGGACGGGCCGCGGCTGCTCGGCCGCTACGAGGGGTACGCGTTGACCGAGCGCGGCGTCGACTACGGCGCCGTGCTGCCGGACCGGATCACCATCTTCCGCAACCCGATCCTGTCGATCTGCCGCACCGATGCCGAGGTCGCGCACGAGGTCAGCGTCACCGTGGTGCACGAGATCGCGCACCACTTCGGCATCGACGACGCGCGGCTGCACCAGCTCGGCTGGGGCTGACGACCCGCCGCCGGCCTGGCGCCGGTCAGCGCGACCAGGGCGGGGTGACCGGGCTGCCCTGCACCGTCGCGGTGACCCCGGCGGACGTGCAGACCAGCGCCACCGTCGGCTCGTCGCCGGTGTTGCCGACGGCGAACGGCACCCCCGGCGGTACCAGCAGCGCGTCGCCCGGGCCGGCGGCGACCGCGACGCCGTCGATGTGGCCGCTGAGCACGCCGGACTGGACGACGAACACCTCTTCCTTGTCGACGCTGTGCTCCTGCGGGTCGGAGCGCGGCGGGACGTTCAGGTACCAGATGGCGAGTTCGGTGCTGCCGCGGCTGGGTACCGCCATCGGCCGGGCGCTGATGCCGTGTGCCTCGACGGTCGGTGCGTCGGCGTAGCTGAGTGCGGGCATGACGTGACCTCCGTATAGTCAAGTTGCTTGTCTATCTGTAGGTAGTAAAGCAGCTTGACCATGAGAGCGCAAGGCAGGTTGGGCACGGCGCAAGGTTGGGGACGGCGCAAGGCAGGCTGGGGACGGCGCAAGGCAGGCTGGGCACATGGACGAGGGCGCGGGCAACAGGGGTGAGCTGGCGGTGCTGCTGGCCACCGCCTACCAGGTGACGATGGCCGGGCTGACCGAGCACCTGGCGTCGGTCGGGCACCCCGGGGTGCGGCCGGCGCACGGCTTCGTCTTCCTCTACCTGTCCAACCACCCGACCGCCACGTCGGTCGATCTCGGCGCCTACCTCGGGGTCACCAAGCAGGCCGGCGGGCAGCTCGTCGACGAGCTGGTACGGCGTGGGTACGTGACGCGCGAGCCGCACCCGTCGGACCGGCGGGCGCGGGTGCTGCGACTGACCGAGCGGGGTTGGGACTGCATCGAGCAGGTCGTCGCCTACTGGGACGGGGTGGAACGGCACTGGGCGACGCTTGCCGGGCCGCAGCAGCTGGCCGCCGCCCGGGCCGCGCTCGCCGCGTACGTCGCCGACGCCCCGCACGGCATCCGGCCCGTCTGGTGACCGGTACCGCGGGCACCCGGTGACGGCCCGGCCGGTTACGGCAGGGCGCGCCGACCCGGACCAGTCGGGTCGGCGCGCCCTCTTCCCCGTGTGGTGACGCCTGGCGGCTGCCGGGAGAAGTCCCGGCAGCCGGTGCCGCGGCTACTTGGTCTGCGCAGCCGCCTGGTAGAGCTGGGCCGGCGCGACCGCGCCGGCCAGCACCCGGCCGTCGTCGGTGATCAGCACCGAGAACAGCTTGGTCTGGACCAGCCGGCCCGAACCCCAGGAACCGTGCACCTTCGGCAGCGAGTCGAGGAACTTCGTCGTCGCGGCCGAGGCCTTCTTCTGCTCGGCGGTCTTGCCCGCCGGCACCGTCGTGTCGACGCCCTTGGCGACCAGCACCGAGGTCCAGCCGCTCCCGACGATCTGCGGCTTGTTGCCGTCCTTGCCGTGCTGCTGCCGGTCACGCTGCTTCGGCGCCACCTTGCTGTGGCCCGAGCTGCCCGGCTTCGCCTCGGTCACCTTCGTCCCGGCCGGCGGGTTGAACCGGAACTCCGACGCGTCCGGCTTGGCGAACGACACCGAGGTGAAGCCCGCCTCGAACGCCGGATCCGCCGAGCCGCGGGCGAAGATCTGGACCCGCAGCGGGATGTGCTTGTCACCGTCGATCGCGATCCGGATCTGCTCCACCCGCGAGTCGTGCTGCTTCGGCGTGACGACCAGCTCGTACGCCTTGCGGCCGGCCACCTTCGCGGTGCCGTCGGTGCCGATGTTGGTGTTCGGCGCGAGCTGGGTGAGCAGCTGCGACACCCCACCGGACAGCGAACTCGGGCCGGTCGACGGCAGCACCGACGGGGCCGCGGACGGCCGCTTCGCGGAGTCGGCCGACAGCGTGCGGTGCGTCGCCGACTTCTTCGCGCTGTCGTACAGCCAGACGTCCTTGCCGTTGCGGATCGCGTCGTTCTCCGCGACGCCGGTGCCCTGCACGGAGAGCCGCACGTGCTGCGGGCCGTCGTACCAGACCTTCGCGGTGTGGCTGCCGGTGACCAGCGAGTTCAGGTCGGTGCCGTTGAGCGCCGGCAGCTTCGGCAGGCCCAGGTCCGACTTCTGCACGATCGTGCCGGACAGGCTGTTCACCCTGGCCTGCGCGACGTCCATGAGCAGTTGCTGCGGGCTGCGCTCGGGCAGCCCGGACGACGCGTTGGCGATGAGTGCCTTGCCTGCGCCCGCGGCGCCGATCACGGCGACCAGCGCGACCGCCGGAATCGCCCAGCGCACCGCCGGCCGTGCAAACACCGACATGCCTACCCCCTTCACTACCGTCTGGTCGACCGTCCCCTCGTATCGACCGGTTCCCAGCATGGCCCAGCCGCGCTGTGAGCCACCTGAGCGGAGCTGAGCAGCTCTCAGGCTCGATGCGCGACCATGGGTGTCCCCACAGGTACCGGGAGGCACGATGCGGCTGCTGGTGGTCGAGGACGAGGTGCGGCTCGCCGCCGCGCTGGCGCGCGGGCTGTCCGCGGAGGGCTTCACCGTCGACGTGCGGCACGACGGCCCGGGCGGGCTGGACGCGGCCCGGCACGGCGACTACGACGCGGTGATCCTGGACATCATGCTCCCCGGCCTCAACGGGTACAAGATCATCCAGACGCTGCGCGCCGAGCAGAACTGGGTGCCGGTGCTGATGCTGTCCGCGAAGGACGGCGAGTACGACCAGTCCGACGGGCTGGATGCCGGCGCGGACGACTACCTCACCAAGCCCTTCTCGTACGTGGTGCTGCTGGCCCGGATCCGCGCGCTGCTGCGCCGCGGGGTACGGGAGCGGCCGGCGGTGCTGTCCGCCGGTGACCTGCGGCTGGACCCGGCGACGAAGGAGGTGACGCGGGACGGCCGGCCGATCGAGCTGACCCCGCGCGAGTTCGCGTTGCTGGAGTACCTGCTGCGCCGCGGCGAGGCGGTGGTGTCGAAGATCGAGCTGCTGGACCACGTCTGGGACGCGCCGGAGGACACCGACCCGAACGTCGTCGAGGTGTACGTCGGCTACCTGCGCCGCAAGATCGACACCCCGTTCGGCCGGTCGTCGCTGCGCACCGTCCGGGGCGCCGGCTACCGTCTGGTGGCCGACTAGGGTCGGTGCCCCGGGCCGGTGCGGGGCGCCGAGCGGCCCCAGCCGGCCGTGACTCTCCGCCGGCCGTGCCGTCGGGGCGGGCCCGCCACCGGTCCACGCACGCCGGCCGGCGCGCGACGGTGGGTTCACGGCGGTCGGACGACGAACGGCGGAGGCGAGCGATGCGCTGGTGGTCCCGGCTCGGCCTGCGCGGCCGGCTGACCCTGATCGCGGTGGCGGGCCTGGCGATCGGGCTCACCCTGGGCGGGGCGTTGCTGGTCTTCGCGCTGCAGGCCACCCTGTCCAGGGCGCTGGACAACAGCGCCCTGGACAGCGGCCGGCAGGTCGCCGCGCTGGCCCGGGCGGGCAAGCTGCCGGACCCGATCCCGGCCGGTGAACGGGTCGCCACGATCCAGGTGGTCGACCGCGCCGACCGCATCGTCGCGACCTCGGCCGGCGCCGACCGGCTGGTACCGGTGCTGCACGCGGACGAGCTGCGGGACGCCCGCGCCGGGAAACGCTTCGACGTACCGGGTGACCGGGCCGGCCTGGCCACCCCGTTGCGGGTGGTCGCGGTACCGGCCGGTGCCGACACGGTGCTGGTGGCGGTGTCCCGCAGCGAGCTGGCACAGAGCGTCGGGCTGGTCCGCAACGTGCTGCTGGTGGCGTTCCCGGCGCTGGTGGCGGTGCTGGGGTTGGTCGCCTGGCGGGCCGTCGGCTGGACGCTGCGGCCGGTCGAGGCGTTGCGCCGGGGCGCCGAGGAGATCGCGAGCGCCGGCTCGCCGGCGAACCGGCTGCCGGCGCCCGAGACCGGCGACGAGGTGGCGCGGCTCGCCACCACCCTGAACGGGATGCTGACCCGGCTGTCGGCGAGCCAGGACCGGCAGCGCGCGTTCGTCGCGGACGCCGCGCACGAGTTGCGCAGCCCGGTCGCGAGCATCCGTACCCAGCTGGAGGTGGCGCAGCGGCTCGGCGACCGGGCCGAGTGGCCGGAGGTGGTACGCGACCTGCTGGTCGACACCGAACGGCTGTCCCGGCTGACCGAGGATCTGTTGCTGCTGGCCCGGTCCGCCGACTCGGACGAGGCGGCCGCCCGGATGGCCCGCCGGGCCGAACGGGTCGACCTGGCCGCGCTGGTCACCGACGTCGCCGACCGGTACGACACGGCCCGGGTGCCGGTCACCACCCGCATCGACGCGCCGGCCGAGGTGCACGGCGACCCGACCGCGCTGGCCCGGGTGGTGGGCAACCTGCTCGACAACGCGGTACGGCACGCCGAGACCCAGGTGGTCGCCGCGGTGTCGGTGGTGGCCGGGGAGGCGGTGGTGGTGGTCGACGACGACGGGCCGGGCATCCCGCCGGCGGACCGGGACCGGGTGTTCGACCGGTTCACCCGGCTCGACGACGGGCGGGCCCGGGACGAGGGCGGTTCCGGCCTCGGCCTCGCCATCGTCGCGGAGCTGGTCGCCGCGCACCACGGCACCGTCACGCTGACCATCGCGCACCACCGGGACCGCAACGTCGGTGGACCCGGCGGCCCCGGCCTGCGTGCCGAGATCCGCCTCCCGCTGCTCGCCCCGACGGGCTGACACTCGCCGGCGCCCCGCCTCGGCGAACCGCGCCCGGCTCTCTGCGGGCCGGCACCCGCCTCGACGGAGCGGCGCTCGGCTCGGCGAACCCGGCTCAGCTCCTGGCGAACTCGGCGCGCCAGCGGCGGACCGGCGGGTCCTCGCTGGTGTCCGCGAGATCCTCGACCAGCACCGGCCGCAGCCCGTCGACCGCGAACGCGTCGATCTCGGCCCGGGTCAGCGGCCACGGCATCCGGCCGGCCGGGCCGTCGTCGTCGCGGGCCCGCGCGACGACCAGCAGCCTGCCGCCCGGTCGCAGCAGCTCGGCGAACCGACCGATCGCCCGGCGGCGGGCCGCGCCCTGCAACGTCTGCACCGTGTACGCCTCGAAGACCAGGTCGAACGTGCCGAGCAGGTCGTCCGGCGGGTCGAGCAGGTCCGCCACCCGGTAGCTCACCGGCGAGCCGGTGAACCGCTCCCGGGCCGCCCGCACCGCGCTCGGGGCCACGTCGAAGGCGACGGTGTCGTACCCGAGGGCGGCGAGATGCTCGGCGTCGTCGCCGAGGCCGCACCCCACCACGAGGGCCCGGCCGCGGTGGTCGGTGCGCGCCGCGGACCAGTCCACCAGCAGCGGGTTGGGTTCCCGGTCGGCCCACGGCACCACCGCGGTGCCGGACTCGGCCGCCGCGTACAGCCGCTCGAACCAGCCGGTGTCGTCGCCGACCGCGACGGCCTCCGCCGCCAGCTTCCGCGCGTACCCGCGCCGCTCGTCGTCCGTCATCCTCGTCCCTCTCGGTCGTCCTGTTCGTCGCCGGCCCAGTACGCCACCCGCAGCACGCCGGTGTTGGTGGCTGCCGCCCGGCCGGTGGTACCGGTGTCCGGCACCCGACCGCTGGTGTCCGGGGCGAGGCCGGCGGTGCCGGTGTCCGGGGCGAGGCCGGCGGTGCCGGTGTCCGGGGCGACGAGGACCGCGCGGCCGGCGTTGGGCAGCTCGGGTACCTGCCGGGACAGCCCGGCCGCGAGCCGGGGGACGCCGACCGCGAACAGCGTGCCGTGCCCGACCAGTACCGCGGTGCCGCCGGCGGGCAGTGCGGCGAGCACGTCGAGCAGCACGGTACGCAGCCGTCGTACCAGATCCGCGCCGTCCTCGCCGCCGGGCAGCCGCGGTCGCAGGTCGTCCCGCCAGCGGGCGAACGTGTCGGCCACCAGCAGCGCGTCGGCCGGGTCGGTACTGCCGTGCAACGTCCCGATCAGCGCCTCGTGCCCGGCCGGATGTACCCGTACCGGCAGTCCGTACCGCGCGGCGAGCGGTTCCGCGGTCTGCCGGGCGCGGGCCATCGGTGACGACCAGATCGTGTCCGGCGCGTCCTCGGCCGGCCAGTCCGCGGCCAGCCGGGCCACCTGCCGCTCGCCCAGCGGCGACAGCGGTACGCCGGGGATGGCACAGGTCAGCGAGTGGTCCACGTTCGCGGTGCTCTGCCCGTGCCGCACCAGCACCACCCGCCGGCTCACCGCGCCACGAAACCTCTCGCCACGAAACCTCTCGCCACGACATCCCAACGCCCGCCGCGGCCAGCGTCGATCATGGCGTTGTCTTGGCTGGACAGCGCTTTCCGGTCAGACAACGCCATGATCAACTCGCTCGGGCGGCGTGGGGGCGTGGGGTGGGGGTGCGGATGCTGGTCAGCCAGGTCTGCGCCTCGGTGAAGTCGGCGTCGGACATGCCGGGTGGCGGTGGCACCGGCGGCTCGGCGCCGGCCCGCGGGTAGGAGCCGAAGTAGCGCACGTCCCGGCAGATCCGGCGCAGCCCGGCCAGCGCCTCGCCCATCCGCGCGTCCGCGACGTGTCCGGTGCAGTCGAGCAGGAAGCAGTACCGGCCGAGCGCCTCACCGGTGGGCCGGGACTCGATCCGGCTCAGGTTGACCCCGCGCACGGCGAGCTCGGTGAGCACCGCGAGCAGCGCGCCGACCCGGTCGTGCGCGATGAACACCGCGATCGTGGTGACGTCGTTGCCGGTCGGCGCGGGTGCCGCTGCGGGCCGGCCGAGCAGGACGAACCGGGTCATCGCGTCGGCGTGGTCGGCGACGCCCTCGGCCCGGATGGTCAGCCCGTGCCGGTGCGCGGCGAGCGGCGTGGACAGCGCCCCGTCGTACTCGCCGGCGGCGCACCGGATCGCCGCGGTGGCGTTGGAGAGCACGTCGGTGACGGTCGCGGCCGGTACGGTGCCGCGCAGCCAGTGCCGGCACTGCGCGGCAGCCTGCGGGTGCGCCGCGACGGTCCGTACCTCGTCGAGGGCGCGGCCGTCCCGGGTGGCGAACACGAACCTGATCGGCAGGACCACCTCGCGCCGGATCTGCAGCGGGTCGCCGCCGACCAGGTCGTCGACGGTCACCGGCACCGAGCCGCCGACCGAGTTCTCCAGCGGTACCAGCGCCGCGTCGGCGTCGCCGGTGCGCACCGCGTCGAGCGCCTCGGGCACCGTGCGGGACGGCAGCAGGGTGGCGTCCGCCGCCTCCGGCAGGGTTCGCAGCGCCTCCTCGCTGAAGGTCCCTTCCGGGCCGAGATAGCTGTACCGTGCGGTCGACATGCGGCGAGCTTACGGCGTGGTGTGGGGCAGCCGGCCGGGCCGCCGATGTCGCCGTGCCGACCAGTTCGGGCTGTCCCGGGGGCCGCGTACCGTCGGGGTCGAGCTGTGACGAACGCCGTCAGGGCCGGCGAACCGGGGCACCACCGCATGGCCAGTTTGTCGACTACAGTTCGTGATAGAATTCGCCATAAAGCCGTGACTACGACCACAAATCCCGCCACGCTGAGTTACCTCGCGTAACCGGGTCTTCTCAGTAAGTGCGGCAATACCTATCGTGGACAGATCCGCTCAGGTACGGAGCGGGTCATTAGCGGAGGTTTGTTGTGCGCACTGACGGCTCGCAGGCACCCTCGGATCTGATCCAAAGTGTGTCCCGTGCACTGCGGATCCTGGAGACGGTGGGGCGCTCTCAGCGTGGACTGACGGTCAAGCAGATCGCGCGGCGGTGCGAACTCGGCCTGTCCACCACTTATCACCTCGTGCGCACCCTCACGTACGAGGGTTACCTGATCCGCTGCAACGACGGCACCTACCTGCCGGGGCTGGAGGTGGCGGACAGGTTTCGGGAACTGAGCGCCGCGGTCCGACCGCCGACCGACACCGCGGTCGGGCTGCGCCGGGCGGCCGGCGCCACCGGGTTCAGCCACTACCTGGCCCGGTTCGTCGACGGCAAGGTGGCCATCACCGGCGTCGCCGAGGGGCCCCGGTCGCCGCACCTGGAGGACCTGATCGTCGGGTTCGACGACGCCGCGCACGCCACCGCGATCGGCAAGGCGTTGCTCGCGACCCTGGACGTGACGCACCGGCGGCGCTACCTGTCGGTGGTCGGCATGCGGCCGTACACCCGGTCCACGGTCGTCGACCGGCAGCAGCTGGAGCACGACCTCGCCGGGCTTCGGCGGCGCGGCACCTTCGTCGAGCGCGGCCAGTACCGGGACAACGTGGCCTGCGCGGCCACCGTGATCAGCACCGGCTCGGCCGAGTCGCCGCACATGGTGCTGGGCTGCACGATGTCGCTGGAGGAGTTCCAGCGCAACGAGCCGACGGTGCTGAACCAGCTCGCCACCGTGTCCCGCAGCATCGCCGCCGCGGTGGCGAACAACCCGACGCCGCCGCCGCTGCCGCTCTGAGGTGCGAACGCTCGGCTGTCGCGGTCCGCGGCTGCCGCGCCGAGCTGCGTGCCTTCGGCCGCGGCGACTTCTCGCCGGCTCGCCGGAGCGGCGACTTCTCGCCGGCTCGCCAGGACGGCGGGTCGGCTCTCGTCGTGCCCGGCCCGGCCCGGTGCGGGGACGGGAATCGCGATCTGCACCGTCGCACTCCCGGTCCGTCGCCACTCGGTGACGCGGCCGTAACTTTCGGTTCATCGGCTCCGTAGGACACCGACGTCACGGGGAGGTGGACCGGTGAACGCGACGAACACGGCACCGGCCGGTGTGGGAGTGGCCGAACGCGGCAGGCACAGCGCGACGGCGACGGTCGCGGTCGAGGCGCCGCCGGGCGGTACCGAGTCGGTGTCCGGTACGCCGGCCGGCCCGGACGTCCCCGAGGGTGTGGTCGATGCGCTGCTCTGGCGGGACGCGCAGTACGTGCTGAACCGGCACCGGCCGGACGGGTCGTGCTGCGGGTACTGCGGCGAGCCGAGCCCGTGCACCGCCACCCGGTTGGCCACCCGGGCCGCCAGCGCGGCGCGTACCCCGCTGCGGTCGGTGGGGCACTCCGGCCAGTGGCGGGTGGTCACCGGCGTCACGAGCACGGCGCTGAGCCGTCCCTGATCTCGTACCGATCCGGCTCGGCGCCCCGGCTCGGCCCGGCGCCGGGCGTTCGACCAGGAAGCCGTCCGGCTTCCGCCCCCCGCGATCGGCGGACCACCGGGGACGTCGCTCCCTGGCCGTACCGCGGGGCGGGACGCACCGCATGCACCGCACGGCCCGGCGGTGCGCGAGGCGGTGGTCCCTGACGATGGGCGGGGCGCGCTCGACGTTCCCCCGCGATTCGGGTGCGACCCGCCCATCGATAAGCCTCCGCGGTGAACCCGCTGTGATCGCATTGCTCCTTAAGGTTCCCATAATGTCGGAGTTATCAGCTTTCGGGATGAGATATATGCACCCTTCGGGCTGAATACTGTTCGCATTCCTCCGCACGACCCCTACCGCAAGGAGGACGGAATGCGAACCAAGCCCCTCGCCGGTGCTGCCGTCGCTGTCGGCGGCGCACTGGCCCTGGCGTTCACCGCCGCACCGGCCAACGCGCAGACAGCCGCGGCCGACGGCGCCCACGTCGTACACAGTTGCGCCAAACCCACGAAGGACGGCCAGATGGCCTGCCTGGCGCTGGTGCGTACCGACGTCAAGCAGCCGCGCTCGATCGGCCGGCACGCCGACCCGTCCGGGCTGGGCCCGGCGGACCTGCAGTCGGCGTACAACCTGGCCGCCGACGGCGGCGCGGGCCAGACCGTGGCCATCGTCGACGCGTACGACGACCCGAACGCCGAATCCGACCTGAACGCGTACCGGGCGCAGTACGGCCTGGGCGACGCGGACTTCCAGAAGGTCAACCAGGACGGTTCCGCCAGCCCGCTGCCCACCGCGGACTCCGGCTGGGCCACCGAGATCTCGCTCGACCTGGACATGGTGTCCGCGGTCGCGCCGAAGGCCAAGATCCTGCTGGTCGAGGCGAACAGCGCGAGCATGGACGACCTGGGTACCTCGGTGAACACCGCCGTCGAGCTGGGCGCCACCGCGGTGTCCAACAGCTACGGCGGCGGCGAGGACTCCACCGAGCAGCAGGCCGACGACCAGTACTTCAACCACCCGGGCGTGGCGATCACCGTCTCCTCCGGTGACTCCGGCTACGGCACCGAGTTCCCGGCGGCGTCGCAGTACGTCACCGCGGTCGGCGGCACCTCGCTGACCAAGGACTCCTCCAGCCGCGGCTGGTCGGAGAGCGCCTGGGACGGCGCCGGCTCGGGTGAGTCGCAGTACATCAGCAAGCCGTCCTGGGAGACCGACGCCACCGGCACCAGCAACCGGGCCGTCGCGGACGTCTCCGCGGTCGCCGACCCGAACACCGGCCTCGCCGTGTACGACACGTACCAGCAGAGCGGGTGGATGGTCGTCGGCGGGACGAGCGCCTCGTCGCCGATCATCGCCGGCGTGTACGCCGACGCCGGTTCGCCCGGTGACAACCCGGCGAGCGACCCGTGGTCGAACAGCGACAGCCTGAACGACGTGACCAGCGGCAGCAACGGCAGCTGCGACGTCCAGCAGCTGTGCAACGCCGGCGCCGGCTGGGACGGCCCGACCGGGCTGGGCACCCCGAACGGCACCGGCGCGTTCACCGGCTGACCCACTTCGAGGGACCACCCTTGGCGAGGCATGGCCATCAGCACCGGCTGGTGGCCATGCCTCCTTTTCGTCGGCGTGGCCGGGCCGGTCGGGCACCCGCGCGGGTTACCGAGTGGTACAGGGTGCAAATCAGGTCATAACATGTGCTGCATGGCTGAGCTGGAGTTACGGCACCTGCGTCTGGTCTGCGCCATCGCCGAGGAACCCAGCCTGACCCGGGCGGCGGCGCGGCTCGGGGTCTCCCAGCCGTCCCTGTCCGCCACCCTGCAGCGCATCGAGCGCCGCCTCGGCGGCCGGCTGTTCGAGCGCGAGCGCACCGGGATGCGCGTCACCGAACTCGGCGCGTACCTGGTCTCCTCGGCCCGGGTGGTACTCGCCGACATGGAGAGCCTGCTCGCCGGAGCCGACGCGCGGACCCGCGCCCCGGCCGGTGCGCTGCGCATCGGCGCCTGTCCCGGTGCGATCGGACCCAACCTGGCCCGCGGTATCACCGAGATCCTGCCCACCGACGACGTCACCCTGGAAGTCGCCGGGATCGGCCAGCTCGCCCAGGACCTCGAATCCCGGCGGCTCGACTTCGCCGTACTGGACGAGTGCGCCGGGGTGCCGCTGCCCACCAGCGACCGGCTGGACACCCGGCTGCTCGTCGCCGAGCCGGTCTTCGTCGCCCTCTCCGCGGGGCATCCGCTGGCCGGGCGCGCCACCGTCGACCTCGCCGACCTGGCGCCGGAGGACTGGGCGGTCGCGCCGATGCGGGACGGCAACGACCAGGTCGTGCTGTCCCGGGCGTGCGCGGTCGCCGGGTTCAGTCCCCGGATCCGGCACGAGGTGAACGAGCCCGCCACCTGCCGGGAACTCGTCGCCGCCGGCGCCGTCGCGCTGGCCCAGCCAACCTCGCGGGACGGCTCCGGCATCGCCGTCCGGCCGCTCGCCGGCGACCCGATCATCCTGGAGCGCTGGCTGGTCTGGCATCCGGGTGGCCCGCACGCCGGGTACGCCGCCGACGTGTACCGCTGCGCGGCCCGCGCGTACCTGTCCCAGCTGGACCGCAACCCCGACTACCGGCGCTGGTGGGACCGGCATCCGGAGGCGCACCGCCAGCTGTCCGCCGCGATCGGTGCGCCGGCCGTGCAGGTCGGTGCCTGACCGCGCGGTGCGGCGGCTGGTGGCCGGGGCGGGTCGTACGGTGGGCGCATGACGAGCTGGGATCCGGACCAGTACCAGCGCTTCGCCGACGAGCGAGCCCGGCCGTTCCTCGACCTGCTCGACCGGGTGCCGGTGCGCGCGCCCGCGGACGTGGTGGACCTGGGTTGCGGCCCCGGCACGATGACCGCGACGCTGACCCGGCGGTACCCGGCGGCGCGGGTGCTGGGCATCGACTCGTCGCCGGAGATGATCGCCGCGGCACACCCGCTCGGTACCGAGCGGCTCCGGTTCCGGCGCGAGGACATCGCGCAGTGGCAGCCGGAGTCGGTCGACCTGATCGTCAGCAACGCGGCACTGCAGTGGGTGCCGCGGCACACCGAACTGTTCGGCCGCTGGGTCGCCGCCCTGCGGCCGGGCGGCGCGCTGGCGTTCCAGGTACCGGCCGGTGGCGGCGGCGCGGTGCGGCAGACGATCCGGACCGTGACGCAGCGGCCGGCGTGGCGGGACCGGCTGGCGACCGTGGCCGAGCGGCCCGGCCCGCGCACCGCGAGCCCGGTGCGGCACCCCGAGTCGTACCTGGACGAGCTGGCCCGGATGGGCTGCACCGTGGACGCCTGGGAGACCACGTACTACCACGTGCTGCACGGCCCGGATCCGGTGCTGGAGTGGTTCCGTGGCAGCGGGCTGCGGCCCTACCTGGACGCGCTGGCCGACGAGCCGGCCGCGCGGGCGGCGTTCGAGCGGGAGGTCGCGGTGGCGTTGCGGGACGCGTTCCCGCCGCAGGAGTACGGCACCGTGCTGCCGTTCCCGCGCATCTTCGTCATCGCCGCCCGCGAGCCCTGACCCCCGGGGCCGGTCAGTCGGTGTGCGGTGGGCGGAGCAGCTCGGTCGCCGGCGGTAGCGCCGGAGGCTGGCGGCGGTGCCTGGGTGCGGCGGTCGACTTCGTGGCGAGCGGGCTGTACGGCGTCTGCCCGGTGCCGGCGAGCGCCCACTGGTTGCGCCCGGTGCGGATCAGCCGGTCGTCGGCGGACAGCTTCTGTACGGCGGTGCGCACGCTGCCGGCGGATCCGGCGGCGGCGAGCAGTTCGCCGGTGGTCAGCGGCGCCGCCGCCGCGTGCAGCGCGTCGATCGCGCGGTCCACGAAGGACCCCCGTACCCGTTCGTCACCCACTGTCGGCCTGTCGCCTCTCTGTCGTCTGCTGCAAACGGTACTGGCGAGACCGGCCGGACACTGGCAAGATCGATGAACATCATCAGGTACCAGCGGATACGTCACGACTTCCGGTCGGACGGGGCGGGGCGGGCGGATGGTCTGATCGTGAATGCTGCAATACTAAGCGTAGTTGCGCTCGTTTGCCGCATCCGCACCGGAACGTCGGCACCCGCCTCGACGCACCCCGTCGACACGGGTCCGGATGGTGCGCTGGCAGAATCGGGTGCAGCGTTCTTGATCTCCCGGGCTACGGAGTAGGGACCGTGTTACGCGAACTCGCAAGCGATCTCCCCGGATTCCGAGCTGCCCGATTTGCCCCAGGTCTCAACGTTGCGGTACTCGACTCGACCAACGCCGCCGAGCCCACCGAACCGGGACCCCGGCACGTCGCGCCGGAAACCGTGCAAGACATCATCCCGGCTCGTCGCGGCCGGAGCAGCGTCGTCGGGTACACCCCACTCGGCGAGCGGTGGGCCCGGGACCGTGCCGCGGCCGCCGCCTCGACCGAGGCGGACACCGACCGGCGCGGCATCGGCCGCAGCCGGTTCGCCGCCGCGCTCGACTTCGCGCTCGGCGGCAGCGGGAACGTGCGTCCCGCCGACCGGCAGGACTTCGCCGAGTCGTCCACCACGGTGCGGTTCGTCGGCGCCGGCGAGACGGTGACCGCGACCCGGTCCGGCGCCGCCCCGGGCGAGCTGTCGGTGCACTCCAGCGGTACCGACGCCGAGCCGTGGGCGTTGCCCGTCGCGGAGTGGCAGCAGTGGCTCGGCCAGACCCTGTTCGGGCTGACCGGTGCCGACGACGAACCCTCGTACCGGTCGCTGATGGCGTACTACCTGCGCGACGCCGACCACGGCGGGTTGAACGACCCGATCCGGCACCACGCGAAGCAGCCCGCGGTGGAGTCGCTGCCGCCGCTGGCGCACCTGTTCGGGCTGGACCCGGCGCTGGTCGAGGCGGCCAAGACGCTCCAGGCGTCCCGCCGGCACCTGCGCTCCAGCCAGCGCGGCGACGCCGACCTGCCGAACGGGCAGCGGCTGTCCGACGCGACCGCGAGCCGCGACCTCGCCACCCTCACCGCCGAGATCGCCACCCTGGAACTGGAACGCGCCGAGGCGGCCGCCGACGCGAGCTGGCGCTCCACCCGTGCCGTCGCCGGCGGGCTGGCCACCGACCCGGTCGCCGCCACCGCCGCCCTGGATGCGCGGCTCGCCGCGCTGAAGGCCCGCCGCGCCGCGGTCGCCCGGTACGCGGACGCGCACGCCGAGCTGCAGCGGCAGGCGCTGGAACTGCGCGAGAGCGTCCGGTCCGACCTGCGCGGCCGGCACGACCGGCTGACCGCGGCGAGCAACCTGTTCACCCGGTACGCGTACGAGATGTTCGGGCCGTCCCGGCCGGCGGCGCTGACCGTGGCGGCACGCGACCACGGGTACGCGTTCTACCCGGTGCTCGGTGGCGAGCCCGGTCCCGGGGTCGCCGCGATGACGCTGTTCTGCTTCGACCTGGCGATGGCGGTCACCGCGCACCGGGCCGGTACCGGCCCCGACTTCCTGCTGCACGACCGGGCGCTGTACGCGGACCTGCCGGTTGCCGACGCGGCGGCGGCGCTGGACCTCGCCGCCCGGGCCTGCGCGGTCGAGGACATCCAGTACATCGTGGTGCTCGACCAGCCGAAGCTCGCCGAGATCGGCGGCTACGACCCGGCCCTCTCGTACCACGAGTGCGCCGTCCTGTCCGCCCCCTGACCACCCACCCACCACGACCCTGTCGATCATGGCGTTGTCTCACCCTGAAAGCGCTTTCGGTACGGACAACGCCATGATCAACCGCGGCGGGCGGGCCGCGGCGGCGGGGCAGCCGGGGCGGCGCCGTAGGGTGGGCGACGTGGATCGGGACGAGGCACGGCGGTTGCTCGCCGCGGTGGCGAACGGCGCCACCGGGGTCGACGAGGCGATGCGGCGGCTGGAAAGCGGCGTGTTGGGCGACGGCGGCGGCTACGCCGACCTGGGGTTCGCCCGAATCGACACACATCGTGCACTGCGCACCGGTGACCCCGAGGTGGTGTACGCGGCGGGCAAGACGACCGAGCAGGTCGCGGCGATCGTCAAGCACCTCACCTCGGCCAACCCGGACCGGCCGATCCTCGTCACCCGCGCCGACGAGGCGGCCCGCGCCGCGGTCCGGGCGGCCTGCCCGGACGGGCACCTGCTGGAGGACGCCACCGGCCGGTGCGTCGCGCTCGGCCCGCTGCCGGAGATCCCGCGCGGCCGGGTCGCCGTGGTGTGCGCCGGTACCTCCGACCTGCCGGTCGCGGCGGAGGCCACCTTCACCGCGCGGGTGTTCGGCGCCGCGGTCGAGCAGATCACCGATGTCGGTGTCGCCGGCATCCACCGCATCCTGGCTGCCCGGCCGGCGCTGGACCGGGCCGACGCGGTCGTGGTGGTGGCCGGCATGGACGGTGCGCTGCCGTCCGTCGTCGGCGGCCTGACCGGGGTGCCGATCGTCGCGGTGCCGACCTCGGTCGGCTACGGCGCCGCGTTCGGTGGCCTCGCCGCACTGCTCACCATGCTCAACTCGTGCGCGCCGGGCGTCGCCGTGGTCAACATCGACAACGGCTTCGGCGCCGGGCTGTACGGCGCGCGCATCGCCCGGCAGACCGACGCCGGCGCCGACAGCGACACTCTCGGTACGGTGACGGAACTGCCCCGATGATCGGCTGGCTGGACTGCGCCAACGGTGCCAGCGGCGACATGTTCCTCGGTACCCTGGTCGACGCCGGCGTGCCGCTGGACCACCTGCAGTCGGTGGTGGCCGCGCTGCCGGTCGAGCCGATCCGGCTGACCGCCGAGCCGACCAGCCGGCACGCGATCGCCGCGACGAAGGTGCACGTCGAGGCGGCCGAGAGCCACCACCACCGGCGCTGGTCGGACGTCCGGGAGATCATCACCGGGGCGGCGCTGCCGCCGGCGGTCCGCGACACCGCGCTGGACGCGTTCGCCCGGCTCGCCGCGGCCGAGGCCGACGTGCACGGCACCTCGCCCGACGAGGTGCACTTCCACGAGGTCGGCGCGCTGGACGCAATCGCCGACATCGTCGGTACCTGCGCCGGCATCGACTGGCTGCGTCGGCACCGCGGCCTGACCGAGCTGTCCGCCGGGCCGCTCGCGCTCGGCTCCGGGCGGGCCCGCGGCGCGCACGGCGCGATCCCGATCCCCGGCCCGGCCGTACTCGGCATCGTCCGCGCGGCGTCCATCCCGGTCACCGGCGGCGACCTGCCGTACGAGGCGTGTACCCCCACCGGCGCCGCGCTGCTCGCCACCCACGTCGCGCGCTGGGGGTCGATGCCGCCGCTGCGGGTCTCCGACACCGGCGTGGGCGCCGGCGGACGCGACCCGGCCGAGACCGCGAACGTGCTGCGCCTGATCCTCGGCGACGCCGCCCGGTCCGGCGGCACCGACCCGGTTGACGCCGAGGCGCTGGTACTGGAGTGCAACGTCGACGACCTGGACCCGCGGCTGTGGCCGGCGGTACTGGCGAAGCTGCTCGCGGCCGGCGCCGCGGACGCCTGGTTGACCCCGATCCTGATGAAGAAGGGCCGGCCGGCGCACACCCTGTCGGTGCTGTGCCGGCCGGCGGACGCCGCCGCGCTGCGGGCCGTCGTGTTCGCCGAGACCAGCTCGATCGGGCTGCGCGCGCACCCGGTACGGAAGGTGCCGCTGGAGCGCACCGAGCGTGCGGTGACCGTCGCGGGGCAACCGATCCGGGTCAAGGTGGCGAGCGACGACGGCAGCGTCGTCAACGTCTCGGTCGAGTACGCCGACGTCGCCGCCGCGGCGGCCGCCCTGTCGCTGCCGGCCAAGCAGGTCCTCGCGCGGGCCACCGCCGCGGCCGCCGAGCTGTACCCGGCGGCGGGCTAGCGCCCCGCCGCCGAGCCGCCGAGCCGCCGAGCCGCCGAGCCGCTGGGCCGCTGGGCCGCGGGGCCGCTGGTGGTCGTCGGGTTCGCGAGACGCTGCCCGGGCGCTTCGCCGGAGACCCGCGCGGCCGAAACTCCGGGGCGCCGGCATCCTCGCGTTCGAGGTCGTGATCGGGCATCCGACCGGGGCGGTCAGATCGGGTGGAAGAAGGTGAGCGAGCCGATCAGGCTGGCGTGGTGGTGCAGCGGGGTGGCGATCGCGTCCACGGTCTGGACCGCGCTCCGGCGCCGCAGCCGGAGCAGCCCGCGGGACAGCGCGCCGGTGGCGAGCGCGGCGAGCGGCGGCAGTTTCGCCAGCTCCCAGTCGGCGAGCCGGTCGCCGGCGGCGGTGAAGTCGACCGGGTGCAGTAGTCCGTCGAGCAGTCCGCGGCCGACCATGGCCGCCGGCTCGGGCAGCCCGAGCAGCTCGATCGCGGCCGGCGCGCAGGCGGTGACCAGGCCGGCGGCGTTCAGCAGCAGGCACGGATCGGTGGCGCCGGCGACCACGGTGACCCACCCGCGGAGCGCGGTGCCGTCGGAGTCGGCCGGTGCCGGCGTGCCCGGCACCGGCAGCCCGGCGTCGACCAGGCCGCGCGCGGTGGCCGGGCCCGGCGTACCGCCGGATGCGGTGGCCGGGACCTGCCCAGCGAGCAGCGGCGAGATGGGCGCAGGCGGCGAGGAGCGGGGCTGTCCCTCGCTGAGTGGCAGATCGAGATGCACGGTTCCTCCCCAGGGCCGAGCTGACCGTGTGCTCGTCGCGGCTAACAGTAAGCGAGGGGTGCGACAGGCCGGTACGAGCAGTCCGTTTCCGGACAGACCAGCCGTTTGCCCTCGATCAGGCAGTACGGGCTGCGGCCCGGCGGCCGGCGGTCGCCCGCGTCCCGGTCCGTTCCGGATCGACCGGCGGCGCTGGGCGTCCCCGCAACCACGCTGGCGGCGGTGCGGCATGTCGTGTCACTTCGGACACCTGGACCTACCTTCGCCTGGCCGCCTCGCGCTGGCCTCGCCGGCCAGCCGACGTCCTCCCGCACCGACCTCTAGGCTCGGGGGCGTGACGAAGCCATCGACCGGGCACAGCGCGGTGCCCGACCGCACGCATCGAGTGGACACCGAGGTGGGGCGGCTGCGTACGGTGCTGCTGCACCGGCCCGGCCCGGAACTCGCTCGGCTGACCCCGCGCAACAACGACTCGCTGCTGTTCGACGGGATCCCGTGGGTGGAGCGGGCCAGGGACGAGCACGACGCGTTCGCCGCGGCGCTGACCGGACGCGGTGTCGAGGTGCTCTACCTGGCCGAACTGCTCGCCGAGACGCTGGCGGTGCCGGACGCGCGGGCCGAGCTGACCGAGGCGGTACTCGCCGATCAGCGGCTCGGCGACACGCTGCGCCGCCGGGTGGCCGACTACCTGGCGGACCAGACGCCGGAGGCGCTGGCCACGGTGCTGACCGCGGGCCTGGCGCACGAGGAGCTGCGTACCGGCGGCGGCCTGGTGTACGCGCTGATGGACCGGCACGAGTTCGTCATCGACCCGCTGCCGAACCTGCTGTTCACCCGCGATTCGAGCGCCTGGGTCGGTGACCACGTCGCGGTCACCAGCCTGACCATGCCGGCGCGGTCCCGGGAGACCACGATCACCCGGGCCATCTACCGGCATCACCCGCGCTTCGCCGGCACCCCGCTGCTGTACCAGCCGAACCTGGAGCACGTCGAGGGCGGTGACGTGCTGCTGCTCGCGCCGGGCGTGATCGCCGTCGGGGTCGGCGAGCGCACCACCCCGGCGGGGGCCGAGCGGCTGGCCCGGCGCTGCTTCGACCGGGGCCTCGCGCACACCGTGCTGGCGGTACCGATCGCGCAGGACCGGGCGACGATGCACCTGGACACGGTCTGCACGATGGTCGACGTCGACGCGGTCGTGATGTACCCGAACGTGGCCGACCGGCTCGCCGCGTACTCGGTGACCGAGGCCGGGCCGGACGAGGTGGCGGTGGCCGGGCCGGAGCCGTTCCTGCCGGCGGCGGCGAAGGCGATGGGCATCGACACGCTGCGGCTGATCGACACCGGGCTGGACCCGGTGACCGCGGAGCGCGAGCAGTGGGACGACGGGAACAACACGCTGGCGATCGCGCCGCGGCTGTGCGTCGCGTACGAGCGGAACACGGAGACGAACGCCCGGCTCGCGGATGCCGGTATCGAGGTGATCCGGATCGCCGGGTCGGAGCTGGGTTCGGGCCGCGGTGGCCCCCGATGCATGTCCTGTCCTATCCACCGCGACCCTGTGGATAACTGATCGAACCCTGTGGACAACGCGGTGGACAGTCGCGCAGTCCTGTGGATAGCCGTGGACAACTCATCCTCGGCCCTCGTTGATCATGGTGTTATCCGGACGGAAAGCGCTATCCAGGCCAGATAACACCATGATCAACCGACCACGGCTGTGGACAACGAGGAGTGTCGACCCAAGCCTGTGGACAACGGTGCGTACGGCGGCGTGCCGGGTGCGGGTCAGTCGGGCAGCCAGGCGCCGTGGAACCCGGCCGGTACCCGGCGGGGCAGCAGCACCGCGCCGACCTCGGTGAGATCGTGCGCGTCCAGGCAGCGCAGCTCCGAACCGCCCGGGGTGGAGACGATCGACAGCAGCCAGCCCTCGTCCTCGCCGGCACCGTCCACGGCGGGGACGAACTCCGCCTCGCCCGGCCGCCCGGCCACGTCGAGCGCGATGGCGGCACCGGACACCGTGTCGTACTTGACGATCTCGGTGTCGCCGACCGTGTACCGGTACCGGCTCGGCCGGCCGACGAGCGCGTCGTTGATGGTGGGGAACTCGACCCGGCGGTCGTCCAGCTGCTGCTCGGACACGGTGCCGGCGACCGGATCGATGACCCAGCGGTACAGGCTGGCTCCGATCGCCGCGTCGCTGGCGACCACGCCACCCGCCGCCCGGCCGGCATCGCCGCGAGCCCGGCCGGCCCCGCCGGGAGCCTGGCCGGCCGCACCGCCGGCCCGGCCGGATCCGCGGCCGGCCGGCTGGGCGGTCCCGCCGCCGGCATGGGCTGCCTCGCTGCCGGCGGTCGCGCCGCCGATACCGGACCACGCGGCCAGGAACGACCCCGGCGTGTACCGCACGGCGTCGAGGACGACGTTGCCGGCGGCGTCCTCGGCCGCGTTGCCGACGTGGA
Source organism: Actinocatenispora thailandica (assembly GCF_016865425.1). NCBI lineage: Bacteria > Bacillati > Actinomycetota > Actinomycetes > Micromonosporales > Micromonosporaceae > Actinocatenispora > Actinocatenispora thailandica. The sequence continues at coordinate 6,721,138 of NZ_AP023355.1, read as the reverse complement.
AGACGTAGCACGGGTCGATCTCGACCCAGCGCACCGGCCCGCCGCCGAGCGGCATCACGCCGAGTCGCGCGCCGTACCCGTCGCTCCACTGGTACGGCATGCCGCGACCGAGCAGGTTCACGTCGAACACCACCGGCAGGTCGAGCCAGATCGCGTGGTGTTCGGTGATCGCGAAGTCGTGCAGCATCGTCGGCCCGGGTACGTCGATCACCCGCGTGTCGACCAGTTCGCCGGCGGCCGTGAGCCGGTGGTAGGTCAGGTACGGAGGCAGCGCGCCGTAGCCGAAGACGTGCAGGTCGCCGGTGGCCGGGTCGAGCTTGGGGTGCGCGGTGAACGCGGTCTTCAGCCGGCCACCGAAGTCCACCGGCCCGACCGTGTCCAGCTCCGGAGTCAGCTCGTAAGGCAGGCCGGCCTCGACGAGCGCGAGGATCCTGTCGGCGTGCCGGATGACGCTGGTGTTGGCCGGTACCGCGGCGAGATCGACGCCGCGTTCGGAGACGAACGGCCGGCCGGCGAGGCTCGCGGTGCGCACCCAGCGGTTGCGGTACCACTCGGCGCGGCCGTCGCGTAGCCGGACGCCGTGCACCATGCCGGCGCCGGCGAACCAGTGGCCGGGGTCCTGGCCGGGCAGCGGGTTCGGCCCGTTCCGGAAGTACCGGCCGGTCAGTTCGGGCGGCAGGGTGCCGCGGATCGGCAGGTCGACCGCGTCGATCTCGTCCGGGACGGGAGCGAGCAGGCCCTCCAGGTATGCGGTGTCGGTCATGGCCGCCTCCAATATCTCGCCATCGACATGTCAAAGCTAGAAGCTCAAGAGTCGACATGTCAATACTGGAATGAACAAGCCGGGGTAGCGACGAGGTGCCGGCCGGAGTGGCGACGAGTTGTCGGCCGTGGTGGCGACGAGGCACTGGCCGGGGTGGCGACGGGGTACCGGCCGGGGTGGCGACGGGGTACCGGCCGGGGTGGCGACGAGTTGTCGGCCGGGGTGGCGATGGCGGGCGGGGAGTCGGTCGTCGCCCCGTCGCTCCAGTGCACCGATTTATCGGTACACCACTCATCTCGCCTCAGCGCACCGGCAAGACGCTGAGAATCACCTGTTGACTGCCGAACATCGTCCACCTAGCATCGGTGAATCGATACACGAGTTTCACCGCTGTAACGCGTCGGTGAACGAGCGCCGCGGCCGTCGGCCGCGCCGGTGCCGACGACGTACCCCGACATCTCCCACAGCGAAGAGGTACTTCAGATGGCTCTGAGTCGCAGATCGCTGCTGGCCGGTGCCGGTCTCGGCGCCCTCGGGCTGGCGTCCTCCGGCGCACTCGCCGGCTGCTCCACGGGCGGCACCACGGCGAGCGCCACCGGGCCGGTCGAAGGTGACATCACCGTCCTCACCCCGATGTACCAGGGCGCGACCGGCAAGCAGTTGCTCGAAGGCAAGCTGCTGAAGCAGTTCACCAAGAAGCATCCGAAGGTCAACGTCAAGGTCGACTACACCGACTACGGCTCGCTGAACGAGAAGATCACCACCGGTCTCGCCGGCGGCCTGCTGCCCGACGTGCTGATGATCGGCGTCGGCTGGGTTCCCCCGTTCGCGTACAAGAAGGTGCTCGCGCCGCTGCCCGCCAGCGCCGGCACCAAGTACGACTACCAGGAGCGGGTGCTGGCCCCGTCCAAGTACGACGGCAAGCTGTACGCGCTGCCGGTCGTGCTCGACGCCCGCCTGGTGGTGTACCGCAAGGACCACTTCGCCAAGGCCGGGCTCACCAGCCCGCCGAAGGACTGGACCGAGCTGCGCGGCTATGCCAAGGAGCTGGCGCAGCACAAGAACGGCAAGCTGGTGCGCGCCGGCTTCGACCCGTTCTCCATCGACCTCCGGCAGTGCTGGGAGAACTTCCTGTTCGCCAACGGCGGGTCGATGTTCGACGACTCCGGCCGCAAGGTGCTGTTCGACGACGAGGCCGGGATCGGTGCGCTGCAGCTGTTCCTGGACGTGATCAAGGACCGGTCCGCGGACCCGTCCTTCGTCCCGGCGGCGGGCCAGCCGGCCACCATCCAGCAGGGCCGCTCGTCGATCATGATGAGCGACACGGCGTTGTGGATGAACATGCAGCAGCAGAGCCCCGAGCTGATCGCGGACGACAAGATCGGCGTGTTCGTCATGCGCAACAAGCAGGAGGCCATGCTGCAGGGCGGCACCCTGGCCTGCGTGTCGTCCCGCAGCCAGCACCGGGCCGCGGCGCAGGCGCTGGTGGAGTTCCTGGCCACCCCGGCGAACGTGCTCCCGGCCGCGCAGCAGCGGGGCACCGTACCGAGCGTCGCGAGCCTGCGGGACTCGTCCTACGTCAAGCAGAACAAGCTGGTCGACTTCGCACTGTCCAACTTGGACAAGTCGGTGTCCGAGGGGGGTACGCCGGCCTGGATGGAGATCCGGGAGAAGGTCAAGCCGACCCTGCAGACCGCGATCGTCGGCCAGCGCACCGCCAAGCAGGCGATCGGTGACCTGACCGATGTCGCGAAGTCGGCGATCGGCCGGCTCTGAGCGACGGCGTCGCCCGGCACACGGCCCGGGGCGGCAGACCGGTCCGTACTCAGTGGACAGTCACGGTCGAGGCGACTCGACGGGCAGGAAGGGTGCCACCGTGGTGATGACCCCCGCGCGGTCCTCGACCGGTACCGAGCGTGCCGGCGCGGGTCGCACCGGCGCGGCGAAGCGGCGCGGCGCGGCCTCGTCGCGCGGGCGGCGCCGGGCCGGCTACCTGATGGTGGCGCCCTCGCTGCTGCACATGCTGCTGTGGACCGGGGTGCCGCTGGCCGCGGCGATCGTGCTCAGCTTCACCTCGTACGACGTGCTCACGCCGCCGAAGTTCATCGGCCTGGGGAACTTCGTCGACATCGCCGGTGACGCGGTGTTCCGCCGCTCGATGGTCAACACGCTGGTGTACGCGTTCTTCACCGTCCCGGTGGCGATGGCGATCGCGCTGCTGATCGCGGTGTTGCTGAACGGGCGGCTGCGCGGCCGGTCGCTGTTTCGCACCGCGGTGTTCCTGCCGCAGGTGACCGCGACGATCGCGGTGGCGCTCGTCTGGCTGTGGATCTACAACCCGCAGGGTGGGCTCGCCAACGCGGTGCTGTCGTTCCTCGGCTTCAGCGGCGTCAACTGGCTGTCGTCGACCACCTGGGCGATGCCGGCGGTGATCGTGGTCGGCATCTGGCAGGGCATCGGGCTGAAGATGCTCATCTACCTTGCCGCGCTGCAGAACCTGCCGGCCGACCTGTACGAGGCGGCCAGCGTCGACGGCGCCTCGAAGGTGCGGCAGTTCTTCACGATCACCCTGCCGCTGCTGCGCCCCGCCACCTTCTTCGTCTTCGTCACCTCGGTGATCGGCGCGTTCCAGTCGTTCGACCAGATCTACATCCTGACCGACGGCGGCCCGGCCAACACCACCACGATGATGACCTACGAGGTGTACAAGTCGGCGTTCCGCGAGTTCCGGATGGGCTACGCCTGCGCCGAGTCGCTGGTGCTGTTCGCCTTCCTGATCGTGCTGACGATCCTGAACCGCCGGATGATCGGGGGCACCGATGGCCACCGCTGAACGGATCGCCGGGACACCCGGCCGCACCGATCGCCGCACCGGCCGGCCGCGGCCCACCGCCGGCCGGATCACCGGCCGGACCCTGCTCTACCTGGCGCTGGCGGTGATCGGCGTGGTGATGATCGCGCCGTTCGCCTGGATGGTGCTGACGTCGCTGAAGACGCCGGCGGACATCGCCTCGGCGCACCCGCACATCCTGCCGAGGACGTGGGAGTTCCACAACTACCTCGACGCGTTCAAGGCGGCGCCGTTCGCCGTGTACGCGCGCAACAGCTTCATCATCGCGGTCGGACACACCGTGCTGAACGTGGTGTTCGCCTCGATGGCCGGCTACTCGCTCGCCCGGCTGCCGTACCGGGGTCGCTCGCTGTTCTTCGCCGCCTTCGTGGCCGCGCTGATGATCCCGACGTACACGAAGATCCTGCCGGAGTTCCTGATCGTCCGGTTCATGCCGCTGGCCGGCGGCAACGACATCCTCGGCCAGGGCGGTACCGGCTGGCTCAACACCTGGTGGGCGCTGATCATCCCGGGCGCCATCACCCCGTTCGCGGTGTTCCTGTTCCGGCAGTTCTACCTGGATCTGCCGGTGGAGCTGGAGGAGGCGGCGCGGCTGGACGGCGTCGGCGAGTTCGGCATCTACGCGCGGATCATGACCCCGCTGGTGAAGCCGGCGCTGACCACGGTGGCGCTGCTGACGTTCCAGGAGTCCTGGAACAACTTCCTGTGGCCGCTGCTGGTGACGCAGAAGGACAGCCTGCGCGTCATCCAGGTCGGGCTCTCGGTGTTCCAGACCGAGAACCACACCCAGTGGCAGTTCCTGATGGCCGGCACGACGCTCGCCACCTTGCCGATGGTGCTGCTGTTCGTGGCCGGGCAGCGGTACTTCGTCCAGGGCCTCGCCACCACCGGCATCAAGTAGCACGACCGCGGGCGGCAGCCGGCCGCCCACGCACGCGCACCACCCCGCACTCCTCCCACCCCCAGGAGGTTCCGGTGAAACCTGCGCACCTTTCCCTCGTGGCCGCCGCCGTCGCGGTAGCGGCCCTGTTCCCGGCCAGCCCGGCCGGCGCCACCGCGGCCGACTGGTACGTCGCGCCCGGCGGCAGCGACGCGGCAGCCGGCACCTCGGCCGCCCCGTTCGCGACCGTCCAGCACGCGCTCGACGTCGCCGGCCCCGGCAGCACCGTGCACCTCGCATCCGGGCACTACGCCCAGGACGCGGTGACGAGGTACACCGACGTCACGGTGACCGGGCCGACCGACGCGGTGCTGACCGGCGGCGGCTCCTCGCACGTGTTCCAGATCAACCACCACCAGACGACGCTGACCGGCTTCACCATCGACGGCACCAACGGCGGCAACTACCGCAACAAGCTGATCTACGCCGACGGCGCCGACGACCTGACCATCACGAACATGCACCTGACCAACGCCGGTGGCGAGTGCGTGCACCTGATCGACTCGTCGCAGAACTCCGAGGTCGGCGACAACCACATCACCGGTTGCGGCCGGTACGGCCCGGACCCGGACACCGGCTACATCAACGGTGAGGGCATCTACGTCGGCTCGGCGCTCAGCCACCAGCAGTCACTCGGGATCACCGACGCCAGCAACGGCAACTGGATCCACGGCAACGCGATCGACACCGACGGCGGCAGCGAGTGCGTCGACATCAAGGAGCACTCGACCGGCAACATCGTCGAGAACAACACCTGCACCGGGGTCGCGGAGGCCGGATCCGGCGCGATCGACCTGCACGGCAACGGAAACATCATCCGGAAGAACACGGTCGACACGAACCTGAGCGCCGGTGTCCGGTTGGGCGGCACAGCGGAACCCGACGGCACCCCGAACGGCACCGGCAACGACGTCTACCTCAACACGATCACCGGCAACGACGCCGGCGGGATCAAGTTCCTCGTCGCCCCGCAGGGCAAGGTCTGCGGCAACACGATGTCGGGCAACGCGGCCGGCAACGCGGTCGGCAGCTACGCCGACCAGTTCGACCCGACGGCGGCCTGCCCGAGCCGGGCGGTGCGCCATGGCTGAGCGCGCAGCGAGTAGCCGCGGCGCCGCCCGGCAGCCGGGGCCGACAACCGGGCGCCGGCAACTGCTCCAGGGGGGCGCTGCGGCGATCCTCGGCGCGGGCGCCGCGACGCTGGCCGGTACCACCGGGGCGGACGCCACCCCGGCCCGCTCGCACCGGTGGGCGCCGAGCTGGTACACGGCGCAGAGTGCGCCGACCGCCGCCGACACGCTCGCCCTCGGCGGGTTCACCGACCGGACGGTGCGCGCGGTGCTCCGGATGTCGGCCGGCGGCCGACAGCTCCGACTCCGGTTCGCGAACCCGTTCAGCGACCGGGTCGTCGCGGTCGGGCCGGTGACGGTGGCACGGCGCCCGGCCGGTACCGCGGGCCCGAGCGCGGCGGTCGATCCGGCGAGCCTGCGCCCGGTGACGTTCGGCGGTGAACCGGACAGCATGCTCGTGGCCGGCGCCGAGGTGCTGTCCGACCCGATCGAGCTGCCGGTCCGGGCGGGCGGAGACCTGGTCGTCAGCGCCTACCTGCCCGGGCCGACCGGGCCGGTGGCGTTCCACCGCAACATCCACGCCACGAGCTACGTGTCGGTGGCCGGTGCGCACACCGGCGACGGCGCCACCGCGTACCCGACGACGACGTCCTCGGTGTTCCTGCTGACCGCGGTGGAGGTCACCGGTGCCGCCCGCGGGCTGGCGATCCTGGGCGACTCGATCACCGAAGGCGTCGGTACCCCGAACGACGCCAACCTGCGCTGGCCCGACCAGCTCGCCGCGCGGATGCCGGGCGTCGCGGTGGCGAACCTTGGCATCAGCGGAAACCGGGTACTGCTGGACGACGACCGGTTCGGGCCCAGCGCGCAGCGGCGGTTCGACCGGGACGTGGCCGGACTGTCCGGGGTGGACACCGTGCTGGTGTTCATCGGTATCAACGACATCCAGCAGCCGCCGCAGCAGTCCGATCCGGCGGCGATCCTCGCCGGGCACCGGCAGCTGGCGTTGCGCGCACGGGCCCGCGGGTTGCGGGTGGTCGGCGCCACGATCACCCCCTTCGAGGGCTGGCTGCGCTACACCCCGGCGCGCGAGGCGGTGCGGCGGGCGGTCAACGCCGAGCTGCGCCGCGGCCGGATCTTCGACGCGCTGGTCGACTTCGACGCGGCGGTGCGCGACCCGGATCGGCCGACCCGGCTGCGGCCGGACTACGCCAGCCCAGACGGGCTGCATCCCAACGCTGCCGGTGCGGGCGCGCTCGCCGCCGCCGTCCCGGTCCGCGCCGTGTTCCGTTCGTGACCCGAAAGGAACTGCCATGTCCCTCCACTCTGGCGCCCGGGTGGCGCGCCGGACCCTGCTGGGTGCCGTCGGCGTCGGCGCGGTCGCCGGCCTCGCCGGCCTGCCCAGCCTCGCGTCCGCCGACACCCCGCCCGCGAAACCCACCGACGCGCTCCGGCAACGCTGGTTCGACCAGCTGACCGGCGGTACCGACCTCGATCCGACCGACCCGGACATCGCCGTCGCCGTCCGCCGGATCGAGCGGGCAGCCACCTCGGCACTGTCCACCCTGGACACCAGCGCGGACCGTACCGCGCTGTGGGCCGACCTGGCGAGCCCGACCGCCTCGCACGACGTGACCGCGAACTTCTCCCGGATCGCGCAGATCGCGAACTCCTGGGCCACGGTCGGTACCGCCCACCACGCCGACCAGACCGTCGCCGACGCCATCCTCGGCGCCCTCGACTGGATGTCCGACAACCGGTACAGCCCGGCGCTGGCCCGCTACGACAACGACTGGGACTGGGAGATCGGGGCGCCGACCCAGCTCAACAACACGATGGTGCTGCTGTACGACGTGCTCGGCACCGAGCGGCTGGCCCGGCTGACCGGGGCCGTCGACTTCTACACCCCGGACCCGAACCTGTGGCGGGTCGACCGGCAGATCGCCACCGGCGCCAACCGGGTCTGGATCGCCACCGTCGTCGCGATCCGCGCCGTCCTGGACGGCGACACCGACGCGCTGCTGCGGGTCCGGGACGCGCTGTCCGACGTGGAGGGCGGCGGCGCCAACTCGATCTTCGCCTACGCGGACGGCGGGAACGGCACCGGCGAGGGCTTCTACGCCGACGGCTCCTACCTGCAGCACTGGAAGCACCCGTACAACGGTGGGTACGGCAAGGAACTGCTCAACACGCTGTCCAAGCTGCTGCACCTGATCGGGAACAGCGACTGGCAGGTCACCGATCCGGACGCCGGCAACGTGTACGCGTGGGTGGACAACGCGTTCGACCCGCTGCTGATCCGGGGCGACGTGGTGCAGTCGGTCTGCGGCCGGGAGATCGCCCGGCCGAGCAAACAGGGGCACGTTCCGGCGCAGACCGTGATCGAGGCGACGCTGCGGCTGGCGCCGGCCGCGCCCGCGGACACCGCGACGCACCTGACCGCGCTGGCCAAGCGGTGGATCACCGAGGACACCTACCGTGACTTCCTGACCGTCACGGACATCTCCTCGCTGGTGGCCGCCCGGTCGGTACTGGCCTCCGCGGTCACCGCGGACCCCCGGCCGGTGCGGCACAAGCAGTACCCGCAGATGGACAAGGCGGTGCACCGGCGGCCGACGTTCTCCTACTCGGTGAGCGCCTACTCCAGCCGGATCTACGACTACGAGTCGATCCAGCGCGAGAACCTGCACGGCTGGCACCTGTCCGACGGCATGGTGCTGCTCTACACCGACGATCTCGGCCACTACAGCGGCGACTACTGGCCGACCGTCGATCCGTACCGGCTGGCAGGCATCACGGTGGACAGCACCCGGCTGGCCGACTCGGCCGAGCAGCGCACCGTGTCCGCCGCCGACTGGGTCGGCGGCGCGGTCGTACCGAGACACACCCTCGCCGGATACGGGATGGACCTGCGCGGCGTGGGCTCCACCCTCCGGGCGTACAAGAGCTGGTTCTTCGTCGACGACGCGATCGTCTGCGTGGGCAGCGGGATCACCGGTGGTGCCGCGACGGTCGAGACGATCGTGGAGAACCGGAAGCTCACCGATCCGGCGGTGCAGTTCACCGTGGACGGTGCGGCGCACGGCGGCACCGGCACGCTGGCGCGCGTCTCCTGGTGCCACCTGGCCGGCACCGGCGGGTACGTCTTCCCCGACCGGCCCACGCTGCACGCGCTGCGCGAGCAGCGAACCCACACCTGGCGAGAGATCAACCTCAAGTACGGCACGGACACCCCGGTGACGAGGACCTACCAGACGCTGTGGCAGGACCACGGGGTGGCGCCGACCGCCGGCTGCTACCGGTACGTGCAGCTGCCGATGGCGTCCGCCGCGACGACCGCCCGCTGGGCGTCGACACCGCCGGTCGAGGTGACGGCGAGCACCGACACGGTGCACGCGGTGCGCGGGCCGGGCCTGCTGGCGGCGAACTTCTTCGCCGCGGGCCGCACCGGGCTGCTCACCGCCGACGGCGCGTGCTCGGCGGTGCTGGTACGGCGCGGCTCCGGCAGCACCCTCGCGGTGGCCGACCCGACGCAGCTGCGGGGCACGGTGACCGTCGAGCTGGACGGGGCTCGGCGGCTCGTGTCCGCGGCCGACGGGGTGCAGGTGACGGCCCGGCCGGGCGGGGTACGGGTGGTGGTCGACACCACCGCCCGTACCCCCGGCGCGACCGCGACCGTCGAGTTCGAGGAGGGCTGAGCGTGCTGGTCGACATGCCGCTGGAGCGGCTCCGGGAGTACCGGCCGGAGCCCGCGGAACCCGCCGACTTCGACGCGTTCTGGAAGCAGACGCTCGACGGGGCCGGCCCGGGACCGGTGACCTTCGAGCCGTACGACGCCGGCCTGAACACGGTGCAGGTGCAGGACGTGACGTTCCCGGGATGGGGCGGGCAGCCGGTGAAGGCGTGGCTGCTGCTGCCCCGGCACCGGCGCGGGCCGCTCCCGGCGGTCGTGCAGTACATCGGGTACAACGGCGGCCGGGGCACCCCGTACGAGTGGCTGACCTGGACGGCGGCCGGCTACGCGCACCTGGTGATGGACAACCGGGGGCAGGGTGGTGGCGGCAAGACGACCGCCGACACGGCGGACGTCGCGCCGGACGGGCACGGGTCCTCGTCACCCGGCTTCCTCACCCGCGGCGTGGAGGATCCCGGCAAGCACTACTACCGGCGGCTGATCACCGACGCCGTCCGGGCGGTCGATGCCGCGAAGGCGTCCCCGGACGTGGCCGCCGACCGGATCGCGGTGCTCGGTGGCAGCCAGGGCGGCGGGCTGGCCCTGGCCGTCGCCGGGCTCCGGGACGACCTCGTCGCGGCGATCGCCGACGTACCGTTCCTCTGCCACTACCGGCGGGCCTCGCAGATCACCGACAGCGGGCCGTACGCGGAGATCGCGCGGTTCCTGAAGGGGCACCGGTTCGCCGCGGACGACGTGCTCGGCACCCTGGCCTACTTCGACGCGGTCAACTTCGCCGCGCGGGCGACCGCGCCGGCCTGGTTCTCGGTCGGGCTGATGGACAACATCTGCCCGCCGTCCACCGTGTTCGCCGCCTATCACCGGTACGCCGGGCCGAAGCAGATCGAGGTCTTCACCTACAACGGCCACGAGGGCGGCGCCGCGTACGACGTGCCGCGCAAGCTGGCCGCCCTGCACGACACCCTCGGCGTACCGGAGGCGGAGCAGTGATGCGCAGACGAGTGCTGGCCGCGGTGGTCGCGGCCGGATGCGCGCTGGCCTGGTCGACCCCGGCGTCCGCCGGCCGGCGAACCGAGGTCGCGGTGTCCGACTCGGCCGGGCTCGCCTCGGCGATGGCCGCGGCGACCGCCGGAACGACGATCGTGCTGGCCGACGGCGACTACACGATCGGCAAGCTGTCCGGCAAGGTCGGTACGGCGGACGCACCGGTCACGATCCGATCCGCGCACCCGGGGCAGGCCCGGATCACCGGCGGCCAGCTGGAGATCCAGGACTCGGCGTACGTGCTGGTGCGGGGGCTGGACTGGGCCAACGCGAACACGCTGAAGGTGCACGCGTCGCAGCACGTGCGGCTGACCGACAACCACTTCCGGCTGCACACCGCGTCCGGCACCCACTGGGTGCTGATCAACGGGGAGAACAGCGGGCACAACCGGATCGACCACAACACGTTCGAGCACAAGACGGTGCTGGGCAACTACGTCACCGTCTATGGTGGACAGTCGCAGATCTCGCAGTACGACCGGATCGACCACAACCTGTTCGCCGACGAGACACCGCAGACGGCGAACGGTGGCGAGGCGATCCGGCTCGGCGTCAGCAGCCTCTCGGAGTCGAGCGCCCACGCGACCATCGAGGACAACCTGTTCACCGACTGCGACGGCGACGCCGAGATCGTCTCGGTCAAGTCGAGCGACAACACCGTGCGCTACAACACGTTCCGGCGCTCGGCCGGGGTGCTGTCCGCCCGCCGCGGTGACCGGAACTCGTTCTACGGCAACGTGTTCCTCGGCGCCGGCAAGGCCGGCACCGGCGGCATCCGGCTGTACGGCGAGGACCAGCGGGTCTGGAACAACTACTTCGCCGGCCTGACCGGATCCGGCTTCACCGCGGCGGTGCAGATCGACGGCGGTTCGATCACCGCCGACTCCGACCACGGCGACCCGAGCCTGTGGGCCGAACACTGGCAGGTGGAGCGCGCCGTCGTCACGCACAACACGTTCGTCGACAACGTGTCCAACATCGAGACCGGCGCGAACTACACGTACCCGCCGGTGGACAGCGTGGTCGCGGACAACCTCGTCGTCGGCTCCACCGGCAAGCTCTACGACGAGGTGAAACAGCCGACCGGCCAGACCTACCTGGGCAACATCGCCTACCCGACCGGCTCGGCCACGGTCGGGTTGGAGCTGCCCGCCGACCAGATCCGGGTGGCCGATCCGAAGCTGGACCGTGCCGGCGAGATCGCGCACCTGACCGCCGACAGCCCCGCCGTCGACGCCGCGACCGGCTCCTTCCGGTACGTCACCGACGACGTGGACGGTCAGCCGCGCGACACCCAGCCGGATGTCGGCGCCGACGAACTGTCCACCGCGCCGGTACTGCGGCACCCGCTCACCGCGGCGGACGTCGGTACGTCCTGGTAGCCACCGGACCCGACCCGAGGCCTGTCAGCCGGGGCCGGGCCGGGCGGCGCACCCCGAAGGCCACCGGCCGTTCACCGATCCTTTCCCCGACGCGACCGCGTCACCCGGTACGGTGGCCCACCAGGCCGATCCAGCGCCGGCAGCCGGCCGGCGATGTTCGAAGCCGGCGGTCTCGTCGCGACCGCCGGCGGCGACCGGAAAGGAGCCGCGGTGCGGCAGTGGGCGGGCGGTGCGCTGCTGCTCGCCGCGGTACCGCTCGGGCTGCTGGAGGTGGCGGTCGCGCCCCTGGCGTGGCGGCACGTCGACCACGGGGTCCGGCAGCTGAGCCGGGCGCTGCCGCCGGCGATGCTGCCGGGCCTGCACCTGACCGGCGTCCGCGATCTCGCGGTCGGGGCCGCCGGCTACACCGCGCTGCTCGGCCTCGCGACGCTCGCGCTGCTGCCGGCTGCGGTCCTGGTGTGGCGCCAGTGGCGGCCGGCCCGGCTGCTCGCCCGGATCGTGGCCACCGTGCTCGCGGCGGGCCAGGTGGGCGCGATCGCCGTCGTCGCGGTCGCCCGGCACGGCGCCGTCGCGGCGGCCGCCGGACGGCGCGGGCTGCCCGGCCTGCGGCCCGAGCAGGCGCTGCGCATCCTGTTCCCCGGCTGGTACCTGCCGGCGGTGGCGGCCGTCGCCGCCGTGATCCTGGTGCTGCTGGCCGTCGCCACCCTGCTGCTGGCGCGCGCTCCGCGGCCGACCGGCGCCGCCGCCGGCCCGGCACGGCGGCACGGTCTCGTCGAGCCGCGGTAGTCGGATGGAACCGGAGCCGCCGTAACCGGTCGCGGCCGGAGCCGCGGTGGTGCGGTGAAACCGGAGCCGCCGCAACCGGGCGGAGTCGCGGTGGTGCGGTGGAACCGGAGCCGCGGCAGCCGGGCGGGACCGGGGTCCCGGTTCGGTCAGGAAGCCGGCGGGGCGGCGAAGTCCGCCGCGTGCCTGCGGGCGAACTCGGCGAACGTCGTCGGCTCGACCCCGAAGGCGCGGTGCGTGCTCAGCTCGACCACCGATTCGGGTGACCCGCGGCGGCCGGCGTAGATCTCGTCCAGCAGGTCGACGACCTCGGGTGGGAACCCCTCGGCGGCGTGCAGCGCCCGCTTGCGGTCGGCGGTCACCCGCTCGTACCGGTACCGTCGGCCGGTCGCCGCGCTGATCGACTCGGTGATCTCGGTCATCGTCAACGCCTCCGGCCCGGTCATCTGGTACGCCCGGCCCTCGATGCCGTCGGCCGCCATCATCGCCACCGCCACCGCGGCGATGTCCTGGATGTCCACCGGGGACAGCCGGCTCTCCCCGATCGGCATCACCAGCGCGGCCCGGGCCGCGTCGACACCGGTGAGCGCGCCCGGCAGGTACGTCTGCATGAACTGGCTGGGCCGCAGGTGGGTCCACGCGACGCCGGACTCCTCCAGGTACCGCTCGATCTCCAGGTGCCACCGGGTACCGCGGAACGCCTGCGGGTCGAAGGCGGTCCCGGACTCCTTGCCGCTGAGCTTGACGACGTGCCCGACACCGGCCGCCTTCGCCGCGTCGATGAACCGGCACTGGGTGTCGACCATGTCGCCGCGCGGCGACGAGATCATCAACACCCGGTCGACGCCGTCCAACGCGGCGCCGAGCGAGCCTGGCACCCGCATGTCGCCGGTGACCACCTCGATGCCGGGCAGCTCGCGCAGCGAGGCTCCCTTGACCGGATCCCGGACCAGTGCCCGGATCGGCACCCCCTGGCGGGCGAACTCGCGGGCGACGATCGAGCCGGCGACGCCGATGCCGCCTGTCATCAGTTGCATGGTGTCTCCTCGGTCGTGGCGAGGTGGGGTAGCCCGAATCGGGGGAACAGCAACGGATCGTGGATCATGTCGATCCGCGCGATGCCGTCCGGGCCGAGGGTGAGCAGCTGCAGCGCGTGTGCGCGCGGCACGCCGCCGTGGCCCCGCACGTACAGCCCGAACGCCGGCTGCCCGTTCGCCGTGGTCGGCAGCAGCCGCCGGCCGGGCCGGGTGAGGCGGCGGCGCAGGAAGGCGCCGACGTGCGCGCGGCCACGGAACCAGGTCGGGATCGGCGGCATCTCCAGCACGGCGTCCGCGGCGAGAACCCGGACCAGCCCGTCGATGTCCGCGTTCTCGAACGCCGTCGCGTACCGGTCGAGCAGGTCGCGGCGGGCCGGATCCGCCGGCTCGGGCAGGTCGTACCCGTCCGGCGCGGTACGGGCCAGCTGGGCGCGGGCCCGTTGCAGCGCGCTGTTGACCGCCGCGGTCGTGCTGTCCAGCAGGCCGGCGACCTCGTCGGCGTGGAACATCAGCACGTCCCGCAGGACCAGCACCGCGCGCTGCCGGCCAGGCAGGTGCTGCAACGCGGCGACGAACGCGAGCCGGGTGCTGTAGCGGGTCTCGGCGACCGTCGCCGGATCCAGCTCGGTCGCGGAAACCGGCTGCACCCAGGAAATCGTGCCGTTGCGGGGATCGATCGCCCCGGCCGGATCGGTGGCCGGCGCGCCCAGCCCGGACGGCAGCGCGCGACGGGCGCGGTTCTCCATCGCGCGTAGACACACCCGGGTGGCGATCCGGTACAGCCAGGTGCGCACCGACGAGCGCCCGCCGAACCCCTCGAAACCGCGCCAGGCCCGCAGGTACGTCTCCTGCACGGCATCGTCCGCGTCGTGCGGCGAGCCGAGCATCCGGTAGCAGTAGGCGAACAGCTCCCGCCGGTACCGCCCGGCAGCGTCCTCGAACGCGGTCACCGGCCGACCTGCGCGGTGTCGAACACCACCGTGTCCGCGACGATCCGGCCGGCCCGTACCGTCACGTGATCGACGGTGCGCAGCGTGCCGAACGGGCCGGTGTGCAGGTCGTGGCAGACCACCGCGCCCTGTTCGTCGCCGAACGCGGCCACCACGTCGGCTCCGGTCACCGTGGCGGCGAACTCGCCGATCGCCGCCGCCACCGCCGCGGCACCGGTCACCCGGGCCCCCGGACTCTCGTACACCACGTCGTCGTGCAGCAGCTCGGACACCGCGGCGAGGTCCCGCTTGCCGAGCGCCTCGACGAACGCCACCGCGACCGGCACCGCGGCACCGACCGGCCGGTACGCGCCGAGCAGCGTCGCCGGCCGCGCGTCCGGCCCGGCCGCCAACCGGCCGCCGAGATCGCGCTGAAACCGCCCGAACGCCTCGACGCCGGGTAACACCGGCGGGCCCGGCGTCGTCGCCAGGTGCACGAATTCCGCCCCGTCCAGCTGCACGACCGTGTAGTCCAACCCCGCCGGCCGGTCCCGCCACAACTGCGCGAACACGTCCTCGACCAGCCGCCGGTTCTCGATCGCGCTGTCCTCGTGCGTTCGGTACCGCACCACGACCGTCTCGTCCATCGCCCGCTCCCTGTCCCGTCGACACGTCCACCGAGGCAGATCCGCGGCGGGGCCGAAACTCATCGGCCCCGCGGTTCGGCGGCCCGCGTCGCGGTACGGCAGGCGGGGTGCGGCTCGGCAGGGTACGACCGGCCCGGCGGGTCGGAATCCGGGTCAGTGCGGGCGGACCAGGACGTCGACCGAGGGGAGGTCGCGGTGCGCGGCGTGCGCCTCGGCGATGCCGGCGAGTGCGTCCCGGCCGAGCGCCCGGTACGCGCCGACCAGCAGCGCGAGACCACGCTCGCGGTACTCGTCCGCGTCGACCCAGTGCAGCTCGCTGCCGACCGCGAGCGCGTACGCCGGCCGGCCGGCGGCGAGTTCCCGCTCGGCGTCGGCGATCAGGCCGGTCGCTTCCGGGCCGCCGGACTGCAGGATGCGCAGCCGCTGCTCGGACCGGTCCAGCCGGGGATCGCCGGTGCCGGGCGGCAGAGCCGGGAACAGTGCGACCGCGGTCGCCTGCCGCGGCGACTGCGCCCAGGTCGGGATGCCGTCGGCGGCCACCGCGTCCCGGTCGGCGGCGGCGAACCAGTCGAGCGCCGCGGACAACGGTCGCAGCGCGCGAGCCTCGGGCCCCTCCGGGCCGCAGTCGGTGGCCACCGCGTCGATCCGGTGCCGCAGCTGGACGAGCAGGGTGGCCGCGCCGTTGGTCCAGGTTTCCGCCGAGTCGCGGGCCCAGTTGAACACCACGAACGCGGGCAGCTGGGCGGGATCGTCGTACCACAGGCCGTAGTGCAGCCCGTCCGAGTCGCCGCTGCACACCGTGACGAACTCGGCCGGATCGCACCGGTACCGGCCGTGCAGCCGCTCGTCCAGCCCGTCGACGCCGACCAGCGACAGCCCGTCCGGCGCGAAGTACTCGGTGATGCCGAACGGGCCGATGCCGAGCTGGCGAAGCCCTGCCCGCTCGGCGTCGTCGGCGCTCTCCCAGAGGGCGGCGAACACCGCGAGGTGCCGGGGCACCCGCAGCCCGTACACCCGGCGGACCCGTTCCTCGACCGCCGGGAACCGGGAGCGGGCCTCCGCCAGCGCCCACGCCCGCCGCGTCTCGTCGCTCATCGCCGCATCGTAGGGCACCTCGGACAGCGCCCCGTTCGCCCTGTCACGCAACGAGTTCAGCGGCTATGGTCGCGGAATGACAGCCCGCAGGTCGGCGCGCGCCGAGCCGCGCAGCCCGGACCGCTGTCCTGACGGTGCTGCGGCCGTTGCGGTCGCGCCGGAGCATCTCGGACCGCTGTCCTGACGGTGCTGCGGCCGTGGCGATCGCGTCGGATGACGTCGGGCCGTTGCCGTGGTGCTCCGGCGATGGTGCCGGAGCACGTCGAGTCGCCGTCCTGACGGCGGTCAGACCGGCGGTGTGGTGGAGGAGCGGGTGACCAGTTCCGGCCGGATGAGCAGCGAGTGGCCGGGGCCGGTGGCCGGGCTCTCCAGCCGGGACCGCAGGTTGTCGAACGCGGTACTGGCCATGTCGGCCAGTGGCTGCCGCACGGTGGTGAGCGCCGGGTCGACCAGGTCGGCCAGCACGATGTCGTCGAACCCGACCACCGACACGTCGGTACCGACGCGCCGGCCGGCGTCGCGTGCGCCGGCGTAGACGCCGAGGGCGCACATGTCGTTGATGGCGACGATGCCGGTGGGCGGGTTGGCGCCGGTCAGGATCTCGCGTGCGGCGGCGCGGCCGAGCCCGGCGGCGTCCAGGTCGCCGAAGGTGTCCTCGTACGCCTCGGACCAGACGACGGCGTCGTCGGGGTCCAGGCCGGCGGCGACGAGCGCGGCGCGGAACCCGTCGTACCGTTCCTTGCGGTTGACGCTGCCGAGCGCGCCGGAGATGAAGCCGAGCCGGCGGTGCCCGAGCGACAGCAGGTGTTCGGTGGCGAGCTGGGCGCCGACCACGTTGTCGACGCTGATGTTGGTGAGCCCGGCCGGGTCGCCGGCCTGCGCGGTGCGGTCGAACGTGACGAGCTTCAGTCCGCGCTTGACCAGCGGCAGCACGTGCGTCAACGAGGGCAGCGAGGTGCACAGGATCACGCCGGTGACCCCGTCGTCCCACAGCTCTTCGAGGTAGCCGCGCTCCCGGTCGGGGTCGCGCTCGGAGTTGCACAGCAGGACGTGGTAGCCCTGGGTGAGCGCGGCGCCCTCGACGTGCCGGGCGAAGGCGCCCCAGAACGGGTTCGCGACCGACGGCACGACCAGGCCGATGACCTGCACCCGGCCGTTGCGCAGCTGCCGGGCGGCGCGGTTCGGCCGGTAACCGAGGCGCCGGATCGCCGCCTCCACCCGGGCCCGGGTTTCCGGCAGCATCCGGCCGGATCTGCCGTTGAGCAGGTTGGAGACGGTGCTGGGGGAGACGCCGGCCTCGCGGGCGACCTCGTAGATCGTCACGCCCATCGGCAGCCCCCGTCAGACCACTCGGTGCATCGGTTCATTCGCGCGCTCACCTTACCGTCTCGGTGCCACGCCGGTACAGCGCCGGGATCGACAAGGTGATCGCAGCACCGCTCGCGCCGGTTGACAGGAGTATTTCTCGACCTTAGCGTAAGTGTACCGGTGCACCAGTAAATCGATGCATCAAGATCATGCCGGGCCGGCGCCGCTCCGGTACCGCACAGTTGGAGGTCCCGCCAGCACGGTGTCGCCGCTGGCAGGGCCTCGCAGACCCCCGAGGACGGACCTCCATGACCTTCGACCTGACGGGTACCCGCGCGCTGGTCACCGGTGCCGGACACGGCATCGGCCGCGGCATCGCGTACGCCCTCGCCGACGCCGGCGCCGACGTGGTCGTGCACCACGGACACAGCGCCGAGGCGGCCGCCGAGACGGTCGCCGGCATCGAGCAGCGTGGCCGCAAGGCGCTCGCGCTCGCCGCCGACGTGACCGCCACCGATCAGGTGAGCGGGCTGGTCACCGAGGCGATCGAGTTCCTCGGCGGGCTGGACGTGCTGGTCTGCAACGCCGGCCACCTGGTCGGCCGGGCGACCGCCGAGACGATGACCGACGAGCACTTCGCCGCCACCATCGACGTCAACCTCACCGCCACCTTCCGGACCGTACGGGCGTCGATCGGTGCGCTGCGCGAGTCGGGACGCGGTCGGATCGTGACGATGGCCTCCCTCGCCGCGCACAACGGTGGTGGCGCCGGCTCGTCCGCGTACGCGGCGGCGAAGGCCGGCGTGATCGGCCTCACCCGCGGGCTGGCCAAGGAGCTCGCCGGCGACGGCATCACGGTCAACGCGCTCGCCCCCGGCTTCATCGCGAACACCGCGTTCCACGACACGTTCACCCCGGCCGACGCGCAGCAGGCGATGGTCGCCGGCATCCCGGTCGGCCGTGCCGGTACCACCGCCGACGTCGGCGCGACGGTCGTCTATCTCGCCGCCGCCGAGTCCGGCTTCGTCACCGGCAAGACGCTCGACATCGACGGCGGCGTCTGGCCCCGCTGACCCGCCCACCCTCGCCCGCCCGTCCGTCCCGCGCGTTGATCGTGGGGTTATCTGGATCGGCAAGCGCTTGCTTCGAAGACAATGATCAACAAGGCGGACGCCATGATCAACAAGGTAGAGACCATGATCAACCGGAGTTGAGCACCGTGGACGACGACCGAGTGGTACTGCCGGCCGAGCGCGGCGGCTGGTGGCACGCGTACGTGTGCCCCGTGCACGGCACCGAGCTGGCCCACGACACGCTGCTGACCGGCACGTTCCCCGCCGGCGGCGCCGCCTGCCGGTACGGCTGCCGGGTCGACACCGACGCCGTCCGCGGCGGCTGGGCGGCGCTGGCACACCAGGCCTGCGCGCGGCGGATCCGGCTGCTCGCGCACACCGCGCCGGACCGGGCGGTGCGGCTGCTCGGCGAGTACGCCCGGCGGTACGCCGAACTCGCCGTGGACCGCAACGCCGACGCGGCCAGCTGGATGCTCACCGGTCGGATGTTCCACCAGGCGCTCAGCGACGCGATCTGGGCGGTGAATCTCGGCCACGCCGCGTGGACGCTGGCCGGCCACCCGGGCATCGACGCCGCCGTACCGCTGCTGCGGTCGGTCGCCGACGCCGCCCGGCAGGCCCGCGCCGAACTCGTCGGGCAGGGCAGGTTCGACTCGAACTACACCGCCTGGCTCAACGCCGCCGGTGGCACCGCGGCCGGCGCGCTGGCCGCGATCGGCGCCGCCGAGCCGGATCCGGACTGGCTGACCGGCGAGCACGGCAACCTCGCGCACGCGCTCGCCGCCACCCGCGCGGACGGCTGGGAGTGGGAGGCGAGCACCTACTATCACGGCTTCGTGCTGCGGGCGTACCTGCTTTCGTTGCGGGGCACCGAGCCTGGCGCGTTGCCGGCGGCCGTCGGCGACCGGATCACCGCGATGATCGGCGCGCTCGCCGGCCTCGCCACCGACGACGGCCGGCTGCCCGCGCTGCACGACGGCCCGTACGTCCGGGATCTGACCGCGCTGGAGTGGCTGGAACTGTGCGCACTGGCCGACCGGTACACCGCCGGAGCGAGCCTGGACGCCGTCGCCGCCTGGTACCGCGTCGAGGCCGGCACCGCCCTCGACGGCCTCGCCGACCACCTCGGCGACTGGTTCACCGGGCCGCCCCGAGGCGCCCCGACCGGATCTTCGCCCGCGACCGATGCCGTCACCGCCGTTGCCGCCCCGTCTCCCGGCGCCGGCCGCGCCGCCACGTCGTCCCCCCGCGACTCCGGCACCGCTACCTCGGTCGCCGGCGGTACGGCCGGCGCCGGGTCACCGAACGGGGCCGGGTCGTCGCACGGCGCCGGGTCGTCGCACGGGGCCGGGTCGTCGCACGGGGCCGGGTCACCGAACGGGGCCGGGTCGTCGCACGGCGCCGGGTCGTCGCACGGCGGCCCGCACGGCGCCGACCCGGCGGTACGCCGGTGGCCGGATGCCGGGCTGGCCGTGCTGCGCGGCAACGGGATCCACGCGGTGCTCGATCACGGGCCGCACGGCGGCTCGCACGGGCACCACGACAAGCTGGCGCTCTACCTGTACGGCACCGGTGCCGCGTGGCAGCCCGACCCCGGCCAGGTCCCGTACGGGCATCCGCAGTGGCGGGCGCACTACGCCGGCGCCGACGCGCACCCGGTGCTCCGGGTCGGCGACGCGGTGCCCGCCGAGTGCACCGGCCGGCTGGTCGCCGCGACCCCGACATCGGTCACCGCCGAGGTCACCGACGCGTACCCGGGGTCCGGATCGTGCGGCACGTCGAACTGGCGGCCGGGTACCTGCTGGACGTGCTGACGGTGACCGCGGACGGCGAGCACGAGCTGCGGCTCGCGCTGCGCCCCGGGGTACCGGTGACCGCGCGGCAGCAGCCGGACGGCGCGCAGACGCACTGGTCCGGCGGCGCCGGGCTGCATGGTTGGCACCGGTGCCGCACCCCGATGAACCTCGTCGCGGCTCCCGGCCCCGGCACGGCCGACGATCCACAGCGGACGGTCACCCGCTACGACCTGGCCACCCGCGCGGCGCGCACCCGGTACGTCTCGGTGTACCAGGCGGGCGAGCCGACGGTGACCGGCGTGACGGTGACCGGGGACGGGATCCGGATCGACACCGACGGTACCTCGACACACCACGGGTGGTAGCGGATGTTGTTGCTGGACAACAGGAACGACGACCTGCGGGCGCGCCTCACCGGCAGCCACGCGGCGCGCTGGCGGCGGCTCGCCGACCAGTGCGACGGCTACCGCGGGCAGGCGCCGCCGGCCGAGCACCCGCGCGCCAGCATCACCTACTTCGGCCCAGCCGCGGCGAACCTCGCCCTCGCCTACACCCTGACCGGGCAGCCCGGCTACCTGGACGAGGCGTGGCGCTGGATCGGAACCGCGATCTCCTACCCGCACTGGGGTCGCGCGCACCTGCCGGATCACGACCTGGACGCCGGCTGGCTGCTGCACGGGCTGTCCCTCGGGTACGACTGGCTGCGCGACGCGCTGCCGCCCGACCGTGCGGAAGCGTTGCGCGCCAAACTGATCCTGCAGGGCGAGCGGCTGTACGAGTACGCCGTGGCGACCGAGGGCAGCTGGTGGTCCTCGTCGTACTGGCAGAACCACAACTGGATCTGCTACGCCGGCCTGGCCACCGCCGGGTACGCACTCGACCGTCCGGAGTGGACGGAGCGGGCGAAGCGGAACTTCGCCCGGGTGGTCGATCTGCTGCCCGCCGACGGTTCCGACTCCGAGGGTGTCGTCTACTGGCGCTACGGCGTGCCGTGGCTCGCCACCTACCTGGATCTGTTGCACCGCACCGAGAACATCGACTGGTGGCAGCGCTGCCGGTTCCTCGCCCACACGTTCGACTACCGGCTGCACCAGTCGGCACCCGGCTTCGAGCGCATCGTCGACCACGGCGACTGCCACGACCGGTGGAGCGGCCACAGCCTCGCCCTCTACTACACCCTCGCCTCCCGCTACCGGGACGGCCGCCCGCAGTGGCTCGCCGAGCACGTCGAACGCGACTCGTACTGGCGGGAGGCGTACGCCTCCGGGGTCAAGCCCGGCGTGCTGCCCGAGGCGTACGCGGAGCTGCTCGCCTACGATCCCACCGTCACGCCGGAGCCGCCCGGGGAGCCCGCCAGGTACTTTCCGGACCTGGGCCTGGTCGCGGCGCGCACCGGCTGGGAGCCGGACGCCACCCTGGTCAGCGTCAAGGCCGCACCCGGCGGCGGCAACACCGCCTGGGACACCTCGCACACGCTGCCGGGGGAGACGCTCAGCGCCGGCCACCACCACCCGGACGCCGGATCGTTCGTCTACCTGTCGCACGGCGCGTACCTGGTCGTGGAGGACGGGTACAACAACCGGAAGCGGGCCGAACACCACAACACCGTGCTGGTCGACGGGCACGGCTGGGCCGACGAGGACCGCTACCACGTCTACCAGGGCATCCCGTACCAGCGGCGGCCGACGATGCGCGACGTGCACGTCGGCGGCGGCTGGGCGCACGCCACCGCGTCGTCCGCCGCGATGTACGACCCGGCGCTCGGCGTGCGGCGGCTCGACCGCACCGTCGTGTTCACCCCGGCCGGCCGGCTGGTCGTCCTGGACGAACTGGCCGCCGACGAACCGCGGCAGTGGACGTTCCTGCTGCACAGCGACTGGCCGGCGGAGCCGCTCGGGCCCGGCCGGTACCGGCTGCGATCCGGGCCCGGGCAGGCCTGGGTGCGGCAGTGGGCGCCGGCCGGCAGCACCATCGAACAGGTCGACACCGTCATCGAGGCCAACCCGACCTCCAGCACGCCCGAGCTGCGCCTCACCCGCACGCTGCGTACGCTGCGGGTCACCACCCCGCCGGCCACCGCCGCCCGGCTGCTCACCGTGCTGGAACCCACCTCGGCGCTGACCCCGGAACCACCCCTGGTCACCCGGCTCGCCGGGCACCTTCGCCCCGACGATCCTGGTGCGCCGGACCGGCCCGGCGCCGGTGACGATCCCGGTGCGCAGGGCTGGCCGGACCAGGGTGGCGAGCCCGGTGCGCGGGCCCGGCTCGGCGCGGGTGGCGATCCCGGTGCGCCGGACCGGCCCGGCGCGGGTGGCGATCCCGGTGCGCCGGACCAGCCCGGCGCGGGTGGCGTGGGGGTCCGGTTCGGGCCCGAGACCGTGCTGCTGTTCCCCGGCGCCGACCGGCCAGCGGACCGGCCGGACACCGTCGTCGCGGTGCTGACCGGGGCAGACGGCGCGCCGGTACGGATTCCGGCCGACCGGGCACCGGCGGCGGCCCGACCATGAGCATCGGCGGTACCGTGCACGGCACGGCGGTCCACACCGCCCGGACGAGCGGTGGCAGGGGAGGCGCGATGGCGACCGCGCAGCGCGCCCCGCGGCGCTGGTCCACCGGCCTGCTGCGGGCCCTGGAGTACGTCGCCTACCCGGCCGCGGCCGGCGCCGCCGGCACCATCCTCAGCCTCGGCGTCATCACCTGGCTGCCCGCCCTCGCGGCCACCGCGTACGGGCTGCAGGCGTGGCGCCGGGACGGTACGACCCGGGTGTTCGGCGAGGTGTTCCGCGGCTGGCGGCGGTACCGGCGGGTACTGCTGCCGCACAGCGCGCTCGGCACCGTGGCGGCGCTGCTGCTCGCCGCGAACCTCTGGTTCCTGTCCGGCCGTACCGGCCTCGCCGCGTTCGCGTTGTTCGCCGGCCAGGTGGGCATCGCGGTGCTCGCCGTGCTGTACCACCTGGCGCTCGCGGTCTGCGCCGGCCGCCGCCCGAACGACGGCGCAGCCGCGTGGCGCCGCGCCGCCGCCGTGCTGGCGTTCGCCCGGCCCAGCCGCGGCCTCGGCCTGCTCGCCACCGCCGTCGCCGCCACCATCCTCACCGTGGTCGTCCCGGTCGGGCCGCTGCTGTTCGGCGCCAGCGTGCCGCTGCTGTACGGGCTGTACCTCGCCGACCACGACGACCCGGACCCGGCGGCGGACGATCGACCCGCGCCGCGTGCGGCCGCCCCGGCGCCCGCCGATCCGGCCCGGCGCCGCGGCGAGACGGTGCATCCCGATCCGCCCGCGGGACGCCGGTCCGCCGCGCCCGCCGATCCCGCCCGGCGCCGCGGCGAGACGGTGCATCCCGATCCGCCCGCGGGACGCCGGTCCGCCGCGCCCGCCGATCCCGCCCGGCGCGGCACGCGGCGCGGTACCCGGTGAGCCGGCCGCGCGGGGCGCTGGTGATGAGCCGACGCACGTACGAGTGGCTGCTGACACCGGCGCGCGCGGCCCGGCTGGCCGAACTGCTGGAGCTGCCCGCCGAGCCGGTCACCGACCTCGCCGCGCCGCCCGCCCGCGCCGCTCTCGCTGCCGCCGAGGTGCTCGTCACCGGCTGGCGCGGTCCGTCCCTGCCGGTCGAGCTGCCGAACCTGCGGGCGGTGTTCCACACCGCAGGCACCGTGCGCACCCTGATCCCGGACGAGCTGTTCGACCGGGGGGTCCGGGTGGTCACCGCCGCCGACGCTGGCGCGGTCCCGGTCGCCGAGTACGCGCTGGCCGCGATCCTGTGGGCGAACAAGCAGGTGCTCCGCTCCGCCCGGTGGTACGCGCGGCGGCGGTCGCTGGCCGCCCGGGACGACGTGCCCGCCGCCGGCAACCTGGGCAAGCGCGTCGGTCTGGTCGGCGCCTCCCGGGTCGGCCGACGGGTGGCCCGGCTGCTCGCGCCGTTCGACGTCGACGTGCACGTCGCCGACCCGTACCTCACCGAGCCGGACGCGCGGGACCTCGGCGTCACCGTACGGGAACTCGACGACCTGCTCGCCGACTGCGACGTGGTGTCGCTGCACGCGCCGGCCACCCCGGCGACCCGGCAGCTGTTCGACGCGCGCCGGCTCGCGCTGCTGCCCGACGGCGCGACGCTGATCAACACCGCCCGCGGGGCGCTGATCGACCACGACGCGCTGCTCGCCGAGCTGCGTACCGGCCGGATCGACGCGATCCTCGACGTCACCGACCCGGAACCGCTGCCGCCCGACTCGCCGTACTGGACGCTGCCGAACGTGCTGCTCACCCCGCACCACGCCGGCGCGTACAACCCGGTCGAGGCGGGACGGCAGCTCGACCTGGTGCTCGACGAGCTGGCCCGCTACCTGCGCGGCGAGCCGCTGCGACACGAACTGCGCCCCGCCGACCGCGCCCGGATGGCGTGAGCCGCCCCGCACCGGCCCCGGGGTGTGAGCCGCGCCGCACGACCGGGCCTCGGAGGGCGAGACCTACGGCCGTCGATCGGCTCCCGGACGGTGTGCGCTGCGCCCCGTCGGCCGGGTCCCGGATGGCGTGCGCTGCGGCCCGTCGATCGGCTCCAGGACGGCGAGAGGTGGCGGCCCGTCGATCGGTCTCGACTGGCGTCAGCTGCGGCCCCGCCGGCCGGGATGGCGTGTGCTGCGGCCCGTCGGCCGGGACCGCACGGCTCGGGCTGGAATCGGATGGTCGACCCGGATCCGACGATCTGGGCCGGTCGTCCCAACCGGGCCGATACATGACCGGAAGTGGCGGAGCACGCACTATTTGGAGAATGGCGATACCGGGGTTCCGCCGGGACCGTGTGTGCCGGCACGATGACGTAGTCGACACCATCCCCCCGGTGCTCGAACTCGACACCGCCCCGCTCGGCCCCCGCCGGCGGGGCGGTGTCATGTCCGACGTCGGTCCGGCTCGACAGCCCGCCGGCAGTCGCCGTCGGCGCGGGCCGTTCGGCGACGGCGTCGATGCGCGCCGCCGCAGCCGGCCGGCTTTCGACGGTGTGCCGGTGGTCGCCGGCCAGTCGCCGGTCGGCCTCGACGGCGCGCGGTTCGATCACGGGGTGCCACCGTCGACGGTGCGGCGTCCGGCCGTGCGTCGGCGGGTCAGTCGCCTTCGACGATGACGACGTCGCAGTCGATGTGGTCGGTGCGCAGCGGCCGAATCTCCGCGTACGCCGGCGAGTCGTACCAGCCGCGGGCGCGTTCGACGTCCGGGAACCGGATCACCACCGCATCGCCCGGCCAGCTGCCCTCCCGTACCTCCAGGGCGCCGCCGTGCACGAGGAACGTGCCGTCGAACGGATCGAGCGTGCCCTGCACGAGCTCCAGGTACCGCCCGACCTCCGGCGGCAGCGGGTCCGGTGGACGGAGCTGCGCGATCACGTACCCAGCCATGGTTCGACTCCTGTCCCGGGCCGCCCCGCAACGCCGTCCCGGGACCGCCCGTACTGGAAGCAATGAGACAGTGGCCACGCTAGACCTCATGATCGTCTTCGGCCGGCGAACTGTCCGAAACAAGCAGGGACCTCCACCGACCGGGCCCCATCCGGTCCACCGACACGCGGCGACGGCCCGGACGGCGGCGTTCGGCTGGCGCGTACGACCCGGCTCGGCACGGTCGTGCCACCTGCCGTTCCCCGGGCTGCGGCGGGCCGCATGGCCGCCGGCCACACCGCCCCACAGGGCGCCGGAGGGCCGTGTTAGAGTTACGGCCGGTTTCACCGCCTGCGCCCGTAGCTCAACGGATAGAGCATCTGACTACGGATCAGAAGGTTGGGGGTTCGAATCCCTCCGGGCGCACCCTGTTTTCGTGTTCGTAAAGGCCCTGACCAGGGCCTTTACTTTTTTGCGAGCAACCCTCATGTTCGATGGTTATCGATTCAGTGCCCGAGCGGTGCCCGAGGTAGGTCGAACCCAAGATCATATCCCACGATGTGGAATTACCCTCTGTAGCTGACAGTCGATCGCCGTATGTAACGACTGGCGGGTTGTGCGAGGTCGAGGCCGGGCAGCTCCTGGCGGGCCTGGGCCGGGCTGCCCCGCCGTTCGCGGCGCTCTTCGGCTCGGCTTCAACGCCTGGCAGCGCCGATTGCTGGTTTGCCACAGGCGCCCGAGCCGATTCGGCGCACGGGAGGCGGAGAGATCCGGCGCGGAACGGCATCGTCCTAGAGGCGACGCTGGCTGACCGATGACCCTGTCGTGCGTCGCCGGGACCTCCCGGCCGTTTGCCCTCAAGGGATAGGGGTACGACCGGTCTTAAGGCCGGGGCGATGTGGGCCGCCGTCTTGGCGGCGAGTACCAAGGCGCACCTGCGCGGGGAGGCGATGATCGCCATGGCGGACAAGGAAAGGACCCAAGCGGCGTTCGATAGCTTCGTCCAGTTGTGGACGACGGGTACCACCGGAGGACGCCGCGCTCCGGTGCTGCGCCGGCCGGATGAGGAGGGCTTGGAGTACGAGGATGTCTTCTTTCCCTCGATGGACGGGGTTGCGTTGGAGGGCTGGTTCATCCCGGCGGATTCGGACAGGCTGGTCATCCACAACCACTTCCTGCCCGGCAACCGATACGGCTACCCGGGTCACCTGCGTGAGTTCGGCGGGCTCGGCGGGTTCGAGGTCAGTTTTCTGCCCGAGTACAGGGCGCTGCACGACGCCGGCTACAACATTCTCTGCTACGACATCCGCAACCACGGGATGAGCGGCCAGGGCAACGGCGGTATCGCCGGCATCGGCCTGCTGGAGTACCGAGACGTCATAGGCTCCCTGCGCTACGCCCGTTCGCGCGAGGACACCAAGGACATGCGCAAGGTCCTGTTGTCGGTTTGTCTGGGAGCCGACTCCACTGCCGTCGCCTGGGGCAAGCATCCAAAGGAGTTCGGTGAGATTCAGGCCATGGTCATGCTCCAGCCGGTCTCGGCCCGACCCGTCGTCGAGGAATTCGTCAAGGGCATTGGCATGGACGACGGATTCGAGAAGTTCGACAGGGCGGTGCACGAGCGGACCGGTTTTCACCTCGACGAGCAGTCCCCGATCGAGCACGTCAAGGCGGTCACGGTTCCGACGCTGGTTGCCCAGGTCCACCGCGACACGATGACCCGCCCTGAGGACGTCCAGTCGATCTACGACGCCTTGCCGGTTGAAGACAAGCAGCTGTACTGGATCGAGGGTACCGACCGTCGATTCGACGG
Organism: Actinocatenispora thailandica; assembly: GCF_016865425.1. Classification (NCBI taxonomy): domain Bacteria; kingdom Bacillati; phylum Actinomycetota; class Actinomycetes; order Micromonosporales; family Micromonosporaceae; genus Actinocatenispora; species Actinocatenispora thailandica. The sequence continues at coordinate 6,693,543 of NZ_AP023355.1, read as the reverse complement.
GTACAACTTCTTCGGCCTGCACCCCGACATCCCGATCGAGTGGTTCAACAAGCACCTCGCCTAGCTCGAGCCTGTGAGAAGAGTCCGCCAGAGGGCTGGGACAGACCTCTGGCGGACTTCCGTTGCCATGTGGAGCGCAGCCCAGGCATTGAGCCGGTCGTCGGAGAACGCGGCGCGGGTACCGGTGCTGATTTCGGTCACCCGGCGTCTGCGGCAAGGGTGTGAAGCTGGACATGAGCAGCTGACTGCATCTCACGGCCGCCGAGTCCGCCAGCATCGTGAGACCGCCGGTGGTGTGGGTCAGGTCGTGGGCTTGTCGATGGGTCGCCGCCAGACGAGCATCGCCACCACTGCGGCGAGGATGACCGCGGTCGAGGCGAACGGCAATGGAATCAAGGGGTCGATCAGCACCAGCAGCCCGGCCAGCGGCACGAGGGCATTGATGAGGTGATCGGCGTGGGGGCGGAGCGCCAGCGCCCAGATGCCCAGGACGAACACAGTGATCGGGATCGTGTAGGCGAAGGCTGCCCAGGGTGAACGCAACTGGCTGTGCCCGGTGAGGAGGTCGATCTCCACCTCGATGCCGGCCGACAACGCCCCGGCGGCGGCGAAGATGAAGTAGTGCCCGTAGCCGTAGGCCAGGGAGCGGGAGAAGCTGCTGATGGCGTGGTGGTGGGGTGGCCAGAAGTAGATCCACCACAGTGCGGCGGTGGCGATCAGCGCGAGGGCGGCGATGGCAACGAGGGATCCGAGTTCGCCGATGTCGTGGACGGCCTCGATGATCGCGTTGGCAGAGCCGAGGAGGCTCTCACCGAGGACGATCAAGGTGAACAGTCCGTAGCGTTCGGTGATGTGGTGCGGGTGCCACGGCGTGGAACCGGTGCGCTCGGCCACGACAGGTACGGCCAACTCCGCGGCCACCAGTACCACCAACGCGGCTGCGAACCATCCGGGAGGCAGGAGCAGGGCGGCGAGCCACAGGGCCTGGACCAGCGATACCCCGGCCGCGTAGATCAGGGTGGCCCGCCGCGATGGTCCTGCCGAGCGGGAGGCGCGCAGCCACTGGGTTACCAGCGCCAGACGCATGACCACGTAGGCGAGGACGAGCACCGTGTAGTTGTGGTCTGTGAACGCGGGGCCGATGCCGGAGGCGAGGACGAGCACGCCGCCCATCTGCACGATGGTCAGCACGCGGTAGAGCCAGTCGTCGGTGTCGAAGGAGGTGGCGAACCAGGTGAAGTTCATCCATGCCCACCAGATCCCGAAGAACACGATCGCGTAGTTGACGATCCCGTCGCGCACCTGGCCGTCGGTGAGCGCATGGTGCAGCTGCTGCGCGGCGATGCTCACGGCGACGACGAAGACCAGGTCGAAGAACAGCTCCAGCGTCGAGGCCGTGCGGCCCTTCTCGTGCGGGTCGCGCGGTCGCATGGGAACAAGCCGGAATCGGGGTTCGGGCGGCATCGCTCGATCTCCTCTGCAGCCAGGTGTCCCGGAGCTCTATGGAGCCACTCCGGGACACCCGGCATAGGCGGCAGTCAGTCCTCGGGGATGACCTCCAGGGTGTTGCGACGCACCGGCTCGGTGGACATGGTCACCGCGTACTGGCTGTTCGCGTACTTCTGGCGGTATGAGGCATCGACGGCCTTGTTGGTTTCCTCGTCGTCAGTGGCGACGGGAACGAACCGTACGTTCTTCTCCACGCCGCCCGCGGCGATCCTGCCGTGGCCGGTCTTCAAAGCCGGCCCGTACCACTTGCCCTGCGTCCCGTTGTAGGAGCGGATGAAGATCCGATCCCCGACGGGCACCGACCAGATGTTGACGGTTTTTGGTGTCGTGCCGTCGGGAAGTGTCACCCCGACGGTGAAATACGTTTCGGCGTTGATGCGGTCCAGCTCGTTGGGCGTCCAAGCACTCATCGGCCGCGCTCCTTTCGAGTCGAGGTGGTCTGCCGGCCTCGCTACGGCTGGTGCGAGACGTTACTGGCTGATCAGAGGTGAGAGGTGAAGAACGGTCCGAGTTCGCCGACGGCCTCGGCGACCTCTTTCTTGCCGTCGTACAGCGACATGTGGTTGGCACCCTCGACGACATGGAACGACTTGTTCCTGCTCGCGGCCCGCTTGTAGAGGTCATCGCTCATCCACTTGGACCCGGCCGCGCTGCCCGCGATCAGCAGCAGTGGCTGGGTCAGAAACGCCTCGGCCTTGTGGAAGGCGTCGTAGGTGATGATCTGGCTCAGGCTGCGCGTCGTCATGAACCCTGGAGCGTTGGGGTGCTCGCAGCGCGGTGTGTGGTAGTACTCCCACGCTTGACGCAGTTCCTCGTTCGGGGCGTCCTGCTCGTGCAGCGGGGCCAGCGGGAACGCATTCTCTTTACCCGCGGCGTCGGTGGTACGGGCCTGCGCACCCATGGCCAGCACAGGCGCGGCGTCTGCGTCCTTGACGTCGTCGGCCCAGCCGTTGCGGAACATCTGCCCGATATTGACCATGCTGACCGTGCCTACCGCCTTGATTCGCGGATCGTTGATTGCGGCGTTTGCGGTGTAGCCGGCCCCCGCGCAGATGCCCATCGCGCCTATCCGCTCATTGTCGACGTAGTCGAGCGTGGTCAGGTAGTCGACCACAGCGCTGACGTCCTCGGTGCGGATGTGCGGGTTCTCCAGCTGCCTCGGTGTCCCCGAGCTGGCGCCCTGGAACGAGGCGTCGTAGGCGACGGTGACGAATCCGGACTCGGCCAGCCTCCTGGCGTACAGGCCGGCGGTCTGTTCCTTCACCCCACCGCCTGGATGGGAGACGACGATCGCCGGATACGTCTGAGACTCCTGGAACTCCGGCGGGAAGTTGATCACGGCGGACAGGGTGGTGCCGTAGCCGTTGAACGTTTTGATGTCGATGCTGTCGCCCATTGTTTTCTCCTTGGATGCGACGCAGACTCGGTATGCGTCCGGCCCGCCTGCTACGGGCCCACCTGCGTCGAACACCATCGTGGGCCCAGACCGGCAACGGCGGAAGGTTCCAGTGGAACCCCCCGGCCGCGGCCTTCGGGGTTCTGGCGGAACCTGGCACGCGGTGTGAAGCGCCAATAGCGTTGACGGCATGACGGCGAAGAACGAGAGCGCGCGGGAGTTTTTGGCCACGCGCCGCGCGAAGATCACCCCCGAGATGGCCGGGCTGCCCAGAGGTGCCGGCCCTCGGCGAGTGCCCGGCCTGCGCCGGGAGGAGGTCGCCATGCTCTCCGGCGTCTCCGTCGACTACTACACGCGAATCGAGAAAGGTGACCTGACCGGAGTCTCCGACGAGATCCTCGACGCTGTCGCCCGAGCCCTGCAGCTCAACGACGACGAGACCGGCTACCTCTACGACCTCGCCCGCATCGCGCGCCGGCCTACCCGGGCCCGCAGACAAGCGAAGCCGACAACAGCGGTGCCGCAACAGGTCCAGCTGCTCATCGACTCCATGAGCGCCACGCCAGTAGTCGCGCACAACAGGTGGCTGGACGTTCTGGCCGCCAACGCACTCGGCCGGGCACTGTTCGACCTCGTCTACGACAGCCCCACCCGCCGCTCACACACAGCACCACCGAACCTGGCCTTGTTCGTCTTCCTCGACCCGGCCGCCGAGGACTTCTACGCCGACCTCGATGCCGCCGCAACCGTGTGCGTGCGGACCCTACGCGCTCAGGCCGCCGAGACTCCCCACGACAAGCGCCTCACCCAGCTGATCGGTGAGCTATCCACCCGCAGCGAAGACTTCCGCGCCCGCTGGGCCGCCCACAACGTCGGCAAGCACCGAACCGGTCACAAAACCATCCGCCACAGAGAAGTCGGAGAGCTCCACCTGGGCTTCGAGGAGCTCACCCTCGACTCGACCCCGTCAATCGTTCTGTCCACGTACATCGCCGAACCCGCCTCCCCGACTGCTGAGCGCCTGCAGCTCTTGGCTGCCTGGGCAGCGACATCCGCAGTCGCGGAGCACTGACGATCGAAGCAGTATCCCGGCTGCCAGGTCGCGACACCGTATGCGTCTGGACGGTCCTCGTTTGAGGTCCTCATCGCCATGTCGCAGTCGCCCACCCTACGGGTCTGTCAAACGTCTTACAGTCCCTCAAACCCAGCCTGGGTTATCGTGCACGCCGGCCACCAGCCGTCAGCAGCGGCCATCGGGTGAGGCGTTCACGCCGGCGACGGCTCCCGGTCATCGTCGATCGAGTACAGGCAGGCAGCGGGCAGTGGGCCGAGCTGGGCGCGGTGCCAGCGCAGTGTTGCCGCCGTCGGGGACATCGGCAAGATCGGCAGCCGGATGGCCAGCGGGTCGTCGTGGAGGTCGGCCGGTGATGGTGTGGCGGTGGTGCAGGACGCTGGGCGGTGGCTGATCTGGATCCGGATGCTGCCGGGGCGAGATTGATAATGGATGCTCGATGCTGCGTGAGGACGTGGCGCTCGACCCGAACGACGCGCTGGTGCACTACCTGCGGGTCACGATGCACACCCTCGGCGAGATCGTCGACGAGATCGCGACGGCGTACCGGCCGGTCAACGCCGACGCCGCGCCCGGTTCGACGCCGCGGCCAAGGCATCACGCCAGCCTGCCTAGGAAATCTCCTCCGTCAACGACCCCAGCACGACCTGAGACCTGTCCGGCCATGTCCGGTCGGCGGCACTGAGGCACGCCGAGGTGGGCGCTGGGTGGCGAGACCCTGGGCGAGGAGAAGAGGGTGTCACTTGCCGCTGTAGACGGGGAAGGCGCTGGATTGTCCGTAGTCGCGCTCGTGCAGGTCTCGTAGTGTTTCCATGTCCGTCTCGGAGATGGTGAAGTCGACCTCGGCGTTCGAGCGCATGTGGTTGGGGTTTGCGGTCTTCGGCAGAGCCACCGTCTGGAGCTGCAGGGTGTATCGGATGCACAGCTGGGGCACGCTGACGCGGTACTTCTGCGCGATGGCGGCGACGCGCTCGTTGTTGAGGATCTCGCCATGGGCGATCGGCGAGTACGCCTCGACGAGAATGTTCCTGGTGTGGCAGTAGGCGATCAGGTCGGTGGGCGTGTTGCCGGCGTGGACCAGGATCTGGTTGACGTGCGGGGCGACGGTGCCGTGCTCGAGGATGTTGTCCAGGTCTTCCTGGAGGAAGTTGGACACGCCGATGGAGCGCAGCTTGCCCGCCTGGTGGGCGTGTTCGAGGGCCCGCCAAGCCGCCAGGTTGCCCGCGGAGTAGTCGCCGCCGCGGAAGTCGTTCCACGGTTGCGGGGCGTGGATGAGCATGAGGTCGATGTAGTCGATGTCGAGTGCGGACAGCGACTGGTCGATCGCGGCCACGGCTTGGTCGTAGTCCTTGATCTCCGCGGCGAGTTTCGTGGAGACGAACAGCTGTTCGCGGGCGAGGCGGGAGGTGCGGACGCCCTCGCCGACGCCGCGTTCGTTGCCGTAGGCCTGGGCGGTGTCGATGTTGCGGTAGCCGATCTCGACAGCGGCGCGGACGGCGTCGGCCGCCTTGTCGTCGTCGATGAACCAGGTGCCGAGTCCCAGTTTGGGGATCTGGATGTCGTTGGACAGGGTGTAGGTCTCGTTCAGGATGCTCATGCGTTCGCTCCGTTGGTCGGCAGCTTGGCGTAGTCCTCGTCGGTGACGGGCTCGAGCCATTCGTTGGTGACGTCGTCGCCGGGGGTGATGAAGGCGAGGTGGGAGAACCAGGTGTCGGCCTTTGCGCCGTGCCAGTGCTTGGTGCCGGCCGGCACGCGTACCACCGATCCGGGCTGCATGTCGACGGGATGTTCGTCCTCGGCCTGGTACCAGCCGCTGCCTGCGGTGCACAGCAGGATCTGGTCGCCGCCTCCGTCGGTGCCGTGGTGGATGTGCCAGTTGTTGCGGCAGCCCGGCTCGAAGGTCACGTTGCTGACCGGGACGCTGCCCGAGGCGAGCGGAGCCAGGTAGCTGTGGCCGGTGAAGTACTGGGCGTAGGCGTCGTTGCTCGTACCGAGCGGGAAGATCTGCTCGAAGTTGTCATTGGTCATGTCGTGTCCTTCATTCGTTCTGGATGATCTGCCACCGGGCGCAGGATTGGTCGCTGGCGTGGTGGCGGTTGGCCATGGGTCGCGGGTCAGTCGGTCACGGTGTGCGATTCGGGATGGCCGGTGATGTCGCGTCGGTCAGATGCCGAGCCAGCCTGTGCTTGGGCCTCGGTGGCGGCCCAGGTCGCCAGCAGCGCGAGGTTGTCGGCGGAGGCGGTGGCAGGTTTGGCGGTGTAGGCGGTGAGCACGAGGCCGGGGGCGGCGACGAGTTCCATCGAGTCGTAGGCCAGTTCCAGGTGTCCGACGGCGGGGTGGTTGAACGTCTTGATACCGCCGCGGTGCAGCCGCACGTCGTGGGCGCCCCACCGGGTGCGGAACGCCTCGGATTGGGTGGCGAGCTCACCGATGAGTGCGGTGAGGTCGGGGTCGTGGGGGTTGCGGCCGGCTTCGGTGCGCAGCAGGGCGACAGCCACCGCGAGGGCCCCGTCGTAGTCGGGGTAGTAGTCGCCGGCGCGGGGGTCGAGGAAGTCGAAGCGGGCGATGTTGGCGCGGTGCGCGGGCTGGTCGAGCACGGGTGAGTACAGGGCCCGGCCGAGGATGTTGCTGGCCAGGATGTCCAGGCGGCCGTTGCGCACGAACGCGGCGGTGCCGCTCATGGAGTCCAGCACGCGCTGCACGCTGGCCGGTACGGGTGTCCGGACCCGGCGGGGTGGGTTGCGGGCCGGTTTGGCTGCGCGGGCGAGGTTGAACAGGTGCTGGCGTTCGGCCTCGTCGAGTTGCAGCGCCCGCGCCACCGCGTCGAGTACATCGTCGGAGACGCCCGAGATGTGTCCCTTCTCCAGCCGGTTGTACCAATCGGGGCTGACGCCGGCGATGACGGCGACCTCTTCCCGCCGCAGCCCCGGTACGCGGCGGTGGCCGGCATGGGGCAGGCCCACCTGCTCGGGGCTGAGCTTGGCGCGGCGGGTGGCCAAGAAGTCCCGGATCGCGGCCCTGCCCGTAGTCTTGTCACCCGCTCGTGCGCCGCCTCGGTCGGTTGATCGCTCTGGCATGGGGTCCACGCTACGAGCTTGTCCGGGCTGTGGGAGGTTGAACTTGTACCCCCTCTATCTCGCCCTCCCACCCGGGCTCGAGCCGGGGTTGTCTGGATCGCGTGACCACCAGCAGCCGCACGACCGCCGCCCACCAGATGCCGGCCTCGGTGTCCGACAGTGCCGCGACCAGACCAGCTGTGCGTCGGGAACGGCAGCATGCCAGCGCGGCGTTGACCGCGGCGCTGCTGGGCTTCTTCGTCGTCACCCTCGATGCGGTCGTGGTGAACGTGACCCTGCCGACCATCCGCGATGACCTTGGCGGCGGGGTGGCTGGGCTGCAGTGGGTCGTCGACGGGTACACGCTGATGTTTGCCGCCCTGCTGCTGTCGGCCGGATCGCTGTCCGACCGTCTGGGCGCCAAACGGGCGTTCGGTGCCGGACTGGTCGTGTTCGTGATGGCCTCGGTCGCCTGCGGGCTCGCCCCTACTCTCGCGTGCTTGATCGGAGCGCGGTTCGCGCAGGGCAGCGCCGCCGCGGCGATGATGCCGGCATCGATGGCACTGATTCGCCAGGCCTACTCCGATGCGAGGACTCGCGGCCGTGCGGTCGGGATCTGGGCCATGGGCGGCGCCATCGCCTCCTCGTCCGGTCCGTTACTCGGCGGCGTGCTCAACCTGGTCGACTGGCGGCTGATCTTCTTCGTCAACGTCCCGGTCGGCGCGACCGCGCTGCTGCTACTGGCCAGAACCCGGCCCTCGACACCGCGGCCGGCGCCGTTCGACCTGGCCGGCCAACTCACCGGCGTGTTGGGCATGAGCGCGCTGACCTTCGCAGCGATCGAAGCCGGTTCGCGAGGCTTCGCCAACCCAGCCGTCCTCGCAGCGTTCGGCCTCGCGGTGGTCGCGCTCGCCGGGTTCATCCGCGCCCAGCAGGTCGTTGCCCATCCGATGGTGCCGCTGACCCTGTTCCGGTCCCGCACGGTCGTGATCACCGTCGCCAGCGGGCTCGCGTTCATGGTCGGCTACTACGGGCTGCCGTTCGTGATCAGCCTGTTCCTGCAGCAACACCGCGGCCTGTCCGCGCTGGCCACGGGAATCGTGTTCCTGCCGATGATGCTCATCGGGCTCGCGCTCACCCCGTTGTCGGCACGCATCGGTGAACGCATCGGCCGCAAGATGCTGATCGTGGCCGGGCTGCTTCTCATGACCGCCGGCCTGGCCGCGATCGGGACGCTACCGGCCACGACCTCGCTGTGGCTGCTGGCTGGGCTGATGGTGCTGGTCGGACTCGGCGGTCCTACCGTGTCCCCGCCCGCCACCGCGGTTCTGCTCGACGCCGTCGACCACGAGAAGGCCGGCGTCGCCTCCGGGGTGTTCAACACCAGCCGCCAGATCGGCGGAGCGCTTGCCATCGCCGTGTTCGGTGGCCTGCTCAGCAAGCCCACCACGGTCGTGACCGGCGTGCACACCAGCCTGCTGATCGCCGCTGCCGTCCTCGCCGCCACCACCGTGCTGGCCCTGTTCCTGCCCGCCACCGCGACGCCCGCAACCTCAAAGGAGTAGCTGTGACGACCACACCCGACATCGAACAATTCCGAAGCGCTGACGAGATCGAGATCAGCACCCGACGCTCTGACGGCTCACTGCGCAGTTTCGTGCCCATCTGGCTCGTCTCCGTCGACGGCGCCCTCTACATCCGCTCTTACCGCGGAACCGCCGGCGCCTGGTACCGCCACGCCATCGCCGGCGGCAGCCGGCACACCGGAGCGATCCGCGCGGGCGGCCACCAGGCCAACGTCACGTTCACGCAGGTCGGACCAGGCGAACACGGGCTGCTGGACGCGATCAGCCAGGCCTACCAGAACAAGTACGCCCGCTACGGCGACACCTACCTGAAACCCATGCTCGCCGAACGGGCCACCGCCGCCACCGTGCGCCTCGACCCAGCAGGCGACCAATAGTCACGACCACCAGTCACCAAACCCGACACGAGGAGGACGACACCATGACCGACCAGCAGAACACCGGCAACGACGATCAGCAGAGCGGCTGGACCGGCGGACAGAACGCGTTCTGCGGCTTCGCGCCGGCGATGGTCCACTACACCGACAAGGTCCTGTTCGACGAGGTGTGGGAACGAGACGGCCTGTCCAAGCGCGACCGCAGCCTCATCACCGTCGCCGCGCTCACCGCGCTGGGCAAGACCGACCAACTGCAGTTCCACATCGGCTTCGCCCGCACCAACGGCGTCACCACAGCCGAACTGATCGAAGCCATCACCCACCTCGCCTTCTACGCCGGCTGGCCCAACGGCATGAGCGCCATGACCGTCGCCAAGCAACTCCTCGGCGACGATAGCGCCGCCGGCTCACGCGGCTGACCACACCGCAACTTCAGCCGCCCGGCTGACACCAGCGCCAGAGATCGTCGATTGGACTTGGCCCTTCTCCGGCGCCGCATTCACTGCTCCGGCGAGCTCGATCGTCCAGCTTGCCCCCGGCCGGAAGCAGCCCGGCGCATGCCGAAAGCCGGCCTGTCGGGAAGTTCCGGACACTCCCATCCAGGCGGGTCCGGTGATCCTGGAAGCGCACCATGTGGACCCGCTCGGCTGGGATCCGGCCGTCGAATGACGCGTGCCGCGAGCAGCGGGCTGGAGTGGGCCCGGGCGGCCGATGACATTTGTCCTGCCGGGTCGGCGACTTTCGGATCTGCCTGACGATGCCGCATTTCCAGGAGACTGGCCATCGTTGAAGGGCGAGCACGGATGGTGGGTGCGGTGACGATGGTCAAGTACATGTGTGCCGCGGCGGTGGTCGCGCCCGGCTGGTTGCTGATCCAGCGGTTGGTGTCCGGCAGCCACCCGATCGACGTGCTCCGCCGCCTCTGGCGCCGCCCGGTACCGATCGCGGCATTGGCGCTGGTCGTGCTGTTCACCGGGATGGCGATCGTACAGACGGCGTCTCCGCATGTGCTGACAGCTCTGGAACGGCAGCCTGGCGGCGGCTGGTGGCGATGCGGTACCGCACTTCTGGTCCAGACGTCAGGATGGGTGCAACTGCTGTTCAATCTTGCTGCCCTGATCGTGGTCGCGCCTGCGAGCGTCCGGGTGTTCGGCACGCCGCGGATGCTGGTGGCCTTCGTCGTGAGCGGGGTGGCCGCGCAGGCGGTGAGCATGTACGCCGGCTGGTCGTCCACCGGCGGGGGAGACTCGGTGGCCATCTGCGGCCTGGTCGGCGCGCTGAGCGTCTGGTACCTGTTGCGTCGACGCGAGCTGGCGCGCTGGATACTGCTGCTCGTGCCTGCCGCGGGCGTGGTGCTGTGCACGGTCACCAACAATCACGGGGTCGGTGTGCTCGCGGGCTGCCTACTCGGCGCCATCTACGCATTCCCGGTCGCTGGCCACGCTCGAGACAGTGCCCGTGTCACGGACCACGGTGTCGTCACGGCATAGCCGACGCTACCGAGCGACCAGCGCTCGGCGGCGGCCACACGTCTACGTCATGGTCGGGAACCGGCTGCGCCGCCGTCTGCCCCGACGCGACTGGTGGAAACGCAAGGTCTGATTCCCGCCGGCAGCGCTTCGGGTGCCTCCAGCAGACTCGACCAGGGATCGTGCTCGCGATCGCCCGCCTTCTCCATCTGGATCCGTGAAAGGTGTAACGATGCACGTCGTTCCCGGGCTCAAGGTGCTGTACTTCGGCACCCCGGTGGTGCTGATCAGCTCGCGCAACGAGGACGGAACCGCAAATCTTGCCCCGATGTCTTCGGCTTGGTGGCTCAACCAGTCTGGGGTGCTCGGTCTGGGCAACAGCGGCCAGACCACCGCGAACCTGCTGCGCGAACGCGAGTGTGTGCTCAACCTGCCGTCGTCGTCGATGGTCGATGCCGTCGATCGGCTCGCGCTGACCACCGGGAAGTCGGTGGTTTCGGACCACAAGCGGCAGCAGGGTTACCGGTACGAGCCGAACAAGTTCTCCGTAGCCGGTCTGACGGAACAACCCTCGGAACTGGTCGCGCCCCCGCGCGTCGCGGAGTGCCCCATCCAGCTGGAGTGCAAGGTCATTGCGGTGCATCCGTTCGCCAGCGGCTCGAACGCCACCGTCTTCGAGGTCAACGTCCTGCGCGCCCACGTCGAGCAAAGCCTGGTGATCCCCGGCACGCACCATGTGGACCCGCTCGGCTGGGATCCGCTGATCATGAAGTTCTGCGAGTTCTTTGGTGGCGGGGACAACGTTCATCCATCCAGGCTCGCTGAGGGCTGGACCATGCCGCATCGACTCGATCCGGCCGCTGTGTGAGCCGGCCGTGGTTGATCGCCCCGCCCGGCGCCTGACCACCTGGCACACGGCGCCGATGCCAGCCGCCATGGAGAAGTCGACATCTCCGGTGGGCGCAGCGATCGTCCGAGAGGATCAGAATGCCTGAGTGTCGAGGCGTGTGGGGACTCGGCGGGGGGTGGTCGAGTCCCCACACGCCACAACCGGGGGTGGGGTGGGGTCGGATGGCGTGCAGCGCGCGATCGCGGCGTTGACGTCGCGCATCCGTTGCACGGCGAGTTCCGGGTGATCGCCGAATTCCTGGGCAACCCGTTCGGTGCAGCCCCGGCGCCCGAGCTGACGCAGCATACGGTGGATGGTTTCGGTGATCTCAGCGGCGGCGAGTCGCCGAGAGAACTGGACCTCGGATGCGAACAGTGCCTCACTGGCGATCGGGCCCGATGCTGATGCGTCCTTCGCCGGCAGAGCCTGTTTTGATCGTGGACTGCGTGCCGGCCGGGATGGACGCGCCGTCGGGTCCTCGACCGCCCCGAGCTCGGTGATCTCGACACAGCCGGCGGGCGGCGCCAGCCGCCGTGCCCGCCGGTCCGCCACGAAGTGGCGCCAAGCATGCAGCGCGTCAGGAACGGTCGGGTAGACGGCGACCTCGGCCGGCGACACCGCCCCGGTGTGCGGGTCGCGGTAGGACAGGGCGTTGACGAAGCAGTCCCACCGGGCATGGCCACACCAGTACAGGGCATCGTTCGTGCCGGTGGCTCGGTGCTCGGGTTGCAGCATGACGAGGTATCCGGGGCCGTTCAGGTGCTGGTTCATCGGCTGCCACGAGGCGTCGGCGACCGGTGCTGGTGGTACCTGCCGATCATCGCCTGTCACCGCTACTGCCCGGTTCATCTGGTCCGCCCACCTTTGGTGGAGCGTGTGGACGCGGCAGCCGGACGGCCGCGCCCACACGAGATCTGAGCGACCGCCGATGGTTGGGCGTGGTAGCCCGGCCTGACGGCGCTGTCGAGATCCCGCGGCTGCCGTTGGTGCATGCTGGCCGTCAGGACAGTGGGTCGATGCCTCCCGGGCCAGTGCCCACCACATGCGATCGTGTGTGGTTACTACGCAGTCTTCCCGCGCGGCAGGTGCCCCGTCACCATGGCCAGCGACCATCTGTGCCTACCGGCTAGCTGGCAGACCGGGCACGCCGGCACCGGAGCGGAGGCGGCCTACTGCAGTGGCACGGGCAGCGTGGCGGTGATCTCGGTGCCGCCGTCGCGGGGGCTGCGAACGCTCACCGTACCTGCCGATGCCGCCACCCGATCGGCGAGCCCGATCAGCCCAGACCCGCGGGCCGGGTCGGCGCCGCCGACACCGTCGTCGCCGATCGTCAGCACGAGTTGGCCCTCTCGGATCGCCGCACGAATCCAGATGGTGCGGGCTTGAGCGTACTTGGCGGCGTTTGCCAGTGCTTCGGCGGCGACGAAGTAGGCAGTGACCTCGACCTGCTGCGGCAACCGGGACTCTATGCCGATGTCCAGTTCGACCGGAAGGCGGGATCGACGTGCCAGGGCACGTAACGCCGCGGGCAGGCCGGCCTCGGACAGGATCGCGGGATGGATTCCCCGAGACAACTCGCGCAGGTCCACAAGTACCCGGCCGAGCCCGTCGGCGATCTCCTGCAGGTCGTTGCGCAACGACTCCGCCTCGGGCGGCACGTCCGCCTCGGCGACGCGTAGGTCCAGCGCCAGCGACACCAGCTGCTGCTGGACGCCATCATGCAGGTCGCGTTCGATCTGGTGCCGTGCCTGGTCGGTGGCCGCCACGACGCGGGCACGGGACGCGAGCAGTTCGGCCCGGGCTTGCCCGTTGGCGATCGCGATCGCGACCAGGTCGGTGAAATCGGCGAAATGAGACTCGACCCGCGCTGCCATGTCTTCGTCCTTTGTCGACAGAGCAGTCATCTGGCCCCAGAGCCGGCCCTCGACGGTGATCGGCACCGAGACCGAAGAGCGAAACTCTGCCGTGCCGGCCGAAGCATCATCGCCGATCAGCATCGGCGCCGCGTCTGCCGCGGCCCAGACTGCCAGTGTGACGACCGAGCCGTCCGCCCGGTACTGCTGGAGCCGAGTTCCGTCGACCTTCAACAGGCTTCCGACCTCGGCGGTCACCGCGGTGAACAGATCCTGCTGGGCGACGCCGCGCGCCACGAGGGTGGCGACCCGGCGCAGCGCGGCTTGCTCCGCGCCGAACCGGGACAGCCGATCGCGGCCTCGTTCCAGGGAGCGTCCCATCGTGTTGAAGGCCCGTTCGAGTTCACCGACCTCCCCCGGCCCGGTCTCCGGCATCCGAACGGCCAGGTCGCCACCGGCCAGGGTCGCTGATATCCGCGCGGCGTGCCGCACCGGGCGAATCAGGTACCGCACGACATAGACAGCGAACACCGCGATCAACACCACCGACACGATCGTGCCTGCGACGGCACCCCCCAAAGCCCACAGCACAGTCCGCCGCGCATCCGCGTCGCGCTCTGCAGCGAGCTGCCGCTCGGAGGTGTCGAACTGGGTGAACTGCTCGCGAATCGAATCGATCTGCTGCCTTCGCTCATCGAGCCCATCGGCACTGCGCGCCATCGGCTCACCGGCGCGGACCGCCTGCACCAGCGGGACCGAATAGTCTGCGATATACGCTTCGACACCCTCGACGAGGCTCCTCGCCCGCTGTCGCTGCTCGGGCACGGCGGTGGACTGCACCAGGTCGCGGCCGACGGCGGGCACCTGGCGTCGGGCGGCGGTCCACGGCACCAGAAATCGTTGCTCGCCGGTCAGTAGATAGCCGCGCTCACCGGTTTCGATGTCGACCAGTAAACGTTCAAGCTGGTTGGCGTTGGCCAGAGTCTGCTGGGTGCGCAAGGCAAGCCGCGCCGTCTCGCGGTCGTCGGCGATCGCGAAAACCAACACCGCGAAGAGCCCGCCGATGATCGCCGCCAGCATCGTGCTCGCGGAAGCGATACGACGGGTCAGCCCGCGGCGCACGAAGCCCGCTCCCCAGGATCGGCCGGCGGCTCGTGTCGACTCTGCCGGTTCAGCGGAAGCGCCCCCAGCACCCGCCCCGATATCGTGACGGAGGTGAGCGCCGCACCCAAGGTCCCCGGCCCGCGGGACGAAGCGCGACTGCGGGTGATCATCGCCGACGACGACATCCTGCTGCGCGAGAGCATCGCCAGCCTGCTGGAACGGTCCGGCTTCGCAGTGGTGGCGCAGGTATCCGACGCCACCCAGCTTCTGCAGTCAGCTGCGGCACAACTGCCGGATCTGGTCATTACCGACATTCGCATGCCACCTACTCACACCACGGAAGGCCTCGACGCTGCCCAGCAGATCCGTCGGCAGTTCCCGCAGGTCAACGTGCTCGTACTGTCAGCGTATGTCGAACTGACGCATGCAACCGACCTTCTCACCAGCGGCGGAGGCATCGGTTACCTGCTCAAGAGCCGGGTCACCGATGTCCAGGAGTTCGTCGACACACTGCACCGGGTAGCGCACGGCAGTTCAGCGGTCGACCCGGCGCTGGTACAGGAACTCGTCACCGCACATCGACGAGACGACCGGCTCACTGAGTTGACGTCCCGGGAAAAGGAAGTGCTGGCCCTCATGGCCGAAGGGCGATCCAACGCCGGTATCGCGCACCGGCTGTGGATCAGCGAAGGCACCGTCGAGAAGCATGTCCGCAGCATCTTGAACAAGCTGGATCTGCCGGAAACCGATGACGATCACCGACGAGTGCTTGCGGTCATCGCCTTTCTGGAGGCTCGGTGAACCGCTCACCGCGACACCCCGGAAACCACTCATCGCAGCAGGCGCCGAATGCCATCGGCCGACAGATCTGACTTGTCCAGGAACCCGACGGCCGGACTGTTCGCGAGAACCTCTTCGAAGTCAGCGCCACCGTGGCCGGAGATCATGATCACTGCGAGCTGCCCGGCAGTGCGGCTCAACCTGTCAGCAACGCCGAACCCGCTCTCCTCGCCGAGGTCGATGTCCACCAGCGCCACATCCGGCCGCAGGCGGGCCACCCGATCCACGGCCTCGCCGCCATGCTGTGCGATGCCCACGACATCGATCCCTTGCCTGCCAAGCAACCTGGCTGCGGCCCGCAGGAACTGCTCGCTGTCGTCCACCACCACACAGCGTAGTGCCATGCCGCGATCGTCTCTCTGGGCGGAACTCGACGCATCCCGGCTACCTGGACTCTTCCGCCCTTGCCCCCGGCAAGATTCACCGAGCTTCCCCCGCTTCTGCGGAGAGCTGGCTACCTGGCGCCAGAGGGCTCCGGCGTCACGATAGCTGGCTCGGCCGGGGCCTTCCTGCCTGGGCACAGAACCTCAGACGCAACTCGCGACTGATCTGTTGCGGGCTCCACGGTTGACGCAGGTGCTCGAGCAGGAACGCCTCCAGCTGCGGTGTTGGGGTCCACCGCGGTCGACGTGGTCGACGGCGCCGTGCTGCGGCTATGTGGTGTGCTTCGAACGGCCGGTACTGGCCGTCGATGCGCCCATTGCCCCGTAGTTCTCGACTCACCGCAGACGGCGACCGGTCCAGCTGCGCGGCAATCGCCCGCACGCTCCACCCGGCCTGGCGCAGGTCGGCGATCTCGATCCGTTCCTGTTGGGACAAGAACCGTGCGCTGATCGGGGAGACTGCCACTCGGTCGACCGACGCGACGAACCCGACCACGATGCCGTCGCGGTAGACCTTGAACCCGTTGCGCCAGTTACGGCTCGTGGATCGCGAGATCCCGACCTCGCGACGAGCGGCCGCAGCCGTCCATCCCTGGAGATCCGCGTGCGGTTCAGCGGAGTTGCGTTTCTCGCGATCATCCCACCCACCACTGCGCCCGACGAGGCACGCAGGTTGCTCGCACAAGCAGCGGAGAACCCCCAGACCGGGGTCGAGAGCGTACTGGAGCGAGTGCGTCCACGCTGAAGCTGCGTTGGGTTGTTCGCACAACCACCGGCCGTCCGGGCCGCCTGCCGCCGGCTCGCTCCAGCCGTGGCCGACGGGGCGCTGCGCGCGGAGCGGTGGTGCTGGCCCGAGTGGCTGCGGACCTGTCAGGTCGAGCCGCTGCCGGTGGTCATGATGGGCAGGATGTGGGACCGGATGTGCTGCTCGTCAGGCGGTGCGCCGTGGATCATCAGGTGCAGCAGTATCATCGCGAGTCCGGCGTCGGCCCGGGCGGTCAGATCGATGTCCTCGTCGGCGATTGGGCGCAGCCGTTCGCGGGTGGCGGCGCGGATCGGCGCCACCTTGGCCTCGCGTACGGCGGCGGCGAGATCGGAGCCGGTCGCGGACAGGAGGACCGACAGCAGTGGTGCGGCCCGTTCGGCGATGGCGGTCGCGACCGACACGAGATGGGCGGTCAGGTCGTCGACGGGGTCGCCGTTGATCTCGGTGGTGCGGTGTTCGGCGGCGGCGCGCAGCGCCGCGACCACGAGCGCGTGTTTGGTCGGCCAGCGCCGGTAGAGCGAACCGAGCCCGATACCGGCGGCGCGGGCGACGTCGGCGACGTGCAGCCGCTCGTAGCCGTGCTCATCGAGCAGGGTGAGCGTTGCGCTCAGGGCCGCCTCGTCGACGGCCGGGTCGCGCGGTCTGCCTCGCGTCCGGTCCTCCGTCACGACGCCAGCTTAACGGAAGCCTTGACTTCCGTAATACCAGGTTGCTATACCGGTAACCCCTGTTCTCGTAAATGAAGGGACCGTGTCGTGCGCGCTGTCGTCACCGTGCCGGGCAGTACCCCCGGACTTGCCCTGGGCGACGTGCCGTCGCCCATCCCCGCACCCGAGGAGGCGTTGGTGCGGGTGACCGCGTTCTCGCTGAACGCCGGGGAGACTCGTACCGCTCTGGCTGCCGACGACACCTACGTACCCGGTTGGGACTTCGCCGGGATCGTCGAGCAACCTGCCGCCGTCGGCGATACTCCGGCGCGGGGTACTCGGGTCTTCGGTGTCGTGCTGCCCCGCGGTTCCTGGGCCGAACGCATCGCCGTGCGGCCGGGCCTGCTGGCGAGGATTCCCGACGCAGTCACCGACGAGGCAGCCAGCGCACTGCCCGTCGCGGCGACCACGGCGCTGCTGGCCCTGGAATCGGCCGGGCCGTTGATCGGGCGACGGGTCCTGATCACCGGCGCCGCCGGCGGCGTGGGCAGGTTCGCCTGCCAACTTGCCACCTACGCCGGGGCCAGCGTGTCGGCGGTGAGCCGCCGCAGCGATCTCGTCGATCGTCTCACCGCCGACGGCGTGCGGCTCGACGGTGTCTTCGGTTCCGTGCCGGAGGCCGTGGCAGACGCCGGGTACGACGTGGTGCTCGACGGGGTCGGCGGCGACTCGCTTGCGGTGGCGCTCACCGCGCTGACCACCGACGGCGTCTGCGTCAGTTTCGGTAACGGAAGCCAGCAGCCCACCCGCTTCGATGTCGACGCCTTCAACCGCACGCGCGGCGCGCGGCTGGTGGGGCTGTGGCTGGGTAACGTGCTGGCGGCCGATTGCGCCCCGATCCTCGCCCGTCTCGCCGACCTCGTCGATCGTGGGAGCCTGCACGTACCGCTGGATGCGACGCTGCCCTGGACACAGGTCGCCACCGCCGCCGGCCGCCTGACCCAGCGCCGCATCGACGGCAAGATCGTCCTCACCGTCCGCTAACAGCGGCGTTCCCGGCGGCGGAACAACGGCGGGGCCGGCAGTCCAGCGGCGCGGTCACCGACGTGGCGAGAGGTCGGCCCGACGGTCCCAGATCGCCGAACGGGCCGGCCTGAACAGGCGGGCCTTTTTCATCATTTCGCTGACAAGCGCGCGGTGGTCTTCGCCGGCGAGGGAGCTTTTGCAGGGATCATCTCCGCGGAGACTCGCGCTCAACCGGACTCCGTCGACCCGCTGCGCGCCGCCGCGGCGGGCTGCGGCTCGCGGCCGACACGATCTACGAGCGGTACCACGAGGGCGCGATGAGGCTCGGCCGCATCATTCGCCACCAGTCCCGAGCGGAACGCGAACTGGCCAAACGTAGCATCGCAACGACGCACAGCGGATCCCCGCGCGAACAGAGCGCACCGAGAGACTGACCCGCGTGCAGTCGTGCAGGCCCCTGGCCGATCTCATAACGAGCCACGGACCTGCACGACCGGCCGGCGTGGCGTGGTCAGCTCGTGACGGGCGCCGGGGCGAGCTGTGCTGGGTGACGGCTTCCGTGCCGAGGAAGCACGGTGAAGGTGGGGACGAATGCGCCGATAAACAGCACCGATTCGGCGAGGATCACCGCGACGAGGACTGCACATATCGCGTCGGGGGGTATCTGGCCCGCTAGAGGGATGCTCACTGCCAGGCGCAGCCTTCAGCGTGATTCGGGTGACGGTGCCGGAGCGTCGGCCGTCTGGAGTTGCCAGACGGCCGCGGGCGGAAGGTTGGCCCACACGGTGCGAGTGGTGATGGCCAACCGCTGCTGATAGTCGTTCATTAGTCGGTCGACGGCGTCGTGGCGGCGTGACTCTCGCCTCGATCCCAGGAGGACCCGGGCATGCCGGGCACCGCGGTAGGCGAAGTAGGTGAGGACGCCGCCGGGGTGCAGCAGCTGCTGGTACTTGTCCATGATCCGTTCGACCTGGTGCGGGCTGAAGTTCTTCATCGGTAGACCGGAGATGATCACGTCATACCGGTCGGCGGGCGCGAACTGCTCGATCGAGTCCTGATGTATCTGGACCTGGTGTGGCAGAGCCGCCAACCGGGGATGAGCGTCCACCAGCCGCCGCAGTCGGGCGGCGAAACGCCGATTGCTTTCCACGACGTCGAGGCGGCTTCCTGCCGACAGGACATCGATCAGGACCCGAGTGACCGAACCGGTCCCCGCGCCGACCTCCAAAACGGACAGAGGCCGGGAAGCCTGAGCGCGTACCGGTTGCGTCAACGCCCATGACAGTGCCTTGCCGCTGGGTGCGATGGCACCGGTTGTGCGCAGGTCTCGCGCCGCCTCGCGCACGAACATCCACCCGTCACGGAACGCAGATGGATCGCGTGGGGTCAGGTCAACATCGTTCATGCCCTCGACGCTAGGAACGGCTGGTTCCTACGGAATCAGCCGATTTTCGGTGAACCGCGCCGACCAAAGTAGGGGGTGGGCGTGGCAGAACGGCGCTCGATGTAGCTACCGGGCCGGTGTCTAGGCTCGCCGGGTGAACGCACGTGGCAGTATCCGGCGGACGGCGATCGGTCGCGGTGTCCTGGTGGTTGTGCTGACCCTGTCCGCCGTGCAGAACAGCTCCTCAACCTTCACCGGCCGCTACGCGACCCCGGCGTCGGCTGCGGCCCTGCTGTGCGGCGTGGCGCTGCTGGTGCCGAGGGTGCCCTGGCCCGTGGCCCCCGCGCTGGGCACCGCCGCGGCAGGCTGGTGGGGATGGCCGCTGCTTCCGTTGCTGCTGCTGGCACTGTTCGACCTGTCCGCTCGCCGCCGCGCTTGGCTGGCCGCGGGCTGCGCTGTGCTGGCGCTGGCAGCCAACATCGTGACCCGTCCTGCCAGCTCGCTGTGGACACCGCAACCGTACGGTTCGAGCCTGTTTCTGATCATGGTGGTCGTCGTCGGCCTGTGGATTGGCAAACGTCGTCAGCTTGTCGCCGACCTCAACCTGGAGGTTGACCACCTTCGCCTTGAACGACAGTTGCGGGAGCAGGCCGCCAGGGCCGCGGAGCGCGCCCACATCGCAGCCGAAATGCATGACGTGTTGGCCCACCGGCTCAGTCTCATTGCCCTGCACAGCGGTGCCCTGGCCGCACGATCGGCCTCCCTGCCGGACTCGATCACCAGCCGACTCACCGTGCTGCGCACCACCTCCACAGAAGCGTTGGCGGATCTACGAGACGTGCTCGGCGCGCTGCGTGACCCCGACGCCGACCGATCCCACGCACCCGTCCTGCGCGACGTCGGAGAGGTGATCGAACAAGCACGGACCGGAGGCCAGCAGATTCAGGCATGCGTGCGCGGAGTGCCGGACCAGGTGCCCGCGGCGCACCAACTCGCCGTCTACCGGCTGGTCCAGGAAGCGCTCACCAACGCCAGAAAGCACGCCCACGGCGCGCCTGTCGACGTGCACATCGATTACCTTCCCCCGGACGCCAGCGTCCTGGTCACCAACCAGGCCGGCCGCGCCGGCATCCCCGCGGTCTCGAGCGGCTTCGGCCTGGTGGGTCTACGAGAACGGGTCACCGCGTTGGGAGGGACGCTGCAGGTCGGCCCGGCCGGCCAGGGCACCTGGCGCCTGTCGGCGAGCCTTCCCCAACACCACGACAGCGAGCACGAGGACACACCATGATCCGAACCATGATCGTCGACGACGATGCGCTGGTACGCCTCGGACTGGCTGACCTGCTCACCACCGACGACGGCATCGATGTCATCGCCCAGGCTGCCGATGGACTCGCGGCGATCGAACAGGCCACCCTGCACCGCGTCGACGTCGCACTAGTCGACGTGCGGATGCCACGCATGGACGGGATCACGGCGATCACGCAGCTACGTGCCCTCGCGCATCCACCACGAGTCATCACGTTGACCACCTTCGACCTCGACGAGTACGTCTACGACGCCCTCGCCGCCGGCGCCGACGGCTTCCTCCTCAAAGACACCGACCCCAGCGAGATACTCCGCGCCGTGCACCTCGTCGCTGCCGGATCCGCGATGCTGCACCCCCGCGCCGCGCGCCGCGTCATCGATCGCTACCACCACAAAAGCCAACCCAAGACCGCAGCAGCCCGGGAGCGGATCGCGCGCCTCACCCCCCGCGAGCGCGACGTACTGACCCTGGTGGCCACCGGACTCGCCAACAACGACATCGCAGCGCGACTCGGCATGCGGGACGCCACCGTCAAGGCCCATGTCAGCCGCATCCTGAGCACCCTCGGCGTTACCAACCGCGTGCAGGCTGCGCTCCTCGCTGTTGATGCCCACATCGACAGCTGACCGATGTCACGGCATCACCAGTCGCGGAGCCTGGTGCGTCCAGGCGTGGGCGCTGCGGATGCCCGGCGACGCCCAGGCCCCGGCGCCCGCTGCCGGCCACCCGTTCCGGACCGACGACACTCTTCACCGGGCTCGGCCAGCTCTACCCGAAGCATGACGCCCTCACGCCACAGGCACAGTCTGCTGCTTGCACTGGCCGACCGTCCAGCAAAGGGTTACCGGAGGCCGTGGACAAGTCCAGTGAAGCCGCCCGTCGAACCTTCGGTGTACGACCAGTTCCGACCGGACAGGCAACTCGGCAACCCGACTGAAATGGTCAGGTCTGGTGGGGGAAGTCGATCGACAGTCGACGTGCGAAGTAGTCCAGCAGGGAGCTGGCCTCCGGCATCTCGGGGTGGGGTCGGTCAGCCGGCGGGCTCGAACCGGGTGTCCCGCAGATACTCGACGATCGGTTCCAACGGCGTGCCGTGCCGGAGGGCGAGGGACGTGACGATCGAGAGCTTCGGCCAGGCCAGCGCATGCTGGGGCGGGTGTCTCGGCGGGAAGGATCATTCGTGGCGGAGTTGGAGACGGCGGCGGAGGTTGCTGCTGGGCAGGCAGCTGGCCCGGCGGTCGGGTTGGATGTGGGAGCCAGTTCGGCATGCAGCGTCTCGGTGCTTCTTCGGACGGCGCAGCTTCGAGGCGTTGTAGAGGAACGCCACACTCCATGATCACCGATTGTCGTACGGTCCGCGGCGGGTATCGGCGTGATCGCGCGAAGCATCCGCGACCTGGGCGATCTCGGACCCGGGCATCGATGACTCAGGGAGAGTCGTGGGCGGGCTCTGTCGTCGGAGGCCGCGTGGCTGCCCAGCTGGCGAGGAGTTTGAGCCGCTCTTCGGATGCGGTGCCGGGTTCGGCGGTGTAGGTGACCAGGTCGTGTACGGCTCGGGGGACAGGGGCAGGTCGAGGGACTGGAAGGTCAGTTCCAGGTGGCCGACGTCGGGGTGCTGGAGTCGTTTGATGCCGTTGTGGCGAACCAGGACGTCGTGCGCGGCCCACCGGTCGCGGAACTCGGGGCTGAGGGTGCACAGCTCGCCGATGAGTGCGCGCAGCGCCCGGTCGTAGGGTTCGCGCCCGGCTTCTGCGCGCAGGAGGGCCGCGGTGGCATTGCCGGCGGCGTCCCAATCGACGAAGAAGTCGTGTGCGCCGGGGTCGAGGAAGATGTAGCGGGTGATGTTGGGGCGGCCGCGCCGATCGACGGTGGTGCTGGCGAACATCGGCGCGTACAGTGCGCGGGCCAGGGCGTTGCTGGCGACGACGTCCGTGCGGCCGTTGCGTACGAAGGCCGAGGACATCGTCATGGAGTCCAGCAGCCACCGCACCGGGGGCGGGACGTCGGCGTCCCGGCGGCGAGATGGCGTGCGGCTCGCGGGCCGTGCTGACCGGGCCAGGTCGAACAGGTAGGTCCGTTCGTCGTCGTCCAGTCGCAGGGCGCGAGCGACCGCGTCGAGGACGTCGTCGGACACGCCACCGATGTGCCCTTTCTCCAGCCGCGTGTACCACTCCGTGCTCACGCCGGCGAGGGCGGCGACCTCTTCACGCCGCAGGCCGGCGACCCGGCGACGGCCGCCGGGTGGCAGGCCGACCTGCGCTGGGGTGATCTTGGCGCGCCGGCTGGCAAGAAAGTCCCGGATCTCGTCGCGGTTGCCGGACTGCTGGTCCATGTCGTTCACCGTAACCGCTGGTCACAGCGCAAAGGGGGTGGAGCCTGTACCCCCTATGAACGCGACCTTCTCCGGTGGCGCCGATCGCGGTCTGCTGCATGCGACGAACACGCAACGGAGGTAGCGGACATCATGACGAGCACGACGCTCACCGCGCCGGCGGTGGCACTGGGGACGTGGGCCTGGGGAGACAGCGGCGAAGCGGGCGACGGCCATTTCGGCAGTCAGCTGACCGCGGCCGGCCGGCGAGAGATCGTGGCGAAGGCGCAGTCGTACGGGTTCACCTTGTGGGACACCGCCGCGGTGTACGGCATGGGCCGCGCCGAGACGGTCCTCGGCCAGGCGCTGAACGGCCACGCCCGCGGCGGGTACCAACTGTCGACGAAGTTCACCCCGCAAATCGCGGGCGACGGCGACGATCCGGTCGCGGACATGCTCCAGCGCAGCCTCGTCCGGATGGGCACGGACCAGGTGGATCTGTACTGGATCCACAACCCCGCCGACGTGGCCCGCTGGACGCCGCTTCTGGTACCGCTGCTGCGCAGCGGCCGGATCAAGCATGTCGGCGTCTCGAACCATAATCTGGCGGAGATCACTCTCGCCGATCGGATCCTCGGCGACGCCGGCTTCCGCGTGGAGGCGGTCCAGAACCACTACAGCCTGCTGTACCGAGGTTCCGAGCGAGCGGGCATCATCGATCACTGCCGCCAGCACGACGTGCGGTTCTTCTCCTACATGGTCCTCGAGCAGGGGGCGCTGACCGGCAGATACGGCCCGGCCCATCCGTTGCCGGCGGGCAGCAGCCGGGCGGCCGCGTACAACGGCATCCTGCCCCAGTTGCAGGCGCTGACGGACAGGATGCGGGCGGTCGGCGAGGACCGAGGCGCGTCCGCTGCCGAGGTCGCCACCGCCTGGGCCATCGCCAAGGGGACCACCCCGATCATCGGCGTGACGAAGCCGGAGCACATCGACGGGCTGACCCGAGCCCTGGACATCGAGCTCGCCGACGACGAGATCGCGGAGCTGGAGGCGCTGGCGGACGCCGCGGACGTCGACACGCGTGGCAGCTGGGAGCAGGACATCTAGGAGAGGCAGCGTCGGAGGCGACCCTGCTCCGCCGAACGCCGAACGCCGAACGCCGAACGCCGAACGCCGAACGCCCGACGGCCAACGCCCAACGGCCAACGGCCGACGGCCGACGGCCATCGACTTCGTGGTCGAGGTCGACCGCGTCCGACTCGACGAGATCGTCCGGCGGGTGCGGGGCGCCTGCGTGAGCCCCGGGCCGTGGACGGGGCGTTGGCTGGTGGCGCCGACCGGTCAGCCGGCCGTACCGCTGGAGCCGCCGGTCGGGGAGCGCCGTCCGTCGTGGTGGGACGGGCGGTAGTTGTAGTAGGCGAGGAACATGTCGACCCCGGAGTCGATCAACCGTTCGGTGGTGTGGTTGTCGAGGCGGGCTCCGTAGGCGCTGTGGATCAGGTGTGGGTAGAGCACCAGCGAGGAGAACTGGATGATGGCGACGTCGATGTCGGGCATGGTCAGCCGCCCGGCGTCGATGAGTCGTTGGAACGCCGCGGCCAGCGCGGGTCGGGCCCGGCCGGGGCCGTGCTCGCCCCAGGCGGAGCCGAGGTCGGGGAAGCGCCGGACCTCGCTGACGACCAGGTGACGTAGCGCGAGCATGTCCGGCCGGGCCATGCTGTCGACCCAGGCGCGGCCGGTCCAGCGCAGCGCCGCGGCGAGGTCGTCGGAGTTGGCCAGCCGTTGGGCGGTACCGGCCACCACGTCGCCGAGTGCCTCCTCCATCGCGTCGCCGATGACGGCGATGAACAGGGCTTCCTTGCTGCCGTAGTGGTTGTAGACGGTGACCTTGGAGACGCCCGCCGCGGCGGCGATGGCGTCCATCCCGATGTCGAAGCCGTCGCGCACGAACGCGGCGCGTGCCGCCTTGACGATCGCCTGCCGCTTGCGGGCGGCCCGGTCGCCGCTCGGCGCCCGCGCCGTGGTGGGCGCTGGTCGCGGTGTTGATGTCATCGACGCTCCCTCGTCCGGGCGAAGCCTAGCACGAACTGAACTGAACTGTTGAGTTCAT
The DNA here is from genome assembly GCF_016865425.1 of Actinocatenispora thailandica. Taxonomy (NCBI): domain Bacteria; kingdom Bacillati; phylum Actinomycetota; class Actinomycetes; order Micromonosporales; family Micromonosporaceae; genus Actinocatenispora; species Actinocatenispora thailandica. The sequence continues at coordinate 6,668,456 of NZ_AP023355.1, read as the reverse complement.
ATGTACTGTCCAGTACAGTTCAGATCGATCGCCGGCTGACGTGCCGGCGCCTGACGGGAAGGGTTTGGTCATGGCCAGCATCCTCGGCATCTCGGGCAGCCTGCGCGCCGGCTCGTACAACGGTCTGCTGCTTGCGTCCGCGCGCAAACTGCAGCCCGGTGGCCTCGACATCGGCGTCTACTCCGGGTTGCCGGACCTGCCGCCCTACCAGCGCGACCTCGACGTGCCCGAACTCTGGCCCGCTCCGGTCGTCGACCTGCGCCGGCGCATCCAGGACGCCGACGGGCTGCTGATCGCCACCCCCGAGTACAACTACGGTGTCCCCGGGGTGCTCAAGAACGCTCTGGACTGGGCGAGCACCGACTGGACCGGCGACGCCGGTCTCCCGCTGCGACGCAAACCGATCGCGATCATGGGCGCCTCGTCAACCCGGTTCGGTACCGTCCGTGCCCAACTCGCGCTGCGCCAGGTGTTCGTCTGGACCGACAGCGACGTGATCGGCAAACCGGAAGTGATGGTCTCGCACGCGCACGAACGGTTCGACGAGGCCGGCAACCTGACCGACGAGACCACCGCCGGGCTGCTGGAAGACCTGCTCGACGCGCTCGCCGCCCGGATCGCGGCCACCGGAGCCCGGGCGTGAACGGCACCGTCGCGGCCGGGTACGAGCCGGTGCGGGAACAGTTCGCCGCGGTCGTCGCCGCCGAGCCCGGCCTCGGCGCCCAGCTCGCCGTGTACCGGTACGGCCGGCTGGTGGTCGACCTGTCGGCGGGCATGGCTGCCGATGCGCTGACCGCGCTGTACTCGACCGCCAAGGGCGCCGCGCATCTGGTCGTCGCGTGGCTGGTCCAGCACGGGGCGCTCGACCTGGACCGGACCGTGTCGTCGTACTGGCCGCAGTTCACCGGTGAGGGCAAGGAGGAACTGACCCTGCGCGACCTGCTCGCGCACCGTTCCGGGGTCATCGGCGTGGACGGCGGACTGCGTACCGAGGAGTTGGCCGACGACCGGGTGCTGGCCGACCGGCTCGCATCGCAGCGCCCGTACTGGCGGCCCGGCCGCGCCTACGGCTACCACGCGTTCGTCATCGGTGCGCTCACCGGCGAGGTGGTGCGCCGCGCCACCGGCCACACGATCCAGCAGCACTACCAGCGGCAGCTGCGAGCACCGTTCGGGCTGGACTTCCATCTGGGGCTGCCGGCGACCGAGGAGCCGCGGTACGTGCCGGTCCAGCCGGCGACCGAGTCGCGGCCCGGCGCCGGGTCGGACCCGACGAGCCTGACCGCGATCGCCTTCAACCAGCACGCCACGCCACCCACCGACCTGGTCGAGTACGGGAACACCCGGTTGGTGCGGGCACTCGGGCCGGCGTCCTCCGGTGGAGTCGGCTCGGCGCGGGGGCTCGCCGGGCTCTACGCGGCGGCGGTCACCGGGCTGGACGGCCGGCCGGCCCTGCTGCACGAGCAGACCGTCGCACGTTTCGCGCGGGTGCACAGCCACGGCACGGACCTGGTCACCGGCGAGCGGGACCACTTCGCGCTCGGCTTCGAGGCGCAGCCGCAGCGGTACCCGTTCCTCGGCGCCCGCACACTGGGGCACAGCGGCGCGATCGGCGCGCACGGGTTCGCCGACGCCGAGCTGGGCCTCGCGTACGGCTACACCCGTCGGCGCTTCGTCGCCGGGGGCGGTGGCGGCGCGCCGGAGAACCAGCGACTCGCCCTGGCGGCCGTCCACGCGGCCCGGCGCGCCGACCGCGGCCAGCGGTAACCGGTTCTTGGCCCGGCTCCGGGTGTCTCGCCGGCGAGCGCCCGGGGCCGACGGCGGCCGACTCCTGACCCTGTGCCCGCGGGGACACCCACCTGGCGAGGCACGTTGCGGCAGTCGCCGCACCCACCTGGGTCAGGACGTGGGGTCGCCCGTTTCCTGGATTCCGCCGAGCTTTTCCGGGTTGACCTGGAAGCGGATGTTCTCGATGCGGCCCTCGTGAATGTCGTAGGTCAACGCGCCGATCCGGTAGTCGCCGACGACACCGACGATGCTGGCTTCGCCGTTGACCACCGCCGGTTCCAGCCGGACATCGGCGGAGGTCGGTTTGGCCATCACGCCGAGCAGCCAGCGGGCCACGTGGTCGGGGCCGTACAGCGGGCGGCGGGCGGCGGTGACGATGCCGCCGCCGTCGTTCCACAGGGTCACGTCGGGGGCGAGTAGTGCCATCAGGGCGTTGAGGTCGCCGCCGTGGCAGGCGGCGATGAACTTCTCGGTGATCTCGCTGCGCGCCGCATCGTCGGCGTCGAACCGGGGGCGGCGGGCCTGCACGTGCGATCGGGCACGGCGAGCGATCTGGCGGACGGTGGCCTCCGGGCGATCGAGGAAGCCACCGATGTCGGCGTGCGAGAAGCCGAACACCTCGCGTAACACGAATACGGCTCGCTCCGTGGGACTCAGCGTTTCGAGGACGACGAGCATTGCCGTCGACACGGTATCGGCCATCTCGGTCTCCTCGGCGGCATTTGGGGCGGTGACGAGCGGTTCGGGAAGCCATGGGCCGATGTACGTTTCGCGCTTCGCTCGGGCGGAGGTGAGGCGGTTGAGGGCGAGGTTGGTGACCGTACGCACCAGGTAGGCCTTGGGATGGGCCACCGAACCGTGGTCCACGGAGTCCCATTTCAGCCACGCTTCCTGCAGGATGTCCTCGGCGTCGGCGACGCTGCCCAGCAAGTTGTAGGCGGTGCCGAAGAGCAGCCGACGATGTTCGACGAACGTGTCGACCGAGGCGCCGTTCGGCTCGGCCGCCGGCGACGGCTGATGGTCACTGTGGTCCTGCACGGCTGTCATCCTCACCGGTCTGCGCTTCCGCTGAGCCCGGGCGGGGCCGGTGGGCCGGGTGGTCCGCCGGCTCGGCTCGGGCTCGGATCATCCTGCCGTCCGGCGGGTCGCTCGGCCACCCTTGGACAGCTGCACCGGCAGCTGCACGTACCGGGTCAGCTTCGCGGCCACCGGCGGGGTGCTGCTGACCTGCTCCTTGTAGATGGCCGCGGCCTTGCCCGTGAGGTACCAGCGCCTGGGGGTGTCGTCGGCCCTGGTGAACTGGATGACCGCGTCCCGACGACCCAGGCTCACCGGCTGGTGGAAGTAGCCGAAGCGCAACGGCTTCACCTTCTTCCCGCGCAGCTGCCGGGCGATGACGGTGGCCGTGTAGTCGGCGGTGACCACCCCGCTCTGGCAGGTGCCGTGCAGCCGGCCCCACGCCTGCCGTACCAGGGCGGCGTCGCCGATGGCGTGGATCTCCGGATGCGACACCGAACGCAGTGTCGGATCGGTGATCACCAGCCCGTTCTCGTCGGTCTGGATGCCGGCCTCGGCGGCGAGCGGGGACACCCGCACGCCGGTGGTCCACAGGGTCAGATCCGACTGCCGGAGTTCGCCGTTGTCCAGCCGCACGGCGTCGGGCAGCACCTTGGTGACCTTCACCCCGACCACGCGCACCACACCCAGCCGGTCCAGTACGCGGTTCAGGTGGCCGCGGGCCTTCTCGCCCATCATGGACCCGGGTTCGGTAGCGCTGACCAGTGTGACGGACACCCCGGATGCGCCTCGGCGATCTCGGCGGCAGCTTCGATTCCGGTGAGCCCGCCGCCGCACACGGTGACCGCACCGCCGGCGGCGGCGATCTCGGGCAACCGTTGCGCGAAGTGGTGTGCCGTCCGCGGATCGTCGAGGGTCCAGGCGTGGTCCGCCGCGCCGGGGACGCGGCTGGTGTCGGTGGTGCTGCCGAGGGCATAGACCAGCCGGTCGTACCGCAGGATCGTGCCGTCATCGAGGACGACGCTGCGGGCGGCGGGATCGATGGCGGTGGCGGCGGCCTGGCGGAACTCCACCCCGGTGCCCGCCAGCAGTTCCGGGATCTGGAAGTCGGTCAGTTCCTGCCCCGCGGCGACCTGGTGCATGCGCAGCCGCTCGACGAAGCGGGGGGAGGGGTTCACCAACGTGATCCGGGTGTTCAGCTTGCGGGTGTGCCGGGCCAGCCGGGCGGTGGCGATCAGGCCGGCGTAACCGGCGCCGAGGACGATGATCTCGTGGCTGGTGGTGGTCATGTCGTGCTCCCTGCGCGGCTCGTTCGTCGAGGTCGGCCATGGGACAGGGCAGCCTGGACGGACGTGACAGGCGCATGTTGTGTCCTGAGTCACACTCCGCGGGTCTGGTGCCGGGCCACGGAGCCGCCCCAGCGCTTCGCTGTTCGCCGCCACGAGCGGCCGATCTGCTTCGCCGGGCGGCGCGCCGCTGTCGCGTCCGCCGAACGTCCTGATGCCTCCGGCGTCGCGGGTCGGATGGCGACTCGCGACGCCGGAGGCCCACCGCACCGGTCGAACGGTCCGCGCGGTCACCTCGCCGCAGCCCGAAGCAGGCCCCAGCCCGAACCCCAGCCCGAACCACAGCCCGAAGCAGGCCCCCAAGCCGAACCCGAAGCCCAGCCCGAAGCCGAGCCCGCTTCGGGCTCGGGTTTCGCGGCGGGGGCCGCTCAGCGGCCGAGAGCGTTCTGCAACTGCTTCTTGGTCATCTTGGAGCGGCCCTTGATGTTGCGCTTCTTCGCATCGTTGTACAGCTGGGCCTTGGTCGGTCCGCCGCTCGGGCCGTAGCCGCGCCCGGAGCGGCGCCCACCGCGCTCCTGGGGAGATTCGTCACGAAGCGACACGTCACTGGCTTGATCGGCCTTACCCGAGCGGGCGCGGTTCTTGTTGACCGTGCGCGCCGCGATCTCCTCGGCGCGGCCCGTGCTCGCGCCGCGATCCAACTGCGAGGACTTGATCTCCTCGTACTGCCTGTTCGACTTCTTGTCCCAGTCCTGGCTGCGTGGATCACGACGCTGCCTGCGAGCTGTCTGCCGTGGCATGACAGCCTCCTTCCTGAGTGGATCAGCGTCCGAGTTTCCGTTCCTGGCCTACCCAGCGGCGGCGCCGTGACACGTTGCCGACGCCCGGGTGGGCGTGGCGGCCCGCGTCGGCTCGGCGGATTCGTGCGTGGCAGGCATGTCGGTGCCCGACCGGGTAACAGTCAGGGGGTGGCCGGCGACCGGCTGCCCGCGCACCGGACCGCAGCTGGTACGTGCCGGACCGGTCGGCACTGCCTGCCAGGCAGCGGACGGCGCGGTGAAGGAGGTACCGCGATGGCACGGCCGATCTGGTCGGGGACGCTGTCCTTCGGCCTGGTGAACCCGTACGGCGAGCGCGGTGCCGAACTCGTCGAGGCGAAACGGCCCGGCTCGGAGGTGGTCGCCGAGTCCGCGCCGCCGGCGGACACGAAGGTCGTCGAGCTGATGTCCGCGCTGCGGGCCAGCGTCGAACGTTCCGGCGGCGAGCGCCGGTCCGGTCGGGGGCGCGGGGGCACCGGCGGCGACCGCCGTGCCAACGGCCGCAACCGATCGTCCGAACGCGGCGATGGCGACCGGTCGGGGCGGCGGGAGACCACCAAGGGCGGGAGCCGGTGTCGCTCCGGCCGATCCGGCGGCCGTCGTAGCGCACCGCGCGGCGGTGCCGGCGGAGGCCGTGACGAGCTGTCTGCACTCAAGACCGACGAGCCGCGCAAGCTGGCCCGGGAGCTGGACGTTCCAGGCAGGTCCACGATGCGTCACGACGAGCTGGTTTCCGCCGTCGGAAGGCGCAGCGGAGGGCGTCATGACGGCGCCCGCCTGCCAGGACTGAGGACGAGGGCCCCGAAGACGAGGACCGCGACGACGAGGAGGAGCCGCGGCGCCGCTCCCGGGACGACGAGTACGACGAGGACGAGGAGTACGACGACGAACGGTGACCGGCGACGGGAGGCGGCGTTGAGCGGGTCACCCGGCCACGGGGCGACGCCCTCCTCCCCATGAGCGGGCCACGACCGGCGGTCCAGCTCGCCCGGCAGCCTGCCGGAGCGGCGGCACGGCATCGACGGTCGCGGTGGAACGCTCAGCCGTGGCGAGTGACGGAGCCCCGGTGATCACGGTCGCGGCGCTTGCGGCCCGGGGACGTCGCCGGGGACGCGCCGGTCCCTCCGGCAGACCCGCCCGAGTCACCGGGGGTGGGGTCGGGCGAGGTCGGGTCGAGACGGTCGATCAGCTGCCGGCTCCAGGCACGGATCGCCGCCGCCTGGTCGGGCGAGAGCGGGTCGAGGGCGAGGCGCCGGATGGTGTGCGCATGTCCGCTGATCGCGCGCTGCACGACGTCCCGGCCGTCCCCGGTCAGTCCGATGCCGGTGCGGCGGCCGGCGGCGCCGGACTCGGTGCGGTCGAGCAGTCCGCGCCGCTCCATGCGGGTGAGCTGGTGCGCCACCCGGCTCTTGTCCCAGCCGAGGGAGTCGGCGAGTTCGGTGACGCGTAGCCGGTTGCCCGGTGCCCGGTGGAGGGTCACGAGGACGCTGAACTCGGCCTTCGAGATCCCGAAGTCACGCTGCAGGGTGCGGTCGACCTCGCCGGCCAGCAGGCGTTGCGCCGTCATCCACCTGTCCCAGAACTCCCATTCCTCGGGGGACAGCGCTGCCGATCGGGCCATCCGGCAATCGTACCGACACTCAAGTTGACACGCCAACTTCGCGCGCTAGAGTTGTCACATCAACTTTTGCGAGAGGAAGGCTGCCGCAGATGGGAGAAGTCGTCGCGGTCGTCGGCGGCGGTTACGCCGGGACGCTGGTCGCGAAGGAGCTCGATGGTGACGCGCAGGTCGTACTCGTCGACCCCCGCGACACGTTCGTCAACGTGGCGGGCTCGTTGCGGGCGCTGGCCCGGCCCGACTGGGCACACCACGTGTTCTTCCCGTACCGGGCCCTGCTGGCGCGCGGCCGGGTGCTCCGAGACCTGGCCGCGTCGGTGGACGCCGGGGGTGTCACGCTCGCCGGCGGCGGTCGGCTGGACGCCGACTACCTGGTCCTCGCGACCGGATCGAGCTACTCGTATCCGGCGCGGCCCCGGCAGGCGGCCACGAGCGCGGCGCAGGCCCTGGCCGAGCTGCGCGCCACCCACGACCAGCTCGCGCGCGCCGAGCGCGTGCTGATCCTCGGCGCCGGCCCGGTCGGGTTGGAGCTGGCCGGCGAGATCCGCGAGGCCTGGCCGCACAAGGGCATCGTGGTGGTCGATCCCGCCGCCGAGATCCTGCCCGGCTTCCTGCCCGAGGTGCGCCGGGAGCTACGCCGCCAGCTCGACGCGCTCGGCATCGAGCTGAGACTCGGTACGGCGCTGGACGGCCTGCCACCCTTCGAGGACGGTACGGCCGGCACCTTCACCGTGTCGACCACCGGCGGCGAGAAGATCACCGCCGACATCTGGTTCCGCAGCTTCGGGGCCCGCGTCAACACCGGCTACCTCGCGGACGGAAAGCTGGTCGCGCTCACCGACCGTGCGACGGTCCCGGTCGACGAGCATCTCGCCGTGCGCGGGCACCGGCACGTGTACGCGGTGGGCGACATCGCCGACCTGCCCGACGCCAAGATGGCGACCCACGCCCAGACGCAGGCGTTGGTGGTCGTGGAGAACGTTCGCGCCCAACTGCGCGGCGAGCCACCCCGATCCGGGTACCAGCCGGCCCGCACGCGCAGGATCCTGCTGCCCCTCGGTACCCGCGGGGGCGTCGGCCAGATGCCGGACCAGGACGGGCTCCCGGTCGCTGCCCCGCTCGACACCGTGATCCGGCGCAAGGGGACGGACCTGTTCACCGCCCGGTTCGCGGAACGGTTCGGGCACCAGGTGGAGTGAGATTCGGACCCGACGTGCTCCAGGGCCTGACCCGGCGTGCTCCAGGGCCGGACGCGACGTGCTCCAGGGTCTGACGCGACGTGCTCCGGGGACCCGACGTCGTCCTCCGTTCCGGGCGATCGGCGATCCACGCCTTGCCAGATTGTCGGACAATATGACAACCTGATCCGAGCAAGCGCGCTTCCGGCCGCAGCGTCCACGCGGCGGGGCCGCGCGGCTCGCCGACGGGTACGGCGCGGCCAGAGACTCGAGCGTGGGAGGACTGGTGAGGTGACGAGCCCGATCTCCGGCCTCGGTGCGAGCATCCAACGACAGAGCACCGCCGAGCAGGCCACCGAAGCCATCCGGCAGGCGATCCTCTGCGGCCGGCTGCCGCCGGGCACTCCGCTGCGTGAAGCCTCCCTGGCCGCGGAGCTCGGCATCTCCCGCAGCACGCTGCGCGAGGCCGCGCGGATTCTCGAAAGCGAGAGCCTGGTCCGCTACCAGATGAACCGCGGCGTCGTCGTCGCGGACATCACCGGGTCGGATGTCGCCGACATCTATGCCGCCCGCGCTGCCGTGGAACTGGTCGCGGTCGACGCCCTCACCGAGCACCGGGACCCGGTGATCTACCAGAACCTGGCCGGCCTGGTCGACCGGATAGAGCGCGCTTTCGAGAACGGCGACACGATCGAGGCGCTCGACGGCGACCGGCTCTTCCACGCCACCCTGGTCGCGGCCACCGGCAGTCCCCGGCTGCGCCGCTTCCACGGGCAGCTCCAGCAGGAACAGCGCCTCGCCCTGGCCCTGGCCGAGCGCTCCCGCCGTGAACTCGGCCGCACCGTGGACGACCACCGTCAGCTGCTCGACGCGCTGCACCGCAGCCCCGAGCAAGCCAGGGCCGAACTCACCGCCCACCTGGGCGCCGGCGCCGCCGAACTGCAACGGCTGCTCGACCTGCTCGCCGACCGAAAAGAGAGGGACAGCTGATGGCTGACCGCGGTACCGACAGCGCCTGGGACCTGATCGTCACGCCCTGGCACCTCGACGAGCAGGTGCCGGCGTTCCCGATCCCCGCCACCGCCACCCGAGTTCCCTGCCCGGACCTGCCCGCCGGCTCCGTCGCCGCCCGGATGAGCCGGTTGCACCGGGCCGCCTTCGACGCGGTGACCCCGGCTGCCCGGCCCCTGGTGCTCTCCGGCGACTGTCCGACCACCCGCGCGGCGGTCGCCGCGCTGCAGCGCCGCCATCGTGACCTGGCCGTACTGTGGCTGGACGCGCACGGTGACTTCAACACCCCGGCCATCTCGACCAGCGGCTACCTCGGGGGCATGGCACTGGCCATGCTGACCGGCCGGACACCGGGCCTGTTCGACGACACCCTCGACCTGCGCCCCGTCCCGGACACCAGCGTCGTGCTCGCGGACGCCCGCGACCTCGACCCCGCCGAGCGCGACGCCCTCACCGTCAGCCACGTCCGCCGCGTGCCCGCCGACCCCGCAGCGGTGGCCGCCGCCCTCGACGAACTCGGCCCCACCCCCGTCTACCTGCACCTGGACATCGACGTCATCGACGGCGCCCAGCTACCCGGCGCGCGGTTCCCCGCCGGCCCCGGGCCGTCCCTCACCCGGATCGAGGACTGCCTGGCCGCCGCCTGCGCCACCGCCGACATCGCCGCCGCCTACCTCGCCTGCGCCTGGCTCCCCGAGCACGTCGACGACCGCGCCACCCGGCAGACCATCGGCCGCCTCACTGCAGCGCTCGGCGCCAACCCGGTATGGCCCGAACGCGCGACCGGCTCCGTACTCCGCACGGCACCCGACGGGGTGCGGTGACCGCCGTCGATCCCGGGGAGCCCGGCATCCCGCCGTCCGGCACCCCGCCGTCCCGGCTGGCCCAGCGGTGGACGAGCCGCCCGGCTTTGCGCGTGCCGATGGCGGTGTGGGGCGGCGGTTCGTGGGCCCGGGATGATCAATCGGCGAGCAGCGCGCACAGGTTCTCGCCGCGGTCGGTACGGGTGTAGACGACGCTGCGGCCGGCGCGGGCCCGGGAGACGGCGCCGGCGTCGCGCAGCACGGCGAGGTGGGTGCTGACGGTGCCCAGCGACACGCCGAGGACCTGCGCGAGCTGGCTGCTGGTCGCCGGGGCGGCGAGTTCGCGCAGGACGCGGGCGCGCCCGCGGCCCAGCAGGGTCGCCAGCGGGTCGCCGGCCGCGGTGTCGGGCTCGGCCGCGGGGCCGCGGGCCGGGTACACCAGGGCGTACTGGTGCGGCCGTTCGCAGGTCCAGGAGCCGCGCCCGGTGGTGTGCGGGACGAAGATCAGCCCCTCGTCGGTGATCAGCCGGTCCGGATAGTCCTGGTCGGAGAAGCGGATCGCGTCCCGGCCGACCCAGACCGACCGGCGGGTCATGCCCCGCACCGCCTGCTGCCAGCCGTACGCGGCGAGCACGCCGGCCCGGTGCGCCACGTCGCGTTCCAGCACCGCGCGGCGCCGCGCCCAGTCCGGTGCGACGAACCGCTGCCAGCCCTGCTCGAACACCGCGGCGATCCGGCCGGCCAGCCCGGAACCGGCGAGCCACCCGGTGTCCTGCGGCTCCCAGCTCGCCGCGATCGCGTCCGGCATCATCGCGCGTACCGCGGCGTCGGAGTGCCCGGCGACGTCGGCGAGTTCGTCGGCCAGGCGGGTGTGCATGCCGCCGGCCGGCGGCGGCGCGACCAGATCCGGCAGCCACTTGGTCGCGGCGAGCAGTGACAGCAGGCCGGCGGCGAACTCGTCGACGGCCAGCCAGGACCGGTATGCCGGCTGGTTGTCGGCCTGCCAGCGGGCCAGCCACGGCTCGGCGTACCCGCGGTGCAGCGCCACCAGGGCACCCATCGTCTCCGCCAGTGGCGAGAGCGCGAACCGGCACCGCGCCAGGGCGGTCGGGGTGAGCCGCAGCAGCGTCACGTCCGGGCTCCGGCGTTCGCCTGCCTGCGCAACGTTCCTCCCGTACCCGGCCGGCCCGACCGTGCCGGCAGCATGGTTGCGAATTTCGTCGCAAGGATAGCGGGCCGCGCGCGCACTCCGGAGCCTCGGTACGTGCTCATCACCCTCAAGTCGCTCCTGGTCCCGCCGTTCCGCCCGTTCTTCCTCGGCCGGTTGGTCAGCCAGCTCGGCAGCGCGATGGCCCCGGTGGCGCTCGCCTTCGGGTACTGAACGCCTCCGGGCACGCGGGCGATCTCGGCGTCGTGCTCGCCGCCGAGATCGCCCCGCAGCTGCTGTTGCTCCTGGTCGGCGGCGCCGTGGCGGACCGCTTCTCGCGCCGCGCGGTGCTGATCGCCGCCAACCTCGGGGCCGGGCTCACCCAGGGCACGGTGGCGCTCGTACTGCTCACCGGGCACTACAGCCTGCCGCTGGTGGTCGGGCTGGAACTGGGCAACGGGGCGATGGCGGCGTTCGCCTCCCCCGCGCTGCGGGGCGTGGTACCCGAACTGGTGCCCGCGGACGACCTGCAGCGCGCCAACTCGGTACTCGCCTCGACCCGCAACGCCACCCGCATCCTCGGCCCCACCGCGGCCGGCCTGATCGTCGTCGGCTTCGGCGGCGGCTGGGCGATCGCCGTGGACGCGCTGAGCTACCTTGCCGCCACCGGCTTCCTCGCCCGCCTGCCCCGCCGTACCGGGCGGATGCCCAGCATGCGCAGCCACCTGCTGTCCGACATCCGGCACGGGTGGCGGGAGTTCCGCTCGATCCGCTGGGTGTCCACCGTCGCGCTGTCCTACTGCGTGATCAACCTGGTCAACGTGGGTCCGTGGCAGATCCTCGGACCGACCCTGACCAGGTCGCGCAGCGGCGAGGCCGCCTGGGGCATGGTGCTCAGCGTCCGGGCGGTCGGCCTGCTGGTGATGAGCGTGCTGATGTACCGGCTGGTCTTCCGGCGACCGCTGCGCGCCGGGCGGCTGGCCGGGGCGCTGCCGGCGCTGCCGCTGCTCGCGCTCGGCCTGGGTGCGGGCGCGCCGGCGTTGGCGGCCTGCGCGTTCGTCGGCGCGCTGGGCCTGACGGTCTCCGGCGTCACCTGGGACACCGCCATCCAGCAGCACGTCCCGCGGGAGGTGCTGTCCCGCGTCTCGTCCTACGACGACCTGCTGTCGTACGCGGCGATTCCGGTCGGCCAGTTGCTCGTCGGGCCGGCCGCGGCGTACTGGGGCGGTGCGCACGTCGCCCTGGCCTGCGGCATCGCCTACCTCGCCGCCGCACTCGCCCCGCTACTGGTGCGGTCGGTCCGACAGCTGCCCAACGCCGCCGCGAGGCGGGAACAGCCGGCCCGGGTGTGAGCCGCCGGCCAGCAGCACCGGTTCAGGGCCGGACCGGCCCGCGGTACGGCAGCGGCTGGCTGTACACCACGCTGGTGGTGGTGCTGCCCAGCCCGGCCAGCTCGTCCATCAGCGACTCCAGGTGCCCCATCGAGGTCGCGGCGACCTTCAGCGTGTAGCAGTCGTCGCCGGTGGTCCGCAGGCACTCCAGGATCTCCCGCCGCTCGGCGAGCAGCTGGCGCAGCGGCTGGTGATGGTTGCCCGGGTACTTCAGCCGCACCACGGCCAGCACCGGGTAGCCGACCTTCGACAGGTCGACCACCGCCCGGTAGCCGGTGAGCACGCCCGACGCCTCCAGGTTGCGGACCCGTTCCGCGGTGGCCGAGGACCCCAGCTTCACCCGCCGCCCCAGCTCGCTGAGCGAGAGGCGGGCGTTGCACTGCAACTGGTCGACGATCGCCCAGTCGATGTCATCGAGGTTCGCGGTCATCTGGCGAATTTACCGGGAAAACCGTGGTGAAGACAGGCCCCGACCGCGAAATGGTCATTCCCCATCGATGGAACTCCGGCTAATCTCTGGCCATGCAACTCGGCGTCAACGTACCGAACTTCGGCCCCGGCACCGATCCCGGCGTGCTGCGCGACTGGGCCCGGATCGTGGAGGGCCTCGGCTTCGACCTGCTCATGGTGTCCGACCACGTGGCCCTCACAGCCGACGTCGCCGAGCGCTACCCGGAGCCGTTCTACGAGCCGTTCACCACGCTGTCCTGGCTGGCCGGTGCGACCACCAGGCTGCGGCTCGGCACGACCGTACTGGTCCTGCCCTACCGGCACCCGCTGCTGGTCACCCGGATGGCCACCAACCTGCACCAGCTCAGCGGCGGCCGGTTCGTACTCGGGGTCGGCGTCGGCTGGGCCCGCCAGGAGTTCGCCGCGCTCGGCCTCCCCTTCACCTCCCGGGGCAGGCTGACCGACGACCACCTCGCCGCGCTGCGCGACACCTGGCCGCAGACGGCCGGCGGCCACGGCACGCCGGTACCGATCTGGGTCGGTGGCCACAGCGAGGCGGCCCTCCGGCGGGCCGCCCGGTACGGCGACGCCTGGCACCCGCTGCGCCTGCCCATCGAGCGGATGCGGTCGGTTCTGGACACCCACCCGCTGCCCGGATTCGCACCCCGGATCGCGCTGCGGCTGACCGGCACGCCGATCCACGATCCCGACCGGCCCGCCGGGGTCGGCAGCATCGAGCAGATCATGGCCGACCTCGACGACCTTCGCCGGCTCGGCGCCGGCACCGTCGTGCTCGACCCGTACCACGGGGATCCGGCGGAGACCCACCACCCGCAGGCCGCCTGGCAGGCGCTCGCCGCCGTGGCCACCCACCGGAAGGCGGCACGATGATCAGTACGACCGACGAGACGCTGCTGCGCCGGGCGATCGACATCGCCACCCGCGCCATCGAACTCGGCGACGCACCCTACGGCTCCCTGTTGGCGGGCCCGGACGGCACGATCCTGGTCGAAGCGCACAACACGGTGCGGCGGGACGACGACATCACCGCCCACCCGGAGCTGAAACTCGCCCGATGGGCCGCCCGGGAACTCGACGCCGACACCGCCGCCCGCACCACCATGTACACCAGCTGCCAGCCCTGCGGGATGTGCACCGGTGGCATCGACCGCTCCGGGCTGGGCCGGGTCGTCTACGCGCTGTCCACCGCTCAACTCGTCGACCTCAACCCGGGTTCCGCGCGACCGGGGGTGCCGCAGGACGGTCCCGCGTTGTTCGAAGTGGCGCGACTGCCCATCGAGGAGTACCACCGGCCGCCCGCCCCGCGCCGCGACTGAACTGCCGTCCCGGCACGGCTGACGGGCAGCGCAACGGCACCGTGCCCATCTGCCGGGCATCGCCCCACCGGCCGGCGCACGACGAGCCGGCCGATGCGGACTGCGACAACCCGCGCGATCAGGTTCGGCACTCGCAAGCGGAGTGGCCGGAACTGGCAGGAAGCAGACGGTGACAGCTTCTCACCTTGCCGGCAACGGGTTCGCTGGGAAGACTTCTCGCGGCGGGCGCTCCGCCGGTATGGAGCCTGTCGCGGTCGCGTGCTGGCCCGCTGCGGGCGCCCGGCGGAACGGCGGTCGGCCCGCTGCCTCGCTCGTGCTGGAAGGGGGTCGGTGTGGCTCGGTTGCGACTGATCGAATACCGCTGGCCGAGGCACGCACGGGTGGCCACGATCGTGGTGACCCTGGTCGGGGCCGCCGCGCTGGTGGTGTCGGCTTTCCTGCTGGCGACGATCGACGAGCACAACGGCCCGATGTGCGGCCAGTTCCGGATGCGTCCCGGCGACGAGTGCTACCTCGGTGGGTCGGGCTCGCCGGCCAGCTACTCGGACGTCGCGAGCGCGCCGGGCATCCCGCCGTTCCTGTTCGCGGGCGCGGTGATGCTGGTCGTCTGGTTGGTGCTGCACGTCCGCCGGCAGAACCGGCCGACCGCTGGCGAGATCCGCGACTTCGAGAAGTACGTCGTGCGGCGGCGGGGTGAGCTGCCGGAGCACCACGCGTCGTCGCCCGACTGGCAGCGGCGCTGGCCGACCCTGCCGCAGTTGCAGGCGCGGTTCGAGCGCAGGGTCCAGCGCGAGCGCAAGCGGAAGGGCATCCGTACCGCCGGGCCGGGGGCGTGACGCAGCGCCCGCCCGGTTCGACACGCGGTGCGGTGACCCTGGTGCCGCCCGGCCCGTCCTGGTTGCCTGGGCCGCGGTGATCGCGGTGCGGCCCGCGCCGAAGTGCGGCGTCGCCCACCCGACGGCCCCGCCGGTACGTTCTGGACCGCGCCGACCGCTCAGTTCGTGGCTCGGGCGGTGTCCGTACCGGGTGAGGGCGAGCGGGAGGAGTCTGATGGGCAGCGATGCGATCACCCGGGCGCGGGGTGGGGACAGCGTGGCGTTCCGCGAGCTGGTGCAGCCGTACCGGCGGGAGCTGCAGGTGCACTGCTACCGGATGCTCGGATCCGTCCAGGACGCCGAGGACGCGGTGCAGGAGACGCTGCTGGGCGCCTGGCAGGGGTTCCCGGCGTTCGAGGAGCGGGCCTCGATCCGAACCTGGCTGCACCGTATCGCCACCAACCGGTGCCTGAACATGCTCCGCTCGGCGAGGCGGCGCCCGGCTCGGGAGTGGGACGCCCGCGAGATGCGGCTGCCGGCGCCGACCCGGCCGACCGAGGTCGGGTGGCTCGAACCCTTCCCCGATGCCCTCCTGGAAGGTGCCGCCGACCTACCGCTCGGGCCGGAAGCCCGGTACGAGCGGACCGAGGCCATCTCGTTGGCGTTCGTCACCGCGTTGCAGCTGCTGCCCGCGCGGCAGCGGGCGGTGCTGATCCTGCGTGACGTGCTCGGGTTCCACGCCGACGAGGTGGCGGCGATGCTCGGCGCGACGGTCGCGTCGGTCACCAGCGCGCTCCGGCGGGCCCGGGCGAGCCTGCGGCAGCGGACGCCGGCCGGCGGCGAGCCGGCTCCCGCGCCCGGGTCGCCGGCCGAGCACGAGCTGGTGGCGCGGTTCGTCCGCGCCTTCGAGGCCAGTGACGTCGACGCGCTGGTCGCGTTGCTCACCGACGACGTGCGGGTGTCCATGCCCCCGGTCCCGCTGGAGTACCAGGGGATCGGCGCGGTGCGGCGGTTCTACGCGGCCGTCCTGCCGCAGCGCGCCTACCATCTGGTACCGACGCGGGCGAACGGGCAGCCGGCGTTCGGGCTGTACCGCCGCTCCGGCGGGGCGACCCGCCGCGGGGAGGGGCTCGTCGTGCTTTCCCTGTCCGGTGCCCGGATCGGTGCGCTGACCCGCTTCGACGGCGGCCTGCTGAGCTGGTTCGGGCTGCCGCGTTCGCTTCCCCGGTGAGTGACCGGCGTGGCCGGCAGCGGCGTCGCCGCCGGCCACGCCCGGGCCGGACCGCCCCGGAGCGGCGGGGGCCGGTGACGGCATCGGGGCCTCTCGTTCGGTGGAGGTACCGGCGGTCCGGCCATCCGGGTGGGTCACGAGGTGCGGCGCTCCTCGGCGGCGGGGCGTCCGGTGCCGGCCTGGCCCGCTTCCACCGCGCCGTCGATGCGGCTCAGCCATTCCGCGTCGACCCGGGCCGCCCGGCCGTACTCGTCGTGCCAGTTCCACCATTCGTACGGCGCGGCCTGCGGGTAGCCGTCCGGCGAGTCCTCCCAGCTCTCCTGCCGTCCGAGCGCGGTGATGTCGAGGAAGCTCCAGGTGTTGCCCAGCGCCTCGTCGCCCCGGGCGTTGACGAAGTAGGTGCGGTACACCGTCTCGCCGTCGCGGAGGAACGCGTTCGTGCCGTGCCATTCGTCCACCCCGAAGTCGGCGTCGAAGTCGCCGAGGATGGTGTACCAGGGGATCCGCCAGCCCATCCGGTTCTTGACCCGCTCGATGTCGGGTTGCGGTCCACGTGAGACGAACGCGAGCGTGGTGTCGCGGGCGTTCAGGTGCGCCAGATTGCCCACGTGGTCGGCCATCATCGAGCAGCCGAGGCAGGCGTGGTCGGGCCAGCCGTGGACGCCGGGTTCCAGGAACGCGCGGTAGACGATCAGCTGGCGGCGGCCCTCGAACAGGTCGAGCAGGCTCGCGCGGCCCGCCGGCCCGTCGAACTCGTACTGCTTGTGCACGGCCGTCCACGGCATCCGCCGGCGCTGGGCCGCCAGCGCGTCCCGGGCCCGGGTCAGCTCCTTCTCCTTGCCGAGCAGTTCCTGGCGTGCCTGCTCCCACTGCTGCGCCGACACGACCGGTGGTGTCCTCATCCGGGTACCTCTTCCTCGCTTCTCGGGCGCGTTCCTGGGCCGCGGTGGGCACCTCTGGCTCGCCCGCCGCGGGAGGAGGCCGCCCGGATCGTTCGGGCGGTCGTAGATACAGACAGCGGGATCGGGGCGAAGTGAGCGCCCGGCGACCGCCCAGTTCGCGGCCCGGCCGGTGTCCCGTGCCGGGGAGCCGGCCGCCGGCACCGCACCGCGGCCGGGTCGCTCGGTCCCCGCCGGATCGGCGGGCGCTGGCCGGAGTGGTGGCTACCGCGGGCTGAAGAGCCGGTCGAGGTGCTCGTCGATGGCGGTGAGCGCGTCGTGCGGCTCGATCACGTGCAGGTCCAGCAGCGTGCCGAAGCCGGTGAGGGCCAGGAGCAGGTCGGTCTCGACGGCCGGGTCGCGGTCCCGGGCGAGGTACCCGTCGGCGATCGCTTGCCGGATCAGCCCTTCGACCCCGGCTCTCCCGTCGCGCAGGCCGGCGCGGGCCCGGTCATGCAGCGCCGGGTCGTGCAGCGCCTCCAGGACGTAGGCGGTGCTCATCCGGCTGGTGGCACGGGCATCCGGGTGCAGGGGCAGCATCTCGGTCAGGGTGACTCGCAGCACGTCCCGTGGATGTGCCGGCTGGCCGAGACCGGCGAGTCCGGCGGCGACACGTTGGGCGGTCCGTTCCGCGGCGAAGTCCATCGCGAAGGTGAGCATCGCTGTCCGGTTCGAGAAGTAGTGCTGCAGCCGCCCGAGCGACACGCCTGCTTCGCTGGCCACCTCGCGCAGCGTCGCCCGGGCCAGGCCGCGCTGATCCACCACGCGCCAGAGGGCGCGCGCGATCTCCTCGCGACGTTCGCGGTGGTCGACCCTCTTCGGCATGTCACCTCGTCCCGTTGCCGATAGGGTAACAATACAACTGACTTGAAACCAGAGGGCGAGGATCGAGATGGCTGGCACGTCGGAGCACCCGGTCGTGCGGACGATGGCGGGCACCGTGGTGGGGCGGTGGCGTTCGGGGATGGCACAGTTTCGCGGTCTTCGCTACGCCCGGCCCCCGGTGGGCGATCTCCGCTTCGCCGCACCCGCACCGCCGGAGGCCTGGGACGGCACCCGGCAGGCCGTCGAGTTCGGGCCGCTGCCGCCGCAATCCGGGCCGGTGCAGGCGGCGTCGGAGCGCCAGACCGACTGGCTGACGCTGAACGTGTCCACCCCCGATCCCGGGGCGGCAGGCCTGCCCGTGCTGGTGTGGATCCCCGGCGGCGCCTACATCACCGGCGTGGGCAGCGATCCCAGCTACGACGCCGCGAGGCTGTGCGCCGCCGGGATCGTGGTGGTGACGCTCAACTACCGGGTCGGCGTCGAGGGGTTCGCCCACCTGCCGGGCGCCCCACCCAACCGCGGTCTGCTGGACCAGATCGCCGCGTTGCAGTGGGTGCGGCGCAACATCGAGCGGTTCGGTGGGAACCCCGCCCTGGTCACCGTGGCGGGCCAGTCCGCCGGAGCGGGTTCGATCGCAGCGCTGCTCACCATGCCATCGGCACGGGGGCTCTTCCGGCGGGCCATCACCCACTCGGTACCGGGCAACCACATCACCCCGGCGCTGGCCAGCCAGGTCACCGCCGCTCTCGCCGCCAGGCTGGGAACGGCACCCACCGCCACCGCGCTGAGCGCCGTCGACCCGTACCGGCTGGCCGACGAGCTCACCGCGCTCGACGCGGACCTGTCGGCCGACCGCGAGCGGTGGGGCCGCCTCGCCGCGCTGGGCGTGGCCGTCTGCCCCGAGATCGACGGTGACGTCCTCCCCGAGACCCCCTGGTCGGCGCTGCGTGGCGGCCGCGCGGACGGCATCGAACTCCTCGTCGGGCACACCCGCGACGAGTTCCGGCTCTTCTCCGTGATGGCCGGCCGGGCGCACACCTTCACCGACCAGGAGGCACAGGTCGCGCTCGACCTGTTCGCCCCCCAGCCGCACGGACCGCACGCCTACCGGACGGCCCGCCAGGGGGCCACCGCCAGCGAACTGCTGGAGACCGTCGAGTCCGACGCCCTGTTCCGGATGCCGTCCCTGCACCTCGCCCACGCCAACACCGCCGCGGGCGGCACGTCCCACCTGTTCGAGCTGTGCCTGGCCGCGACGGCGGCCGGCGGTGCCCTCGGGGCCTGTCACAGCCTGGACGTGCCCCTCGCCTTCGGCACCCTGGACAGCCCCGCCGGCAGGAGCGTGTTCGGCGATGCCCCCGGTGAGGCAGTCCGGCGGGTCTCCCGGGAACTCGGTGACGCGTGGGTCGGCTTCGTCACCACCGGCGACCCCGGATGGCCGGCACACCACCCGGACCAGGGCCTCACCCGCGTCCTGGACGTCGAGTCCGGCACCGTGCGCTACCCGGAACGGGTCTCGCAGCGGATCTGGGCGGGCCACCCGCCGACCCCGTTCGACGTCGCAGGCCCGGGCTCGGTACCCGCGAAGTGACGGACGCCGCGACGTGGACGGTTCCGGCCGCTCCCACACCTCGGCGAGGAGGGCGGGCGGGGTGGCGCGCGAACCACCGCAACCGGCCGCGATCCTCCCGGCCACGCCGCCGCGGGGTGAGGTGCGGGGGTGTTGTCGGTGGTGGCAGGCAGGATGACAGGCATGACGATGCCCGTTGCGCAGATTGTGGATGCCGCCGCCTACGCGCGGGCGGTCGAGGACGCCGTGCAGGCCGCGGCGGCCTACTACGCGGGCGGCGGCTCGCCGCTGGACGACGACGCGTACGACGTGCTGGTGCGGGGGATCGCGGCCTGGGAGGCCGCGCACCCCGACGAGGTGTCGCCCGACTCGCCGACCGGGAAGGTCGCCGGCGGTGCCGCCGAGGGCGACGTGCCGCACACCGTCGCCATGCTCAGCTTGGACAACGTGTTCTCGCCGGAGCAGTTCGAGGGGTGGGCGGCGTCGCTGTCGCGCCGGCTCGGCCACGACGCGGAACGTTTCAGCGTCGAGCCGAAGCTCGACGGGTTGGCGGTCGCCGCGCGGTACGTCCGGGGTCGGCTGACCCGGCTGATCACCCGCGGCGACGGGACGGCGGGCGAGGACGTCTCGCACGCGATCGGCACCGTCGAGGGCCTGCCGGCCGAGCTGGCCGCGCCGGTGACGGTGGAGGTGCGCGGCGAGGTGCTGATGACCGTCGCCCAGTTCGAACGGACCAACGAGGCGCGCGTCGCGCACGGCGGCCAGCCGTTCGCCAATCCGCGCAGCGCCGCGGCCGGCTCGCTGCGCGCCCGGGACCGCGCCTACCCCGCGACGATGACGTTCTTCTGCTACGGCCTGCTGCCGCTGCCGGACACCGACGACGCCCTCGCGGCGCGGCTGACCGACCTCGCGCACAGCGAGCTGATGGGCCGCGCCGCCGAGTTCGGGGTGCACACGACGGCCAGCACCCAGGTGCCCGGCGTCACGGCCGGCAGCACCGCGGAGGTCCTCGCCCGCGTCCAGCAGATCGCCGCGCTGCGGGCCGACCTGCCGTTCGGCATCGACGGCATCGTGATCAAGGCGGATCTCGCCGCCGACCAGCGGGCCGCGGGGTCGGGATCGCGGGCCCCGCGGTGGGCGATCGCGTACAAGCTGCCCGCCGTGGAGAAGATCACCCGGCTCGTCGAGGTGGAGTGGAACGTCGGCCGCACCGGCATCATCGCGCCGCGCGGCGTGCTGGAGCCGGTCGAGATCGACGGCGCCACCATCAGCTACGCGACGCTGCACAACCCGGCCGACATCACCCGCCGCGACCTGCGCCTCGGCGATCACGTGATGGTGCACCGCGCCGGTGATGTCATTCCCCGCATCGAAGCCCCGGTCGCGCACCTGCGCACCGGCGCCGAGCGGCAGATCGTGTTCCCGCAGGTGTGCCCCCGCTGCGGCTCCGCCATCGACACCAGCCAGGAACGCTGGCGCTGCGCGCAGGGCCGCAACTGCCACCTGGTCGCCTCGCTGTCGTACGCGGCGGGCCGGGACCAGCTCGACATCGAGGGTCTCGGCGGCACCCGGGTCGTGCAGCTGGTCGATGCCGGGCTGGTCGCCGACCTCGCCGACCTGTTCACCCTCACCCGCGACCAACTCCTCGACCTGGAACGGATGGGCGAGACCAGCGCCGACAACCTGCTCGCCGCGCTGGACGCGGCCAAGGCGCAGCCGCTGTCCCGGGTGCTGTGCGCGCTCGGCGTCCGCGGTACGGGGCGCTCGATGTCGCGCCGCATCGCCCGGTACTTCGCCACCATGGACGCGATCCGGGCCGCCGACGCCGAGGCACTGCAGCAGGTCGACGGGATCGGCGGGGAGAAGGCGCCGTCCATCGTCGCCGAGCTCGCCGAGCTGTCCCCGCTGATCGACAAGCTCGCCGCGGCCGGCGTGAACATGATCGAACCCGGCGCCGTCCCGCGGCCACCGGCCGCCGGATCCGATGACGACGGCGAGGCGACCGGCCCGGGTGCCGGGCCGCTGGCCGGGATGACCGTGGTGGTCACCGGCGCGATGAGCGGGCCGCTGGAGGCGTTGAGCCGCAACGAGATGAACGAACTGATCGAGCGGGCCGGTGGCCGCTCGTCGTCCAGCGTGTCCAAGAAGACCAGCCTGGTCGTGGCCGGCGGCAACGCCGGATCCAAGCGCGCCAGGGCCGAAACCCTCGGCATCCGCCTCGCCACACCGGACGAGTTCGCCGCGCTGGTCGCCGACCTGCTCGGCTGACCCGCCCGCGCGGTGGCGGTTCCGCGGCCCGGCGGGCCGCCGGCCGGCGAGCACCGCGCCGTACGGGGCCGCCCGCGTCCTAAGATCGGTGCAGGCAGGCGCGAGTCCGCGGCGCGCAACCGACCGAAGGTGGCAATGAGCGCAACCAGGCCCCGCTCGGCGGCGGAACAGGCGCACGAGTCGATCCGCGCCGGGATCGTGGACGGCACCTACCCGCCCGGCATGCTGCTGAGCGAGAACGACCTCGCCGCCGCGCTGGGCGTCAGCCGCACCCCGGTGCGTTCCGCGCTGGCCCGGTTGCGCGAGGACGGCTGGGTCACCATCTACCCGCAGCGCGGCGCGCTGGTCAACTCGCTGACCCCGCGCGAGCTCAAGGACCTCGCCGATGCGCGCCTCACCCTGGAGACCAGCGGCGTCAGCCGCACCGACGCGAGTCAACGGCAGACCATCGCCGACCAGCTGGAACGGCTGGTCGACCAGCAACGCAGGGCGCTGCAACGCCGCCGGGTCGGCGACTTCATCGAGCTGACCGTCAAGTTCCACAGCAGTTTCGTCGAAGCCGGCGACAACACCTACCTCATCGGGCTCAACCGCCGCCTGTCCGACCGGCAGCGACAGCTGCTGCACGCCCAGCAGGAGCACCTGCTTGCCCGCGCCGAGCACCTCATCGACGAGCATCAACAGCTCGTCGGCGCGCTCCGGCACGGTGACGTCGCCGCCTTCGCCGACACGCTGCGCCGGCACCTGACCGAGACGCACGGCCCGGTGCTCGGCCCCGCCTGAGACAGCCGCGGCATCGCCACCGGTGGCGGGTTCGGCGATGGTGCCCGGAACAGGGGACGCGGTGGCGCCCGGAACGCAGCTGTCCGTGCCGCGGGCCAGTCGAGCCTGCGGGTGGTTCCCGGAATGCGGCTACCGCGCGGCGGCAGGGGTTCGGGTCGGCCGTCGTTGCATCCGCCACAGCACCAGCCCGGCCAGCAGTACGGGCGCCACCAGCACCGCCGCGGCCGCGTTCAACCCGCCGAAGCCGAGCCGGCTGGTCAGCGGCCCTGCCAACCCCGCCGCGACCGCTGCCACCAGGTTCATCGTCGTGTCGGCCGTACCCTGCATGGCCGGCCGCAGCGACGGCTCCGTCGCGGCGCTCAGCATCGCCGACCCGGCCACCAGGCTGCACGACCAGCCCAGGCCCAGCAGGAACAGCCCGGCCATCGCCCACCCCATCGACCGGTGCCCCACGCCGGCCACGAGTACGGCGGCAAGGTAGGTCAGCTGCCCCAGCAGCATCACCCGGAACTGGCCGATCCGATCGGCCAGCCAGCCGACGACCGGTGCGAACGCGTACATGCCCAGTACGTGCGCCGTGATGGTGAACCCGACGACGGTCAGCGTCATGCCCTCGCCGGCGAGGCTGACCGGTGTCATCGTCATGACCGCACCCATCACGGTGTGCCCCAGCACCACCGTGACGAACGCGAAACCGGCCCGCGGCGAACGTCGCAGCTGCCGCCACACCGGCCGCGCCGCGGCGGTCGGCGACGTTCGCCCCGCGGTACCGGGTGCCCCTGCGGGTGTCGCCGCCGCGGGCTGCCGCCGCTGCGCCAGCAACAGTGGATCGGGGCGCAGCCCCACCCGCAGCAGTGCCGCCGCGGCCAGCGCGAACCCGGTCGACAACACGAACGCGCCCGCCAGCCGGGGCAGCCCCAGCGCGGCGGCGACGACCGCGCCGGGAGCGCCCAGGTTGGGGCCGATCATCGCGCCGACCGTCGTCGACCACACCACCGTCGACAACGCGCGGGCCCGGTGGTGCGGCAGCGCCAGATCGGCCGCCGCGTACCGGCCCTGCAGGTTCGTCGCGCTGCCCACCCCGAACAGCAGCATGCCCACGACCAGGAGCGGGACCGACGCCACCACCGCGGCCAGTACCAGCAGCGCACTGCCGGCCGCCGCGGCCAGCCACCCCGTGCTCAGCGCGGTACGGCGGCCGCGGCGCTGTGCGAGCAGCGCCAACGGCACCCCGACCAGGGCGGCGCCCAGCACCGACGAGGTGCGGGCCAACCCGGCGTACGACTCCGAGCGGGCGATCGACTCGGCCAGCAGGACGCCGATCGAGACCGAGGCGCCCACCCCGATTCCACCCACGATCTGCGCGGCGGCGAGCAGCCGCACGGTGCGCGACTGCGCCGCCCGTACCTCCGGCACCGACTGCCACGGCACCGTGTCCGCCGGCTGTGACGAGCCCACCCGCACCACCCTTACTAGGATCCCACTGGGATCCTAGTGTTCACCGTGGCGGCCGGCTCCGCACTGTCGCGTGAGCCACACTCGCGCCAGACCCTCCGACCGGTACGCGTGTCCCGGCACCGGGCACGCCCGCCGCGCCGGGACGTCGCCCACCGTGCCGGGACACCTGCCGCGCCGGGACGTCGCCAACCATGTCGGGACGTTCGCCGTGTCGGGGCGTGGGCCCGATCGCCGGTCGCGGTGTGGACACGGTCGGCCACCGCCGCTACCGTCGCGGGGACCACCGACCACCGACCACCGACCAGGACAGTCACGCGGGGTGCCGTTGACCGCTTCGAACTCCCTCCCGGACCCGCCGGCCGCGGCGTTCGACGCGCTCGTCGGCGGCGGTGTCGCACGCCGCGAGCTGGACCGGGGCGGTCGCTTCCTGCGCTGGCTGGAGGCCGGATCCGCGGCGCCGGCGGTCGTCTTCGAGACCGGCATCGGCTCGCCGTCGACCACCTGGGCTGTCGTCTTCGCCGCCCTCGCGCCGGACCATCGGGTGCTCGCCTACGACCGCGCGGGTTACGGCGCGAGCGACCCGGCGGCGGTCAGCCTCGACGGGCAGCTTGCCGACCTGATCGCGGTGGCCGAATCGGCGGGCCCGGAACCGTGCGTACTCGTCGGGCACAGTTGGGGTGGCCTGCTGGTGCAGTTGGCTGCGTGGCGGCGCCCCGACCTGGTCGCGGGCCTGGTGCTGGTCGACCCGTCCCACGAGAGCCTGTGGTTGCGGCCACCGGAGCCCGCGGCGGTGCGCGAGTGGGCCCGCTACTCCGACCCCGCGGCACCGCCGCGCGCCGATCCACGAAGCGCCGACGTGTCGAGCTCCGCCGAGGAACTGGACCGCGAGGTGGCGCGCGGTGCGAGCGACGATCCCGCCGTTCGCGCGCTGCTGCTCGACGCCGGGCGCTGGTACCTGGCGACCGACGAGCAACTGCGGATGCACCTCGACGAGTTCCCGATGGTGCTGCACCATCTCGACGAGCTCGCCGACCGGCGGCGTACCGCGGTCTGGCCGAAGGTTCCCGTGGTGACGCTGACCGCCACGAAGGGCCGGCCACCGCTGTACGTCCCGCCGGTGCTCGCTGCCCAGGAACAGCTCGCCGCCGTGGCGGGCGGCAGGCACGTCGTGGTACCGGACTCCGGGCACCACATCCACGTCGACCGGCCGGACCTGGTGATCCGCTCGATCCGCGACGTCTGTTGACCTGATCGAACAGCGGGCTTGCCGAAACCGGGCTGCCGCTGTCCTACCAGCCCGGCGAACGCTGGCAGTACGACCTCGCCCACGACCTGCTCGGCGTACTCGTCGCCCGGGCCGCCGGCCAGCCGTTCGCCGAGTTCCTGCACGAGCGGGTGCTGGACCCGCTGGGCATGGCAGAAACCGGCTTCCACGTTCCCGCCGACAGTATCGACCGGCTTCCCTCGGTCTACTTCCCGGACGGGACAGGGGAGTTCCCGGTGTGGGACGAAGCCGAGACCGGACGCTGGAGCAAGCCACCGGCCTTCCCCTCCGGAGCGGGCGGGCTGGTCTCCACTGTGGACGATTATCACAGTTACTTCCGGATGCTGCTCGACCATGGCAGCCACCGCGCGCGAGCGGATCCTGTCCCGGCCCGCGGTGGAGCTGATGACCACCAACCGCCTGACCCCGGAGCAGAACGCCGCCCGTACCGCGCTGGCCCGCGACAACGTGCACCTCAGCTTCGGGCAGGGACAGCACGGCGGTTGGGGCTTCGGGATGGGGGTACGCCTCGACCGCGGTGACTACGCGCCGCTCGGGCAGTTCGGCTGGGACGGCGGTACCGGCACCTCCGCCTACGCCGATCGGCAGAACGATCTGACCGGGGTCCTGCTCACCCAGGTCGGGCTGTGCTGCCCGGACCCGGCACAGCTGATCCACGACTTCTGGACCAGCGTCTACCAGGCCATCGACGACTGACCCTGCCGCTGCCGGTTCCGCCGTTCGTGCGGGGCCGGCGGCTCGGTGTCGTGACCGCCCGGACGCGGCGACCGACCGGCACCCCGGAGCCGAAGCAGATGGGCGGGCACGATCGACACGACGCGCGAACACCTTCACACGCTGCGCGACCGGTGAGCGAGGTCGCGGAACCGATTCCGGGCACGTGCCGGGCGGGACGCCTACCGGGCGGGGTCGGCCCGGCGGAGCGCGAAGACCGCGGCGTCGTCGGTGAGCCGGCGGCTTCCGATCATGGTGGTGACCGCGCTGGCGCAGGCCCGTGCCGCAGAGCTGGTGTCCAGCAGGCTGCACAGTTCGCCGATGCCGGAACTGATCGGGCGGTCGCGCCGTTCGATCAGCCCGTCGGTGTAGAGGCAGAGCAGGCCGGACGGCGGCAACGGCACCACGTGGGTGTGCCGTGCTCGGGGTACGCCCACGCCCAGCGGCAGGTCGGGGGTGACTCGCAGCAGGCGGCCGGTGCCGTCGGGACCGGCCAGTACCGGTGGCGGATGGCCGGCGAGGCTGATCCGGAAGCTGTCTCGGGATGGCGCGACGATCAGGTACGCGACGGTGGCGGTGACGCCCGGCTCGAAGTGCTGGATCTTGCGATCGAGTTTCGTCACGACCTCGGCGGGGTCGTCGTTGTCCAGCGCGTACGCGCGAAGGGCGCTGCGGAGCCGGCCCATGACCACCGCGGCGCGGAGGCCGTGCCCGACGACATCGCCGATCACGATGCCGAGAGCGCCGGAGTCGAGCGAGAACACGTCGTACCAGTCGCCGCTGACGCCGGTCTGCTCGCTGGGCAGGTAGCGCGCCGCCATCTCCAGGCCGGGAAGGTCCGGCAACCGACCGGGCAGCAGGCTTCGCTGCAACGTCTCCGCGGCGGTGTGTTCGAGCCGAGACCGGCGTGACTGGGCGGCCAGCGCGACCCGGTCGGCGACCATCTGCAGCAGCGCGACCTCCCCGTCGTCGAAGTCGCGGGGTCGAAGCAGCCGATGTGCAGCACCCCGATGACGTCACCGAAGCTGATCAGCGGAACCCCCAGCAGCGCGCGCAGTCCGGCGCTGCTCAGCGCGGGGTCGAGCACCGTGGTGGCGTCCACCCGGTCCAGGTAGACGGGGCTGCGGGAGGCGGCGACGCGGCCGGCGAATCCGGCGCCGACGGGCACCCGGGTCCCGTACCGCTTCTCGTCGGGCAACCCGCGACTCGCGGCGACGACGAGGTCGTCGGAGCCCCGGTCGAGCAGCAGGACCATCGCGGTCTCGGCGCCGAGCGCCTCACAGGTGCGCTCCAGCAGCTCGTCGAGCAGGTCCCGGAGGCTCAGCTCGGCCAGCGCGGAGTCGGTCAGCAGATCGATCGCTTCGAGTCTGGCCGCGTGCTCGTCGGGCTCTTCCAGAACCTGGCTCATCCTGCTCGCCTTCGTGCGGTGATGGCGTGCCGCGGCTGCCACCGGGCGGTTGGTTGTCGCATGGCAAAGATACCGAACCGCTCCGGTTGCTGCGGGGTGTCGGGTGGCCGTTTCGGGCCGAAACAGCCGCCGACGGTACCGGGTCCGGCGTCCGGCCGGTGCTGCGGGCGATGTGCGACGATGGAGGTATGGCGCTCACTCCAGAGATCGGCGACGAGGTGATCGCGGCCGTCGAGGAAGCCGGCCGGGTCTTCAGCGAACGGTTCGGCAGCGGCGTGCAGAGCCGGGACAGCCACCTGTCCGCGACCCAGCTGCGGGTGCTGGAGGCCATCGAGGAGTACGAGGCCCCGGTGGTCAGCACCCTGGCGGCCACCCTCGACATGGGCATGCCGTCGGTGAGTCGGGTCTGCGATCGCCTGGAGGCGTCCGGATGGGTGGCGCGGCAACCGGTCGACGACGATCGGCGGTTGATAGAGATAACTCTCACCGCCCGTGGTCGCCGGCTGCTCGGGGACGTGCGGCGGCAGCGGCGGAAGCTGATCGGTGAGGTCATGGCCCGGATGCCCGCGACCCAGCAGCAGGCCCTGCGTCGAGGGCTCGTTGCCTTCGCGGCGGCCGCGGGCACCAGCATCCGGGTCTCGGGCCGGAGTCGGCCGGCCTGACCCGGGTGCCCCGACGTGCCTCGGGGCGGCCCGGACGATCCCGGTTGTTTGTCGTGCGGCAATAGATACGCTAGCCTCTCCTGAACGGTCGCATCGAGTGTCCGCGCTTGGAACGACAGCTGCCAACCGTTGCGCCCACCCGGTCTCGGCGATGGCACTCGCGGCATCCGGCGTCCGCCGGGCGGCCCGCTCCGGGGGGTGTGGACCGCCCGGCGGCGACTTCTCGCGCCCTGACGGGCACATCTCAGGACACGACAGCGCGCGCAACCGATGGGTTCGGTGCTTCTGACGGCGGCGATCCGGCCCAACAGGCCGCATCGGTCGGTTCATGCCCAGCTCGGTCACTTTTGATTGTTGTCGGACAACCAAACACGTCGGCGCGTCGGAACCGGTCGCCGGCCCGGGGGTGGCTCGGTCAGCGTCCCCCGTAAGTGGAAGTCGGCGTGGGGCTGCGGGCGATCGCTGACCACGACCGGTCGAGTGCGGTGCTGGAGCCGGGCCTGCGACGCGTGCGCCGAGGTGTTCGCCGCCGGCGCCTGATTACCGAGGCGCCGGCGCGGGTATGTCCTGGTTCTGCCCGAACGCGTCGGTCCGATGGGAGGTCGCCCGTGCGGAACGCAACGATTCGCCGCGCTACGAAGGGATCGTGGTGCCGGCAGGTTCGCATCCCGGACACCGTCGAGTCGCAGGAGGTCGCCCGCGCCGCGGTACGCGACTGCGTACGGCACCGCACGATGGGTGACGTCGCCGCGCTGCGCGGGACGCTCATCGCCGCCGGGCTGGCCGCGGACATCCATCACGCGCACGCCGGGCCGGCGGTCCTCACCGTCCGGTGGCGGGAATACCGCCGCCACGGCGGGGTGCTGTCGCTCACGCTCGACAAGCCCGCGGCGAGCGCGTGGAGCATGCCGGAGCTGACCGAACTCACGCTCGATCTGATGGCCACCGACTGGGCCGCGGCCACCGGCGAACACACCTGCCGCGTCGACGCGCGCGTCGAGGACCCCGCCGCCTGACGCACCGGCGCGCCAGGCCCTGGTCCCGGTTCCCCGCGCCGTCGCGGTGATCCCCCCGCTGCCACGGCGCGGGCCGCCCCACCCGCCGGCCGTTCGCCCCCACTCGCCGGCGGGTGGGGCCCACCCCCGAGGTACCGGCAGATCCACAGCGGTGAAGGTTCTTTCCGTGGTGAAACTGTCCATCATGGACACCTCAGGCGGGAGGCGGGCCGGGTGGTGCAGAGGTGTCCCCCGGTACCCCGGCGGCGGGCCGGCATGCGACCCACCTTCGGGGGATTCGAACCCGTGCCGACGTGGGCATTCCGACCGCGTTGCGCGGTCTGGTGCCGGTTGAGGGCCCCAACTGTCACACTGTCGGTGACGGTACGGGGCCAGGGCGATGCACGGGTGCGCGCCGGGAGGCGACGACGTCACCGCCGCTGCCGGACGGCCGGTGCGCTGCCACGACCGGTTCCGGGCCGTGCGTCGAGGAGGGGTCGTGCGGACAGGTTTGGTTACCCGGATCGCGGTCGGTGGGGCGATTCTCGCCGTGATCGTCGGCGGTGTCTTCGCCGCGCAGGTCTTCGCGGTGGCGCGGCAACAGGAGACCGCCAGGCGCACGCTCCAGTCGCAGCACACGCTGGCCCTCGCCAGCGAACTGGAGGGGCTGGTCGTCGACATCGAGACCGGCGAACGAGGGTACCTGCTGACCGGACAGGAACGGTTCCTCGAACCGCTGGACGACGCCCGGGCGAGCTACGCGTCGATCGCCGCGGAGCTGCGCGACTCGGTCACCAGCCCGGCGCGGAAGCGCCAGGTCGAGCAGCTCCTGCAGGGCGTCAACTCGTACATCGACGAGTACTCGCTGCCGGTTCTCAGCGATGCGAAGTCGGGTCAGGCTTCGGCCCGCAGCACGGCCACGCTGGAGGACGGGAAGCGCCGCCTCGACGCCCTGCGCGACCAGTTCGAGCGCTTCTACGACACCGAACGGGCGGTCGAGGCCCGCCGCGCGCGCGAGTCGGAGGCGCTCGCCCGCTGGACGGTCGTGATGGGCGTTCTCGGCGCGGCCGGTTCGATCCTGGTGATCGGCGCGTACGTGCTCTACCTGCGACGCTTCTTCGTGCGACCGATCCAGCGCGCCGCGACGATGTCCAACCGGCTCGCCGGCGGCGACCTGTCCATTCGGATCGAGGAGAACGGCCCCGGCGAGGTCGGTGACCTGGAACGCTCGTTCAACACGATGGGCCGTTCTCTGGAACGCAATCGTGACGCACTGTCCGAGGTGATCGCCGAGCAGACGACGCTACGCCGGGTGGCGACCCTCGTCGCCCAGGGAACCCGGTCCGACGCGTTGTTCACCGCGGTGACCGAGGAGGTGGGCACGCTGTTCGATGCCCGGACGATCCGGCTCGTCCGGTTCGAGACCGACGGTTCGGTCACCGCGCTGGCGACCTGGCGCGCCACCGGGTCGGCCGGCTCGACGGACGCCGCGATCACCCGGGTGGCTCAGTCCGTGGCGGTCTCCGGGCGTCCGGTGCACCGGGAGGTGCCCGGCGAGGGCGACGGGGCCGCCGTCGCGGACGTCGGCTCCACGATCGGAGTGCCGATCCTGGTCGAGGGACGACCGTGGGGTGCGCTGGTTTCGGTGTCGCGGCAGCGTTCGGTGGGGGACACCGACCCCGAGGCCCGCTTCACCGAGTTCACGAGGTTGTTGGCGACCTCGATCGCCGACAGCCAGGCGCGGGCCGAACTGGTGGCCTCGCGACGGCGCATCGTGAGCGCGGTCGACGTCACCCGGCAGCACATCGAACGCGAACTCCACGACAGCTTCCAGCGCAAGCTGATCCAGCTGTCCTTCGACCTGAGGGTGGCCGAGTCCGACGCACCGGCGGAGTGGCGCTGGCTGCGGGCCGAGGTCGGCCGGGCCGCGGACGAGCTGGACGAACTCGTCGACCAGCTCATCGAGATCTCGCTCGGCATCCACCCGGAGATCCTCACCGAGGAGGGCCTGACGGCCGCGTTGCGGGCGCTGGCCCGGCGCAGCCGGCCACCCGTCGACCTGGATCTGAAGCTCACGTCCCGGCTGTCGGCGGAGGTGGAAGCCACCGCGTACTACGTCGTCGCGGAGGCGCTGGACAATGCGGCCCGGCATGCGCACGCGTCGGCGATCAGCGTGGCCGTCGGCAACGACGACGGCCGGCTCGGCATCGTCGTCCGCGACGACGGTGCCGGCGGGGCGGACCCGTCCCGGGGTACCGGGCTCACCGGCCTGATCGATCGGGTCGAGGCGCTCGGTGGCGGGCTGGTCATCTCGAGCCCGCCCGGCCTGGGAACCTCCGTGTCGGCCTGGATCCCGATCGGTGTCGAGGAACCGTGACCCCGAACGAGCGCGGCCCGGAACGTCGGCGGAACCGCCCCGTTCGCAACGGTTCCGCGAGCTGCGCGGGCGGCTCTCGCCGTACCGCGGCTCAGCCCTGCTCGCCGAGGTAGAAGGTCGTCGTGCGGTGCCCGGCCCCGGTGGCGTCCTGCTCCGGTGTGCCGGCGCGTACC
The DNA here is from genome assembly GCF_016865425.1 of Actinocatenispora thailandica. Lineage (NCBI taxonomy): Bacteria > Bacillati > Actinomycetota > Actinomycetes > Micromonosporales > Micromonosporaceae > Actinocatenispora > Actinocatenispora thailandica. The sequence goes on along the minus strand of NZ_AP023355.1, from coordinate 6,637,110 downwards.
GAGGCCGTGGTCCACCGTTCGCTGGCGGCCCGGACGAACTGCCGCCCCGGTTCGGCCTGGACGAAGGACGCCGGATCAGCCGGGCGGTCCTGCCCCGCGACGAGGTGCAGGGACAGCCCGAGCAGCGCGAGATCCCAGCCGACCCCGGTCGCGCCCGGCCCGAACTGCGTCCAGAACGGGGAGTCGGCGGCGCCGGTGTGTTCGTGTTCGAGGGTGAGCCGGGCCCGGTCCCCGTCGGGCTCGACGCGTACCGTCAGCTGGCTGGTGTCGCCGGCGAACTCCCACGTCACGGTGAACCGTTGCGGTGGGGTGCAGGACACCACCTCGCCGGAGGCGTTGCCCTCCACCTGGTAGTGGCCACCCTGCCGCAGATCGCCGGTGACCGGCGCGAACCAGCGTGCCAGCCGGTCCGGCCGGGTGCAGGCCTGCCACAGGTCGTCGACCGTCGTGGGGAAGCACTGGCTGATGGTCTGCACCGTGCGCTGCTGGGTCTCGTCTCGTTCGATGGTGAGTTCGCGGCTCACCTCGTCGGGCTGGGCGGCGATGATGCGGTCGGGTTCGTCGGTCATGATTCCTCCTCGTCGTGGGTGGGTGTGCGGGTGTCGCCGTCGCGCCGGGCCTTCTTGCCGCGGGCGATCTCGGTTGCCAGCGCGTCCAGCCGCGGGGCCCAGAACCGCCGGAACGGGTCGAGCCAGTCGTCGACGGTGCGCAGCGGAGCCGCGTCCAGCGAGTAGAGCCGGCGCGTTCCTTCGGTGCGGACGCCGAGGAAGCCGGACTCCCGGAGGACTTTGAGGTGCTGGGACACCGCCGGCTGGCTGATGCCGAACCGGTCGCGGACCGCGCGGACGATGTCGCCGGCCCGCAGTTCGCCGGCGGTCAGCAGTTCGAGGATGTACCGGCGGACCGGGTCGCCGAGGATGTCGAACGCGTGCACGCCTCGATTATAAGGGCCTGCTTATATAAGTCAACACTGATCACTGTCCGGCGAGTACGTGGCTCGGCGCGGTGAGCCGCCGGGTCAGCGGGTCACCAGCAGGGCGCTGCCGAGCGGGCGGGAGACGACCGGGCGCGCCGGCCTGCCGCGGCGCGCGCGGTGCGGCCGTCCCGGTCAGCCGGCGCGGCCCTTCAGCACGCACTGCTGTACCACCGGGTCGGGCTTCAACCCCACCGCCACCGTCGACGACGCCCGACGCCGGGAGACGGTGAACCCGTAGTCGCCGGACACCCGCTTGCCGGGCGCCACGACCTGATTCGGCAGCCCCTGCCCAGCGCGCCCCGATCGTCGCCGGTGGCCGGGGCCTGCGCGCCACCCAGCCACAGCTGCATCGTCAGCCCGCCGGTGGCGAAGCCCTTCGGGGTGTGGTTGACCACCCGGACCGCCACCACGTATCCGGCCTGCCCGGCAGGCGCGTCCCGGTCGCGCCGCGTCACCGACAGCACCGTCACCTGCAACCCGCCGTACCAGGTGCACTCCTGGCCGATCGACCGGACCAGCGCCGACCGATCCGGCCCCGACGGCGCCGGGGCCGGCGAGGACGCGCTGCCTCCGGCCTGCCGGGAGTGCGCGCAGGAGCCCAGCATCGTGACGGCGACCAGGGCCGCGCCCACCACGCTCACGAGTCGGGCGGCACGAGTTCCGTGGCGCCTCGTCTGCTTCATACCGAATCCAGGACGTGTGCCGTCGGACCACCGTCCGCTGTGCACCCGAGAGTACGACCGGCCGCGGCTGCGCGGCTCGCGGGCACCGGATCGGTGACCGACGTCCGGCGGGTCGCCGCCACCCCGCCCGCCGGTCAGGACGCGACCGCGCCGCCGTGGCCGGCAAGGGCGACCACGCCGGGCGGCCGGCCAGGGCCGGGCCCGCGCCGCGGTGGCCGGCCAGGGCGGGCCCGCGACGCGGTGAACGGCCAGGGCGGGCCCGCGCCCGCCGGTCGCTGCGGTGCCATCCGGCGTGGTCGCCGTTGCCGCCCCGCCCGCCGGCCGGACTGCCGCCGCGGTCCCGCCCACCCCGCCGACCTGGTGACATCGCCGAGTTTCGTCGGCCGATCCCGGCCGGCCGGCGCGACCGCCGATGCAGGCTGGGTGGCGGGGGTGAGCACAGTGCAGATTCGGGTCGGTGACCGGGTGTTCGATCGGGACGACCATCAGCGGCGCGGGGACCTGTGTGCCACCCGCGGGACCGTGATCGCGTTCCTGCCCGACCAGTTGGCCGTGATCGACTGGGACCATGCCGGTACCGACTCGCATCCGGTGGCCGAGCTGGAGCGCATCGCCTCGCCGCACCGGTAACCGGGCGGTCGATCCGGTCGTCAGGGCTGGCCGAAGGTGCGCCGGTAGGCGCCGGGCGTGGTGCCCAGGTACGCGCGGAAGCGGCGGCGCAGGTTGACCGCCGAGGTGAGCCCGACGCGGGTGGCGATGGTCTCGACCGGCAGGTCGGTCTGCTCCAGCATGACCCGGGCGGCGTCGAGGCGTTGCCGGAGCAGCCACTTTCCCGGGCTGGTGCCGAGCTGTTCGGTGAACCGGCGGGCGAGGGACCGGCTGGACAGTCCGGCGCGTTCGGCCAGCCGGTCGAGGGCAGCGGGGCGTCGAGCCGGGAGGTGGCCCACTCCAGCAGCGGCGCCAGCGACTCGTCCGGGCGGGCCGGGACGGGTTGGTCGGCGTACTGGCGTTGGCTGCCCTCCCGGTGGGGCGGCAGCACCATGTTCCGGGCGATCCGGGCGGCGTATGCCGCACCGTGGTCGGCACGTACCAGGTGCAGGCACAGGTCGATGCCCGCGCCCGAGCCCGCGCTGGTGGCGACGTCGCCGTGATCCACGTAGAGCACGTCCCGGTCCAGTTCCACCCGCGGGAAGGCGGCGGCGAGTTCGTCCGTGTGGCGCCAGTGGGTGGTGGCGCGGCGGCCGTCGAGGAGCCCGGCCCGGGCGAGTACGAACGCTCCGGTACAGATGGCGACGATTCGCGCGCCGCGCCGGTGCGCGGCGCGGATCGACTCGACGACGGCCGGCGGCGCCGGGGTAGCTGGTGGCTGCCAGCCCGGGACGACGACGGTGTCCGCCTCCGCCACGGCCGTCAGCCCGGCGTCGACGAGCATCCGGAAGCCGGCGGTGGTCGGCAGCGGGCCGGGGTGCTCGGCGCAGATCCGGAACTCGTACCGGGCCGGCGTTCCCGGCGGGACGGTGCCGAACACCTCGGCGGCGCAGGCGAGTTCGAACGGGGGCTGGGGCGGGTTGAGCAGGGCCACCACCCGATGCGCGCTCATGGCAGGAATATACCCACGGGTGTCTTTCCAGACTCTCGGCGGCGACGCCGGCACCGGACACAGTGGGGTCATGAGCGCAACCATCGGAACGCGAGTGTCCAGGGCCGAGGTCCGGGTGGACGGCGAGACGGCCAGCTACCTGACCGTGCCGCAGGACGGCCTGCCCCTGTTGCTGCTGCACGGAACGTACTGGAGCCGGGTCTGGCTGCCGGTGCTCGACCAGCTCGCCGACGCCGGGCTGCGGCCCCTCGCGGTCGATCTCCCCGGGCTGGGGCGCTCGGGCGGTGAGCTCACCGCGGCGACCGCCACGGTCCCCGCGCTTGCCGACTGGGTGGCGCGATTCGCGTCCTCGGCCGGGCTTGCCGGGCCGGTCGCCGTGGCCGGTCACGACATCGGCGGCGCGATCGCCCAGCACCTGCTGGTGCACGATCGGCTGCGGGTGACCCGGTTGGCCCTGGTCAACTCGGTTCTCTACGACTCCTGGCCGGCGCCCCACGTGGCCCGGTTCCGGGACTTGGGAAGTACCGCCGACGACGTGCTCGCCGCCCGCCGGGAGGCGGTGGCGCGGTCGCTGGCCGGCGCGGCCACCGAACAGCGGGTCGCCGAGTACGTGGACCCCTGGACCGAGGCGCGGGTCCGCCGTTCCTGGCTGGCGCTGGCGGCGGCGGCCGACCACCGCTACACGCTCGACCTGGTTCCCGCGTTGCGGCGGTCGGCGGTCCCCAAGCTGCTGATCTGGGGTGAGGACGACGCACACGAGCGGGTCGAGTACGCCGAGCGGTTCGCGTCGGAGATGCCGTACACCAGGCTGGTGCGCGTACCGGGTGCGGACCACATCCCGACGGAGAACGCGCCCGATCGGATCGGCCGCACGCTCGGGCGCTTCTTCGCGCCGTAGTACCGCCCGGCTTGCCGAGGGGTTCGACAGGTGTCAACGTAGAAGGATGTCGAAGCAACTCCCGGTGCTGACCGACGACGCCGCCGGCTGCTGCGCGCCGATCGCGCAGCTGCCGCTGCCCGCCGAGCACGCCGCTCGGCTGGCCCGGGCGTACAAGGCGCTGGGTGATCCGGTGCGGCTGCAACTGCTGTCGCTGATCGCCTCGCACCCCGGCGGCGAGGCCTGCGTGTGCGACATCACCGCCCCGTTCGACCTGACCGGGCCGACGATCTCGCACCACCTGAAGGTGCTGCGGGAGGCCGGCCTGATTCTCGGCGAACGCCGCGGCACCTGGGTGTACTACCGGCCGGTCCGGGCGGCGATCACCGAGTTGTCCGCCCTGCTGGTGCTGCCGGAGGCCGATCCCGCCCGCGCGTGAGGCGACCGGTCCCGACCGTCCACGTCGACACCGCGCCCAGCACGATCCCGCCCGCGCGTGCGGCGACCGGTCCGGGGCCGCCCGGGGTGTCGCGGCGACCGCGACCGAGGGCGTCGCGCCGGAGATCGGAGCCGCCGTCCGATCGTTCATCTGCTCGTTGCTTGACGCCGGGGGCCGCCCGGCGTTTACATCAACCCATGCTGATATCAACCGGGCCTGATGTGATCCGGCTGCTGGCCGATCCGCTCCGCGCCCGGATCGTGGAACTGCTGGCCGACGGCGCCCTGTGCACCTGCCACCTGGTCGAGGAGACCGGCGCCAAGCAGCCGCTGGTGTCCCACCACCTGCGCGCCCTGCGGGACGCCGGCCTGGTCGAGCGGGAGCCGCACGGCAGGTTCACCTACTACCGGCTGCGGCCGGAGCTGCTGCGGGCCGGTGCGAGCCGGCTCACCGCACTCGCCGAGCAGGCGGTACGCAACGCCGGCGTACGGCGGGAATGCTGATGGGCGCCGCGGACACCGCCGCGCCCGGCGACCAGGCGGTCGTCGCCCGGCTGTCCCGGCTCGACCGGTTCCTGCCGCTGTGGATCCTGCTCGCGATGGCCGCCGGGCTCGGGCTGGGCCGGCTGATCCCCGGCCTCGACAGCGCGCTGAACGCGGTGCGGATCGGCGACGTGTCGCTGCCCATCGCGGCCGGCCTGCTGATCATGATGTACCCGGTGCTGGCCAAGGTCCGCTACGACCGGCTCGACACCGTCACCCGCGATCGCCGGCTGCTGATCCCCTCGCTGCTGTTGAACTGGATCGTCGGCCCGGTGGTGATGTTCACGCTGGCCTGGCTGCTGCTGCCGGACCTGCCCGCCTACCGCACCGGGCTGATCATCGTCGGGCTGGCCCGCTGCATCGCCATGGTGATCATCTGGAACGACCTGGCCTGCGGTGACCGGGAAGCCGCCGCCGTGCTGGTCGCCCTCAACTCGGTGTTCCAGGTCGTCGCGTTCGGGCTGCTCGGCTGGTTCTACCTCACCGTGCTGCCCGGCTGGCTCGGCCTGCCCGCCACCGACCTGCACTTCTCCGTCTGGTCCATCGCCCGCTCGGTACTGGTCTTCCTCGGCATCCCGCTGATCGCCGGTTTTCTCACCCGCCGGCTCGGTGAACGCGCCAGGGGCCGCGACTGGTACGAGAGCCGGCTGCTGCCCCGGCTCGGGCCGTTCGCGCTCTACGGGCTGCTGTTCACCATCGTGATCCTGTTCGCCCTGCAGGGCGACGCGATCACCCGCCGGCCCGTCGACGTCGCCCGGATCGCGCTGCCGCTGCTGATCTACTTCGCGGTCATGTGGGCCGGCTCGTTCGCGCTCGGCCGCGCCGTCCGGCTGCCGTACGAGCGGACCGCGACGCTGGCGTTCACCGCCGCCGGCAACAACTTCGAACTGGCCATCGCGGTGGCCATCGGTACCTTCGGTGTCACCTCCGGTCAGGCGCTGGCCGGCGTGGTCGGCCCGCTGATCGAGGTGCCCGCCCTGGTCGGGCTGGTCTACGTGTCGCTGTGGCTGCGCCGCCGGCTGCAACCCGGAACCGCCACGCCGGCAGCGTCGGGTGGCCTGTCGTGACCGGCCGGTCAGGCGATCGCACCAGCGCCGCAGGCGCCGGCCAGGAAGGCGCCCGGGGCGCCGGCCCGGAGGTCGGCCGCGCCGGGGGGACCGGCCCGGAAACCGGCGGCGCCGCCGGCGGACCGACCACAACGCCGAGAACCCGAGGAGCCGTCGTGCCCACCACGCCGGAAGTGCTGTTCGTCTGCGTCCACAACGCCGGCCGCTCCCAGATGGCCGCCGCGCTGCTGCACCATCACGCCCGGGGCCGGGTCACCGTCCGTTCCGCCGGCTCCGCACCCGCCGACACCATCAACCCGGCCGTGGTCGAGGCGATGGCCGAGATCGGCCTCGACCTCACCCGCGAGTTCCCCAAACCGCTGACCACCGAAGCGGTCCGGGCCGCCGACGCGGTCGTCACCATGGGCTGCGGTGACGCCTGCCCGGTGTTCCCGGGCAAGCGCTACCTCGACTGGGAACTGCCCGACCCCGCCGGCAAGCCCGTCGACCAGGTCCGTCCCATCCGGGACGAGATCGACCGGCGCGTGCAGGACCTGCTGGCCGAACTGACCGCGACCGAACGCTGACCGGCTGCGCCGTCGTCCGGGGCGGGGGTGCGCCGATCACCGGTCGGCAACCGACGTCCTGGCGGGTGCCGGCCCTGCCGTGCGGTCCGCCCGGCCCTGCCGTGCGGTCCGCCCGGCGCCGCCGAGCGCGGTCAGCGGGCGGCGCGGCGCCTTCGGGCGAGCACGGTGGCGACCAGCGCGCCGGCCGCGAACGCCAGCACGTAGCCGGCCGCGCGCCGGACCAGCGCGCGGGCGCCCGTCACCTCGAACAGGTCGATCGGCGTCGCCTCGTGGGTGACCGTGGTCGTCTCGGGTGCCGGCGCCGTGACGGGTGCCGGTGCGCCGGCCGGGCTCTCCGTCGGTGGGCTCGCCGGCGGCGGCGCCGGGCGCAGCTGCTGGCCCAGGCAGTCCGCGAACTGGTCCAGCAGCCGGGCGCTCACGTCGGCCAGCATGCCCCGGCCGAACTGCGCCGGCCGGCCGGTGACGGTCAGGTCGGTGACCACGTCGACCCGGGTCCCGTCGCCCTCGGCGGCCAGCGTGGCGGTGATGGTGGCGGCGGCCGTACCCGGCCCGCGGGTCTCCCGGCCGGACGCCTCCAGCACCGCCCGGTGCGCCGCGTCGTCCCGCTCGCCGATCCGAACCTTGCCCTTGTACGTCAGCGAGATCGGGCCCAGCTTGACCTTGACCGTACCGGTGAAGTCGTCGCCGTCGGCACCGGTCAGGGTGGCGCCCGGCAGGCACGGTGCGATCGCCGGCAGGTCGAGCAGCCGGGTCCACGCGTCGTCGACCGGTGCCGGCACGGTGAACGTGTTCGTCAGCTCCATCGTCACACTCCGGTCGCGGCGGTCAGGGCCCGGCGGGTCAACACCCGGGCCAGGTGGGCGCGGTAGTCGGCGGCACCGTTCACGTCGTCCGCCGGTTCGGTGCCCTCGGCGGCGTGGCCGGCGGCGGCGGCGACCGCGCCGGTGTCCCCGGCGGTACCGGTGAGTGCCTGCTCGACGGCCGTCGCCCGCACCGGCCGGCGGGCCATGCTGGTCAGCGCGACCCGGGTGTCGGTGACGCCGCCGTCGGAGCGGCGTACCAGGGCGGCGACGGCGACGATCGCCCAGGCCTGCGCCATCCGGTTGAACTTCTCGTACCGGTAGCCCCAGCCGGCGGTGTCCGGGACCCGGACCTCGGCGAGGATCTCGTCCGGGGCGAGCGCGGTGGTCAGGTAGTCGACGAAGAAGTCGGCGGCGGCGATCTCGCGCCGGCCGTGCGGTCCGAACGCGACCATGGTGGCGTCCAGCGCGCAGGCCACCGCGGGCAGGTCGCCGGCCGGGTCGGCGTGCGACAGCGAACCGCCGAACGTACCGAGGTGGCGTACCTGCCGGTCGCCGACGGTCGCGGTGGCCGCGGCGATCAGCGGCGCGTGCTCGGCGATCCGCCGGTCGTGCAGGATCTCGTCGTGCGTGGTCATCGCGCCGATGGCCAGCTCGCCGTCGGCGACCCGCACGCCGTGCAACGACTCGACGTCGCGCAGGTCGACCAGGGTGCTGGGGGCCGCGAGGCGCAGCCGCAGCACCGGCAGCAGGCTCTGCCCGCCGGCGATCACCTTGGCGTCCGGGTCGGCGGCCAGCACCGCCACCGCGTCCTCCACTGTGGACGGTCGTGCGTAGTCGAAGGCGACCGGAATCATCACGCACCTCCCCGCGCCTCGGACAGGGCACGCCAGACGTGTTCCGGCGTGCACGGCATCGGCACGTCCCGCACCCCGAACGGGCGGAGCGCGTCGACCACCGCGTTCACCACCGCCGGCGTCGAGGCGATCGTGCCGGCCTCGCCGACCCCCTTGACCCCCAACGGGTTCGTCGTCGACGGCGTCTCGGTACGGTCCAGCGTGAACGCGGGCAGGTCGACGGCGCTCGGCGGCGTGTAGTCGACCATCGTGCCGGTGATCAGGTTGCCGTCGGCGTCGTACCGGGCCACCTCGTGCAGCGCCTGCGCGATGCCCTGCGCCAGCCCGCCGTGTACCTGACCTTCGACGATCATCGGGTTCACCACGGTGCCGACGTCGTCGACCGCCACGTAGCTGCGGATCGTGACCCGGCCGGTCTCGGTGTCCACCTCGGCCGCGCACAGGTGGGTGCCGTGCGGGAACGAGAAGTCGTCGGGTTCCAGGACGAAGTCGGCCGACAGCGTCGGCTCGAACCCGTCCGGCATCGAGTGCGCGGCGAACGCGGCGAACGCGACCTCCTGGATCGACTTCGTCGCGCCGGGCGTACCGCGCACCGCGAAGCTGCCGCCGGAGAACTCCAGGTCGTCCTCGGAGACCTCCAGCAGGTGCGCGGCGAGCGTCTTCGCCTTGCCCAGCACCCGCTGCGCGGCGCGCCACACCGCGACGCCGCCCACCGCCAGCGACCGCGACCCGTACGTGTCCAGCCCCGCCGGGGCCGCCGCCGTGTCGCCGTGGATCACCTCGACGTCGTCGAACGGTACGCCCAGGGTGTCGGCGACGAGCTGGCTGAACGTGGTGACGTGGCCCTGCCCGTGCGGGCTGGTACCGACCACCGCCTCGACCTTCCCGGTCGGCAGGATCCGCACCGTGGCCGCCTCCCAGCCGCCGCCGGCGTAGCCGCGATCACCGAGCCAGCGGGACGGGGCGAGGCCGCACATCTCGGTGTAGGTGGAGATGCCGATGCCGAGCTGCACCGGGTCCTGCGTCTCGCGCCGGCGGGCCTGCTCGGCGCGCATCCCGTCGTAGTCGAACAGCTCGGTGGCCCGCGCCGTCGCCGCCTCGTAGTTGCCGGAATCGTAGGTCAGGCCGGCGATCTGGTCGTACGGGAACTCGTCGTGGCCGATCCAGTTGCGCCGCCGCATCTCCAGCGGGTCGACGGACAGCTCCGCGGCCAGCTCGTCGAGCATCCGCTCGATCGCGAACGTCGCCTCCGGCCGCCCGGCACCGCGGTACGCGTCGGTCGGCGTCTTGTCGGTGAACACGCCGGTGCAGCCGAACCGGTACGCGTCCATCTTGTAGATGCCGGGGAACATCGCCCGCCCCAGCAACGGGATCGCGGGTGTCAGCAACTGCAGGTACGCGCCCATGTCGGCGAGCAGGTCGACCCGCAGGCCGCGGATCCGCCCGTCGGCGTCGGCGGCCAGCTCCAGGTCCTGGATCTGGTCCCGGCCGTGGATGGTCGCCTGGAACGCCTCGCTGCGGGTCTCGGTCCACTTCACCGGCCGGCCGAGCTTGCCGGCCAGCACGAACGCCAGCAGCTCCTCGGCGTAGATGTCGAGCTTGGAGCCGAACCCGCCGCCGACATCCGGCGCGATGACCCGGATCCGGGATTCCGGTACCCCGCTGAGCAGCGCCAGGAACAGCCGGACGAAGTGCGGGATCTGGGTCGCCGACCACACGGTGTACTCGCCGGTCGCCGGCACCGGCGCCACCAGCACGGCGCGCGGCTCCATCGCGCACGGCACCAACCGCTGCTGCACGAACCGGCGCCGGACCCGGACCGGCGCGTCCGCGAACGCCGCGTCGACGTCGCCGAACGTGTCGGAGTACCGGAAGCACACGTTCGTACCGGCGTCCTGGTGCACCAGCGGTGCGCCGTCGGCCATCGCCTGCTCCATGTCGAGCACCACCGGCAGCGGCTCGTACTCGACCTCGATCGCGTCGAGCGCGTCGACCGCGTGCGCCCGGGTGTCGGCGACGACCACCGCGATCGCGTCGCCGACGTACCGGGCCTCGTCGGTGGCGAGCGGCTTGTGCTCGGGCGCCACCCAGTCCGGGGTGACCTGCCACGCGGACGGCAACCCGGCCAGCTCGTCGGCCAGGTCGGCGCCGCTGTACGCGGCGACCACGCCGGGCTCGTGCCGGGCGGGGCTGGCGTCGACCCGGATCCGGGCGTGCGCCATCGGGCTGCGCAGCAGCGCCGCGTGCACGGTGCCGGGCAGTTGGATGTTGTCGGTCCAGGTGGTCTGGCCGGTGATCAGGTGCGCGTCTTCCTTCCGCCGCCGGGCGGTACCGACCTCGCGGTCGCGGGTGGCGGTCATGACGCACCCCGCAGTTCCGCCGCGGCGTCGCGGACCGCGGCGACGATGTTCTGGTACCCGGTGCACCGGCACAGGTTGCCTTCCAGGCCCTCGCGGACCTGCCGCTCGTCCGGGTCGGGCACCTCGTTCAGCAGGTCCACCGCGGCCATGATCATCCCTGGCGTGCAGTAGCCGCACTGCAGGGCGTGCCGCTCGTGGAACGCCTTCTGCACCGGGTGCAGTTCGCCGTTGGCGAGCCCCTGGATGGTGGTCACCTCGGCGCCGTCGGCCTGCACGGCGAGCAGCGCGCAGCTCTTGACCGCCCGGCCGTCGACCAGCACGGTGCAGGCGCCGCAGTTGCTGGTGTCGCAGCCGACCGGGGTGCCGGTGCGACCGCGCTGCTCGCGCAGGTACTGCACCAGCAGGGTTCTCGGTTCGACCTCGTCGACGGCTTCGGCCCCGTCGACGGTCACGCTGATCCGGGTCATCGGCCCTCCCGACCGTCGGGTCAGCCCCGGCGCTGTCCGCCGGAGCCGGCCGGCCTTCGAGCCCCGTACCGCGTGGGTCGGGGCCATCTCCAGACGCTACGTACTCAGTTGATCGCGCAGCGCCGGATCGCGCAAGGTCGGCCCGATCGGGCGGCGCCGCCGGCTCAGTGGTGGATGCGGCCGGAGGTGGCAGACAGCGGGGAACCGGTGCCCCGCCAGCGCCGCGAGACGATCTCGGCGGCGACGCTGACCGCGGTCTCCTCGGGCGTACGGGCGCCGATGTCCAGGCCGATCGGGGAGGCGAGCCGGGCCAGTTCGGCCCCGGTCAGGCCGGCCTCGCGCAGCCGGGCCAGCCGGTCGTCGTGGGTGCGCCGGGACCCCATCGCGCCCACGTACGCCAATGGCAGCCGCAACGCCTCGGTGAGCACCGGAACGTCGAACTTCGGGTCGTGGGTCAACACGCACACCACCGTCCGGCCGTCCAGCCGGCCGGCCGCCGCCTCGGCCGCCAGGTACCGGTGCGGCCACTCGACCACGACCTCGTCCGCGTCCGGGAACCGGGCGCGGGTGGCGAAGACCCCGCGGGCGTCGCAGACCGTCACGCGGTACCCGAGGAAGGCGCCGGTGCGCGCCACGGCAGCGGCGAAGTCGATCGCCCCGAACACGATCATCCGGGGGCGAGGGGCGTGGCTGGCGACGAACACGGTCAGATCGTCGCCGCGCCGCTGCCCGTCGTGCCCGTAGGTCAGCGTTCCGGTCCGCCCGGCGGCCAGCAACCCCCGGGCGTCGTCGGTGACGGCGTCGTCCAACCGGGCCGACCCGAGCGTGCCGAGCCGCCGTCCCGCGGCGGTCGTCCCGGCGGGCGGTGCGGCCGCGGTGTCCCTTCCGGTCGGCCCCGGCCCGTCGGCGTTCCCCGCCGGCCCCGGCCCGCCGGATTCGGCCCGCGGTTCGGGTGTCGGGGTGGCGTCGGGCCAGACGATCAGGCGGCGGCCGACCAGGCCGGCGCCCACCGCGGTGGCGGCGCCGGGGCGCTCGTCCGGCAGGGCGGCGCCGGCGCAGCGGTCCGCGACGACGGTGGCGACCGCGACCGGCCGGCCGTCGGCGATCGCGGCGGTCACCTCGGGCAGCGCCGGGAACGCGGCCCGATCGACCCGTTCGACGTACACGTCGAGAATGCCGCCGCAGGTCAGCCCCACGGCGAACGCGTCGTCGTCGGAGACGCCGTACCGGCGCAGCACCGCGCGGCCGGTGTCCCGGACCTCGCCGGCCACCTCGTACAGGTCGCCCTCCACGCAACCACCCGACACCGAACCGGTGACCGTACCGTCCGCGGCGACGAGCATCGCGGCACCGGGCTGGCGCGGCGCGCTGTGCCAGGTCGCGACCACGGTGGCCAGCCCGGCCGGCTCACCGGCCGCCCACCGTTCGTGCAGCGCGGCGAGCACCTCATCCATCGCCGATCACCCCGACCAGTTCGGTCAGCGCGGCCAGGCTGTGCCCGGCCACGAACGCGTCCAGATGCGGCAGCGCCGCGACCATCCCGCCGGTCAGCGGCTGGTACCCGGCGCGGCCGGCGTGCGGGTTGACCCACACCACCCGGTAGGCCAGCCGGGACAGCCGCGCCAGCTGCTCGCCGAGCAGCGCCGGGTCACCGCGCTCCCACCCGTCGCTGGCCAGCACGACGACCGCCTGCCGGGCGGTGCCACGCTGGCCCCACCGGTCCAGGAACGCGCGCAGCGTCTCGCCCAGCCGGGTACCGCCGCGCCAGTCCGGGATCGCCCGGCCGGCCTGCGCGAGCGCCACCTCCGGGTCGCGGGCCCGCAGCGCCCGGGTGATCCGGGTCAGCCGGGTGCCCACGGTGAACACCTCGGTGCGGGTGGGCCGGCGGCGCACCGCGGCGTGCGCGAACCGCAGCAGCGCGTCCGCGTACGGTGCCATCGAGCCGGACACGTCGATCAGCAGCACCAGCCGCCGGGACCGCACCCGGTGGGTACGCCGGGCCAGCCGCAGCGGCTCGCCACCGGCGCGCAGCATCTCGCGCACGGTGCCGGCCGGGTCCAGCTCGCCGAGCGGCGCCGGCCGGTACCGCCGGGACGGCCGCGGCGCGGTCGCCGGCGCCAGCAGTGCGATGAGCCGGCGCACCTCGGCGCGTTCGGTGTCGGTCAGCGCGGCGACGTCGCGGTGCCGCAGCGTCTCCGCCGCGCTGGCCCCCACCCGTACGGTCAGGGTGCCGGTCGGTTCCGTTCCGGTCGGCGCGTCGTCCGCGCCGAAACCCACCGACGGCCGGCGCGGTCGCCCGGCGCGGGGCCGCCCGGACCGGCCGGCCGGCGTACCGCCGAAGTAGCTGGCGAAGGCGGCGTCGTAGCGGGGCAGGTCGTCCGGCTCGGCGCACAGCGTCAGCCGTCCCGCCCAGTACAGCGCGGCCGGATCGGCCGGGCCGAGCGCGTCGGCCGCCGCCAGCATCGCCTGGGTGCGTTGCGTCTCCGCCGGGACCCCGGCGGCCCGCGCCGCCCGCGCGAAGCCGACCAGCACCGCGGTGCCGTCCGCGTCGCCTCGGCCGGCCGCGCTCACGGCTCGGTCCCGGGCGAGGGATCGAGGACGGCGGCGGCCCGGACGCGTTCGGTGTCCTCGCGGTACTTGAGCACCGCGCCGAGCGTCGCCGCCGCCAGCTCCGAGGTCAGCTCGGTCGCGCCGAGCGTGTCGAGGGCGGCGGCCCAGTCGATCGCCTCCGCCACGCCGGGCGGCTTGAGCAGGTCCAGCGCCCGCATCCGGGCGGTCGCGGCGGCCACCTGCTCGGCCAGCCGGGCGCTGACGCCGGGCAGCCGGGACCGGACGATGGCGATCTCGCGTTCGGTGTCCGGGTGGTCGAGCCAGTGGTACAGGCAGCGGCGCTTCAGCGCGTCGTGCACCTCGCGGGTGCGGTTGGAGGTCAGCACCGTGACGGGTGGGTGCTCGGCGACGATCCGGCCGAGTTCGGGCACCGTGACCGCGGCGTCGGCGAGTACCTCCAGCAGGTACGCCTCGAACTCGTCGTCGGCGCGGTCCACCTCGTCGACCAGCAGCACGCACGGGCTGGTCGTCAGCGCCGCGAGCAGCGGCCGGGCTAGCAGGAACCGCCGGTCGTACAGCTCGGCCTCCAGCGCGGTCGGGTCGGCGTCCCGGCCGGCCGCCCGCACCGCCTGCAGGTGCAGCAGTTGCCGGGGGAAGTCCCAGTCGTACAGCGCCTGCGCGGCCGACAGCCCCTCGTAGCACTGCAGCCGGATCGGGGTCGCCCCGGTCGCCTCGGCCAGCGCGGTGGCGAACGACGTCTTGCCGACGCCGGCGTCACCCTCCAGGAAGACCGGCCGGCCGAGCCGGATGGCCAGGTAGCCGGCGGTGGCCAGCCCGTCGTCGGCCAGGTAACCGGTGCGGGCCAGCGCCGCCGCGAGCGCGGCGGGCGACTCCGGCACCGGGAACGCCGACCCCATGACCCCACTATGCGCGTCCCGGCGGCGGGCCGCCCACCGTTCGGCGCCCGTTTCGTACCGGCCCGCCGGTCCGCGCCCGATCGGGCCACCGACCGACCGCCGTGCGGCCACGGGCCGCCGGCTCGCGGCACCCGGAGTCGTACTGGACGGTCGCCGCCGAGGTGGACGTTCCGGCGGCTCAGGAGCCGGTTCGCAGCCGCTGCGCGAGCAGCGGGGTGGCTTCGGCCGGGTCGATGTCGCACACCAGCAGGCCGGCTTCGCCGTACGGCTGGTGGCGCAGCAGCGTGCCGTCCGGCCGCACCACGGCGGAGGTGGTGGGCGAGCCGGGGCTCGCGCAGTTGACGGCGGCGAAGTAGCAGCCGTTCTCGACGGCGCGACAGAGGAACGCCTTCTCGTGGAAGGAGTTCCGCGGGTCGGCGAACTCGGTGGGGCGGAACGAGCCGGGCTCCGCCTCGTCGTAGTGCGGGTGGAACACCAGTTGGGCGCCGTGCCGTACGGCCCAGCGGACGGTCTCCGGATAGCGGAAGCCCTCGTGGCAGATCACGATGCCGAAGCGGACGCCGTCGACGTCGAACACCCGCCGCTCGTCTCCCGGCTGGTAGATGGCGTCTTCGTCCGGATCGAGCTGCACCTTGTCCTGGTGCCCCAGGCGCGCGCCGTCCGGTCCGAACACCAGGACCGTCAGTCGCGGCCGGTCGGAGACGTAGCGCTCGGTGCCGAGCACCACGTGGATCCGGTTCGCCCCGGCCGCCCGGGAGATGCGCTGGTGCGCCGTCTCCAGGAAGTCGGCGGTCACCGGCTTGCGGGTGTGCGGCGGCCAGGGGTAGCCCGGGATGTACGCCTCCGGGAAGCACACGATCCGCGCGCCCGCGTCGGCGGCGTCGCGGATCGCGCGCTCCGCCCGTACCACGGAGTCGGCCGGGCTCGCCGGGATCTCGACGTTGGCGAGGGCGATGCGGAGGCTCGGCATGCCAGGAATTCTGCCCGACCCCCGGCTCGCGCCCGGTCCTTCGCCGGCGCTCTGTCGTGACCTGACCCACGCGGTGGCGCTGCGCGAAGCCGGCCGCACGGTGCGCTGCGGCGGCCCGCTCGGGCGGCACCGGATCAGCGGAGCTGGTCGAGCTCGGCGGTACGCGAACGGATGATGCGGCGGGCCAGGTCGCGGGCGCCGACGTTGATGCCGTGCCGGGTCTCCGCCGTCGCCAGGGCGAGCTGGTGCTGTTGCGCGGCGGCCAGCGTGCGGCGGAACAGGTCGGCGAAGTCGTCGTCGCGGGCGGCGGTCAGGCGCGCGACGTCCGCGTCCCGGCCCGGCGTCGCCGAGTCCGGTGTCGTGGGGTCGTGCGTCGTCGGGTCCGGGGCTGCCGCTCGCCAGGTGCGTAGCCAGACCGTCATCGTCTTGTTCTCGTCGCGTTCGGTGGCCCCGATGGCGGCGGCGAGCGAGCGCAGCCCGGACGGTACCGGCCGGCCGTCGGCGCACCGGGTGATGCGGCGGCTGTGGCTGTTCGCGGTGATCATCTGCCGGGCGAACCGGACGTCCGCGGCGTTGACGTACCGGCTGGCCGAGGTCTTCGGTTCGGCGGTGCCGGCGGTGGTGCAACCGGTCAGCACGAGCAGCCCGGGGGTCACTAGCAGTCCGCGTCGTCGCACGTGTCCTCCGCTGGCTGGGTGCGGCACGCCGGGCCCGATCCGGCGTGCCGTCGCGGGGAGCACCGCCCGCGCCGGGCGGTGCTGGCGGGTTGCCGGGTCAGACCGGCTGCCAGAGGGCGGGGACGCTCGGCGGCTCCCACCCGGGCAGTGCGGTGTGGTCCTGCAGGCAGCGGTACGTGGTGCCCTGGTAGGTCACCTCGTCGCCGACGTGGTACGCGGTACCCGCGGTCCAGCTGCCGCCCGGCTGCGAGGTCGGTGTGGTGGTCGCGGTGGGTGTCGGCGAGGGTGATGGTGACGACGTGGTCGGAGTCGGGGTCGGGGTGCCGCCGCCGGAGCCGACCTGCAGGTCGACGCAGGAGTAGAAGGCGTTCCCGGTGTCCGCGATGTTCCACCGGGCGAGCAGCAGGATCCGGCCGTCGTACCCGCTGAGGTCCACGGTCTGGGTGACCGTGTCGCCGGGGGCCGAACCGTGCGCGTCGAAGTAGCCGACGCGGGTGTCGCCGACGAAGTACTCCCAGTCGCGGGTGGCGTGGTGCGCGGTGATCGTCCAGGTGAACGTCACCGAGTGGCCGACGCTGGTGGCCGGCCAGTTCTTGGTCGGGTCGTCGAGTTGCCGGAACCTGTCGTTGCCGCCGCTGCACAGGTGGGATCCCTTGGGCGCCTCGACGCTCTGCGGTTCCCAGATGATCGGGCCGCAGTCGCTGACCCGTCCCATCGCGCACATGGCCTGCCGGCTGGGTGGTGAGCTGATGTAGCCGTGCGCGGCGGCCGGGGTGGTCACCAGCAGGGAGCCGACGAGCGCGCCGAAGCCGACCAGCGCGACCGTGATCTTTCTTCGCATCGATGCTCCTTCCTCGATGTCGGCGTACGGCGCCGTCGAGCGGTGCCGGTGGCGGCGCGGGGTCGCCGTCCCGTACCGAATCTAAAGGAAGGATTGTTAACAGTAAAGACTCTTTCCATAATTTTGCGCGATTCCTGCCCCGCTGTACCGCCCGGCGCCCGCGCCGGGACGCCGCCTCACACTTTCCCGGCCTGCCTCGTCGTAGTACCGAGTCGGCCCGACCGGTGCCGGCGGACCGCAGAGAGGACCAGGCCATGACCACCCAGACGACCGCGGAACGGCGCGGTACCGGCACGCTCGTCAGCGTTTCCGTCGCGCTGCAGACCGCGGCGATCTTCTTCCAGGCGATCACCGCCGGGATCATGCTGGGCACCCACCACGGCGAGGTGCTGCACAGCGTCGGCGCGCGGGTGATGTTCGCCGCCTCGATGCTGTACGTGCTCGCCGCGGTGCTCGGCTGGAAACCGGGCGGCGGTTCCCCCGCCCCATCTGGTACTCGGTGGGTTTCCTGCTGCTCGCCTCGATCCAGGTGGTGCTGGGCATCAACCACGTCGCCGCGGTGCACGTACCGCTGGGCGTGCTGATGTTCGGGATGAGCCTGGTGCTGCTCGGCCAGCCGTTGTACCGGCGGCGGTAGGCGGAACCCGCCCGGTCACCCCTGGCCGGCGGCGGCCTCGGTCCGCAGCCAGCGGAGCAGCCCCGGGTTCTCGACGGTCGTGACGAGACTGACGGTACGGCCGGTGTAGCGACCGTCCAGCAGGGCCACCATGCCCGCCGCGAGGTCGACGCGGGCGGTGAACCGCCCGTCGGCGTCGCCCTCGACCATCGTGTAGTCGGTGACCGACGGCAGGTGGTAGAGCCCGCTGGGGCGCACGATGGTCCAGTCGAGCGAGCTGGCCCGGACCAGCTCCTCCATCCGCCGCATGTCGGCGTACAGGGTCCGGCCCAGCACCCGGGTCACGTACGGCAGCAGGACGCGGTTGAACAGCAGGCCGGCGTCCGGGTACGGGTGCGGGTCGACGCCGGTGGAGCTGACCACGGCGAGCCGGCGCACCCGGTGCCGGGTCATCGCGGCGACGATGTTCGCGGTCCCCCGGGAGTACGTCGTGATCGGCGCCTTCCCGGCGGGTACCCGAGGGTCGACAGCACCGCCTCGCGTCCCGCCACGACGGCGTCGACTGCCGGCCCGTCGAGTACGTCCGCGGCGGCGACCTCCAGGTCGTCGTGGCGCAGCGGGAACGTGTCCGGGCGGCGGGTGACCGCGGTGACCCGATGTCCCGCGGCGAGGGCCTGGGTGACGAGCAGCCGGCCGGTGCGGCCGTTGGCGCCGAAGATCGTGATCCGCATGGGGGTTTCCTTCCGCTGGTGGGCCGGGGTGGGCCCGGCCATCAGACGAGGCCGCCGTGCGATTCGTGACGCCCCGGGCCGCCACCGGCGGGCTCCGGTGATCGGCTGAGAAAGCTGGGGTGGTTTCGGCGTGTCGTGTTGCCGTTCCGGACTTCACCGTCATGGGGCCGGCGCGCCCCGTCTACTCTGGTGGCGAGCGGGCGGACCGCCGGGCCGGGCCGAGGCCGATCCGTGATCGTCCTGCAGCCCACGGTGCGCTGGGGACCTGGTAGTTGATTAAGGACGTACCGGGTGGGGAGGCATGATGCGTGTGCGTCGGGTCGGGTGGGCCGGGTGGCTGGCCGTTGTCGTGCTGGCGGTGGCCGGGTGTACCTCGTCGGGTGGCACCCGCAGCCACGCGAAGGCGTCGCACTCCCCGGCGCCGGCCGCGGTGATCAGCACCAGCCTGACCAAGACCTCGGGCGTCAGTCCGGCCGGACCGGTGCAGGTGAAGGTCGCCGACGGTGCGCTGTCCTCCGTGACGCTGACCAGCGCCAAGGGCGCCGACGTCGCGGGTGAGCTGGCCAAGGGCGGCTCGTCCTGGCAGGCCACCGGCAAGCTGAAGTACGACACGAAGTACACGCTGTCCGCCGTCGCGGCCAACGCCGACGGCAAGAAGGTGCGCACCAGCAAGTCGTTCCGCACCGTGAAGCCGTCCAACTTCACGCTGCCCTACCTGCAGCGCACCGGCGGATACGCGCTCAAGGACGGCGCCACCTACGGCGTGGGCATCGTGCCGGTGGTGCACTTCGACGAGCGGGTCAGCGACAAGGCCGCCGCGGAGAAGGTGCTGGTGGTGACGACGAGCCCGCACGTGGACGGCTCCTGGTACTGGGTGGACGACCAGAACGTGCACTGGCGGCCGGAGAACTACTACGCCGCCGGCACCAAGGTGACCATCGACGCCAAGGTCTACGGCGTCCGGGTCGGCCAGGGGCTGTACGGGCAGGCCGACCGCAAGGCCAGCTTCACCATCGGCGACAAGCACGTGGCCATCGCCGACGACAAGACCCACCACGTGAAGGTCTACGAGAACGACAAGATGGTCCGCGACATGCCCACCTCGATGGGCCAGGGCGGGTACGTGAAGGGCAAGAACGGCTCGATCTCGCTGTGGACGATGTCCGGCACCTACACCGTGCTGGACCACGGCAACCCGGTGACGATGTCGTCGGACAGCTACGGCCTGCCGGCCGACTCGCCGTACGGGTACGCCGCCGAGTCGGTCTACTACGCGACGAAGATCAGCACCGACGGCATCTACCTGCACGAGCTGGACACGACGGTGTGGGCGCAGGGCCACCAGGACGTGTCGCACGGCTGCCTGAACCTCAACCGCGCCAACGCCATCTGGTACTACAAGCATTCGCTGATCGGCGACGTGGTGCAGGTCGTGCACACCACCGGCCCGAAGATCGAGCTGTGGCAGAACGGCGACTGGAGCGTGCCGTGGTCGACCTGGCAGAAGCACAGCGCGCTGCACTGAGCCGCCGCTGAACCGGCGGTACCGCCGCGGTACCGCCGGACGCGGTTCCCGTTGTCCAGGTGGAGCGCATCGCCGGACGCGGGCCTGTTGTTCGGGTGGAGCGCATCGCCGGACGCGGGCCGCTGTTCAGGCGGTGCGCACCGCGGTGACGGCGAGCGTCACGTACTCCATGGTGAAGCCGCCGCCGGCGGCGTCGATCGCGGTGCCGACCGCGGCCAGGACCTCGGCCTGCTGGTCGGGCCGCAGCGGGGCGATGCCGCCGGTGGTCGGCAGCAGCGCCAGCCACTCGTCCCGGGTGTAGTGCCGCTGCCAGTCGAACCGCCACTGCTCGATGTCCTGCCAGCCGGCCGATTCGCCGAGCGTCTCGGCGATCCTGGCGTACCCGGCCTGGTAGACCTGCAGCGGGCGGCGCCCGGACCCCTGCCCGAACGGCGAGTCGGGCACCACCCGCCGGTACGCCTCGGCGAACGCCCCGGCGATCTCGGTGGGTGGCTCGAACACGTGCCCGAACAGCGCGAGCCGGCCGCCGGGACGCAGCAGTCCGGCCGCCTTGCGCGGGCCGGTGGCCGGATCCACCCAGTGCCAGGACTGGGCGGCGATCAGCAGGTCGAAGCTGCGTCCGTTCGGCTCCCAGTCCTCGAACGTCGCCACCTCGACGGGCAGCCCGCGGGACCGGGCGAACGCGGCCATCCGCTCGTCCGGCTCGACGCCGAGCACGGTGGCGCCGGCGGCCTGGAACTGGCGGCCCGCGATCCCGGTACCGCAGCCGATGTCGAGCACGTCCGGCGCGGCGCGGTCGCCGACGATCCGCGCCACCAGTTCGTCGGGGTACGCCGGCCGGGCCCGGTCGTACCCGGCCGGATCGGCGCCGAACGACTCGGCGAGCCGGCGGGCCCGGTGCAGTTCCGGCGGCGGCGGGGCTTGCTCTGGAGGTAAAGTGGGCATGTGCCCACCTTAGTGGGCACGCGCCCACTAGCAACCCTCGGGCGCGGTCGATCATGGCGTTGTCTGGGCGGAAAGCGCTGTCCGCGCCGGACAACACCATGATCAACGCGGTGCGGCGGCGGGCGGCTGTCCACCGTGCGCCCGGCGGGGACGGTGCGAGAGGATCGGGACATGCCAACCGGGGTGCACCTGCAGGACGCCCGGCAGCAGCTGTTCGACGCCGCCGAACGACTGCTGCTGCGCGCCGGCCCGAACGGGCTGACCAGCCGCGCCGTGACCGACGAGGCCGGGTGTGCCAAAGGGGTGCTGCACCGGCACTTCGCCGACTTCGACGCGTTCCTCACCGAACTGGTGCTGGACCGGGCGGCACAGCTGCGGCCGCGGGCCGTCCAGCTGCGGCAGTCGGCCGGCACCGGCGCGGTCGTCGACAACCTCACCACCGCGCTGACCGCGCTGTTCGGCCCGGTCTGGGTGGCGCTCATCCCGCTGATCACGTTCCGGGACGAGCTGCGCACCCGGCTGCGGGCCGCCCGCCCCGGCGGCGGTACCGCGATCCTCGGCGAGGTCACCGGGGCGGTCGGCGACTACCTCACGGCCGAACGCGACCTCGGCCGGATCGCCGCCGACGCCGACATCGCCTCGCTCACCCTCTCCCTGGTCGGCGGCGGGCACCTGCTGTTCACCGACCGCGAGCCCGCCCCGCCGAGCGCGGACACCGTCGCCCGCTTCGTCACCTCGGTACTCGCCGACGTGCTGCGTCGCCGCCCTCGCTGAGCGCCGTCCGACGTGCTGCGTCGCCGCCCTCGCTGAGCGCCGTGCGAGATGCGGCGTCGCCGCCCTCGCTGCGCGCCGCCGGCGCCGGAACCCGTTGCCGCGCAGCGAGATCCGGCGCACTCCGGCGGCGTTGCAGGGCCGGCCAGGCGACGTCGTCGACGGCCAGGAACGGTTCGTCGGCGAGCGTCGCCGGGGTGACCCCGGTACACGCCACCACCTCGCGATGCAGGTGCGACTGGTCCGCGTAGCCGCCCTCGGCGGCGACCCGAGCCGGGTCCCGGCCCACCGCCAGGTGGTACGCCGCGTGGTCGAAGCGGATCAGCGTCGCCGCCCGCTTCGGCGGCAGGCCCAGCTGCGCGCCGAACCGGGACCACAGCCGCTTGCGGCTCCACCCCACCTCGGCGGCCAGCCGGTCGATCCGGACCTGCCCGCGCCCGGCGAGGAGCCGGCGCCACACCCACACCACCTCGCGATCCAGGTACCCGCCGGTCCGGCGCCGCCGCTCGATCAGCTCCTCCACCAGCGCGAAGCGGGCCGGCCACGACGGGGCCGCGGCCAACTGCTCCCGGAGCCGGGCGGCGTCGCGGCCCCACAGCTCGCTGAGCGGTACGCCCGCGCCGCGCAGCTCGGCCGCGCTGACGCCGAGGATCGCACGAGCCAGCACCGGCGACAGCCGTACCTGAACACACCGGACGTTCTCGCCGCGGACCAGCGCCGCGCCGCCGAAGCCGAAACCGGGCCCGGCGACCAGGCTGCCGCACCGTTCCCGGCCGGTCGCGTCGGCGACGACCGGCCGGCCGTCGCCGAACTCCACCGCGAGCATGATCGCCGGGTGCGGAACGATCCGGACCGGCGCCGGTACGGACCGGACGCCGAAGCCGGCCATGCTGACGCCGGCCAGCCGTTCGGGCCGGGCCGGGCTCGCCACGTCCCACGCAGCCGTCACGTCGCGCCCGCGCCCGCTGGACCGCATCCCGCCATGATAGGAGAACCGCCCGCGGCGCCGGCCGACCCGAGCCACCCCGGCGTCCTCACCTCCAGGCCCCGCGCGCATCGGCCCCGCGCATCGGCCCCGCGCGCATCCGAACCCGAGCGCGCATCGGGCCCCCGTATCCGAAACCGCGTGCGCATCGGGCCACGCGAGCGCGTCTGGTGTCCGTGGGCCCGTTCGGTGCCCGCGCCGGGGAACATTCGTTCAATCCGTACCGGCCGCGCCGGGCCACCGTGAAGCCATGACCACCGAACAGATCACGCTGCCGCTCGACGACGGCGACATCTTCGTGCAGCAGGACGGCCCCCGCGACGCACCGGTACTGCTGCTGGTGCACGGCACCGC
Source organism: Actinocatenispora thailandica (assembly GCF_016865425.1). Lineage (NCBI taxonomy): Bacteria > Bacillati > Actinomycetota > Actinomycetes > Micromonosporales > Micromonosporaceae > Actinocatenispora > Actinocatenispora thailandica. Next base: position 6,613,994 of record NZ_AP023355.1, on the reverse strand, counting down.
CGCCTCGGCGCGGACCTGGGACGCGCTGGTACCGCTGCTCACCGGTACCCACCGGGTCGTCCGGGTCGACCTGCTCGGGTGCGGCCGGTCGGCCAAGCCGATCGACGGCAGCTACCGGACCCCGGACCAGGCCCGGCGGGTCGGCACCGTACTGGACCGGCTCGGCGTCGGCCGCGCCGTGGTGCTCGGCCACTCCAGCGGCGGCATCGTCGCCACCGCGCTCGCCGAGCAGCGGCCCGAGCTGGTGGCGGCGCTGGTCCTCGTCGACACCGGGCCGAGCATGGCCGCCTACATCGCCCCGGAGACCGCGGCGATCGGCCCGGCGCAGTGGCCGCCGACCGACGAGCAGATTCGCGAGTTCGCCGCCACCGGGTTCGCCCGGCCGGACTTCGAACTGCCCGCGGACCTGGCGGCCGAGCTGCGGGACAGCAGCTTCGAGGTGTTCGCCGCGCTGCTGCGCGACCCGGTGCAGTACCTGACGGAGCGGGCGCTGCCGGACCGGCTGGCGGCGCTCGGCAAGCCGCTGCTGGTGCTGTTCGGTGCGCAGGACCGCCGGTGGCGGCCGTCGTCCGCGGCCGACTACCTCGTCGTACCGGGTGCGCGGGTGGAGATGCTGCCCGACGTCGGCCACACACCGATCATCGAGGACCCGCACCGCACCGCCGAGCTGGTACTGGAGTTTGCCGCATCCGACCCGGTCTCGGTGGCGGTCGCCTCCGGCTGACGCTGTGCGCTCGGGTTGCGATCACCCCTTGCCCGGCGTGTGTTGTCCGGTCGCCCGCCGCTTCGCCCTTCACGGTCCGCCGGCGCCCACCGGACCCCGAACTTCCGAGGCGGGCCAGGCGGCGTCCAGCCCGGGCACCGGACCCCGACGGGGGATCGCTAAGGGGGCGACGGCCCCCTTGGCGGGGGAGGGGTGTGGGGAGGGGGCGAAGTCCCCTCCCCACGTCCCCCCACGCGGGGTCCAAGCGCGAACAGAGGTGGCCTTCACACCCGAACCCGACGCGAACCCGACGCGAACCCCACGCGAGCCGGGCGAACCCGACGCGAACCCGCGCGAACCCGACGCGAACCCGGCGCGAACCGGGCGCGGACCCGGGCGCGGACCCGGGCGCGGACCCGGGCGGCGTCACCCCGACCCCGGCGCCCCCCGCCCCGGCCGCAACACCAGGATCAGAACGGCCAGCGCACCGAACAACCCGGCGGCCACCGCACCGGTGACGTGCACGCTGCCGGTGAACGCCAGCCGCGCGGCGTGCAGCAGGACCGCGCCGCGGTCGCCGGGCAGCTGCCGGCTGGCGGCGAGGGCCCCGGCCAGCGAGTCGGACCGGCCGCCCATCCGCATCTGGTAGACGACCGTGCCCAGCACGCCGAGCAACGCCAGGCCGAGCGATCCGCCGAGGTAGTTGGCGGTCTCCGACATCGACGCCGCGGAGCCGGCCCGCGCCGGTGGTACCGACCCGAGCACCAGCCCGGTGCCCAGCGCGAACAGCGGTCCGGTGCCGAGCCCGAGTATCCCGGTGCCGGCCATCACCAGCGGCAGCGCGGCGCCGCCGTGCGCGCCGACCAGCAGCAGGCTGCCCAGCGCCGAACCGGCCAGCCCGGCGGCGATCGCGGTCGGCTGGGGCAGCCGACGGGTCAGTGCCGGCGCGGTGATGGTGCCGACCGCGCAGCCGACCCCCATCGGGGCGCACAGCACCGCCGCGGCGGCCGGCGAGAATCCGAGCACGCCCTGCAGGTACTGGGTGACGAGCAGGCCGGTGCCGGCCATCGCGACGCCGGCGAACAGCAGCCCGAGGATGACCGCGGTGAACGGGCCGGTACGCAGCAACCGCAGGTCCAGCAGCGGCGTGCGCAGTCGCAGTTGCCGGCGGACGAACAGCGTGCCGACCGCCGCGCCGATCACCAGCGCCACCGCGGGCGCCAGCACCGAGCCGCCGAGCGTCAACTGCTTGATGCCGTACACCACGGACAGCACCGCCACCAGCGACAGCAGCACGCTGGCCGGATCCAACCGGCCGGCGCCGTCGCCGCGAAACTCCGGCAGCAGTACCGGGCCGGCGATCGCGACGAGCGCCATCGCCGGTACCGCGGCCAGGAACACCGAACCCCACCAGAAGTGCTGGAGCAGCAGGCCGGCGAGGACCGGCCCGAGCGCGCCGCCGGCGAACTGGCAGGTCGCCCAGGTCGCGATGGCGCGGCCGCGCTGCCCGGGGTCGGTGAACATGTTGCTGATCAGCGCCAGGGTCGACGGGGCGAGGGTGGCGCCGGCGACGCCGAGCAGCGCGCGGACCACGATCAGCATGACCGGGTCGACGGAGAACGCGGCGACGACCGACAGCACGGCGAACGCGGCGCCGCCGATGGTCAGCAGCCGCCGCCGGCCGATCCGGTCGCCGAGGGTACCCATCGTGATGACCAGGCCGGCCACCAGGAAGCCGTACGCGTCGCTGATCCACAGCTGCTGGACGCTGCTGGCGCCCAGGTCGGCGGACAGCCGCGGCAGCGCGAGGAACAACGCGGTCAGATCCATCGCGACGAACATCGTCGGCAGCATCAGTACCACCAGCCCCAGCCAGGCCCGGTTCGCTCGCATCGTTCGAAACCTCCTCGGTACGTGACCTTGCGCAGGGTGGTCGGAGCGGCGGGGCGGTTCTTGACACGGTGCCGGTGGCGGTTTCGTGGAAAAGTTCTGCCGGGGATGTCAAGACGGGCGGGTCGGCTCCGACCTACCGTCGAACGCCCCGGCGAAGGGGCGCCGACCCGAGGAGTACGACATGCAGTTCCTGATCTCCATGCACATCAACCCGGCCGTGCTGGACGCGCTGACCGACGAGGAGAAGGAGGCGATCGGTACCGGGCACGCCGCGCTGCTGGCCGCGGTGAAGGAGTCCGGTGAGCTGATCACCACGCAGGCGCTGGTCGACCCGTCGCAGGCGGCGGTCGTCCGGGTGCGCGACGGCCAGCCGGTGGTGACCGACGGGCCCTTCCTGGAGGCGAAGGAGTTCCTGGGCGGCTTCTACCTGGTCGACTGCGAGAACAAGGAGCGGGCGATCGAGCTGGCGGCGATGGTGCCGGACGCGGCGATCGAGGGGCTCGGCGTCGAGGTGCGCCAGGTGATGTTCGCGGACGGACCGTTGGAGGGATGACGGCGCCGCGGAACAACCCCGTCGGGGACCTGCTGCGGGCGCTGACGCCGCAGGTCCTCGGCGCCCTGCTGCGCCGGTACGGGCGGTTCGACGGCTGCGAGGACGCCGTGCAGGAGGCGGTCCTCGCGGCGGCGACGCAGTGGCCGGTGGAGGGGGTCCCGGACAATCCGCGCGGCTGGCTGGTGACGGTGGCGTCGCGCCGGCTGATCGATCAGGTCCGCAGCGACCGCGCGCGCCGGGAACGCGAGGCGGCGCTCGCCGCCGAGGTGGTGCCGGCCGACGTGCCGGACACCGACGACACGCTGGTGCTGCTGTTCCTGTGCTGCCATCCGACGTTGACACCGGCGTCGCAGACCGCGCTGACGCTGCGCGCGGTGGGCGGCCTGACGACGGCGGAGATCGCCCGGGCGTTCCTGGTACCGGAGGCCACCATGGCGGCCCGGATCAGCCGCGCCAAGCAGCGGATCCGGGCCGCCGGTAGCGAGTTCCGGCTGCCCGCGGACGCCGAGCTGGCCGAGCGGTTGCGGGTCGTGCTGCACGTGCTCTACCTGATCTTCAACGAGGGGTACACCGCGTCGTCGGGTGCCGACCTGGACCGGGCCGACCTGGCGTACGAGGCGATCCGGCTGGCCCGGCTGGTGCACGCGCAGCTGCCCGATGACGACGAGGTGACCGGGCTGCTCGCGCTGATGCTGCTCACCCACGCCCGGCGCGCGGCACGGACCACCGCCACCGGCGACCTGGTGCCGCTGGCCGAGCAGGACCGGAGCCGCTGGGACCGGGGCCTGATCGACGAGGGTACCGAGCTGGCCAAGGCGGCGCTGGCCGGTCCGGCGCTCGGGCCGTACCAGTTGCAGGCGGCGATCGCGGCGACGCACGCCGATGCGGCCACCGCGGAGCGGACCGACTGGCGGCAGGTGGCCGCGCTGTACCTGATCCTGAGCCGGATCGCGCCGAACCCGATGGTCACCCTGAACCGGGCGATCGCGGTCGCCGAGCTGGACGGTCCGGCCGCCGGGCTCGACCTTCTGTCTACATTGGACGATGACGGCAGGATGGCGGCGCATCACCGGTTGCTGTCGGTGCGGGCGCATCTGTTGGAGCGCAGCGGTGACCTCGCCGGCGCGTACGACCACTACCGGCGGGCGGCGCGGGCCACCGCGAGCCGGGCCGAGCAACGCTACCTGGAATCCCGCGCGAAGCGGCTGAAACCGCGACTCTGACCGGTAAAGAGCCGGTCTGGCAGCGGTCCTGACTCGGGACAGAGGATTCTTACTCTGCGCTTGCCCTGTGAACGTCGGTTGAACCACGGGTCGCGCTCGATGAACGCCGCCGGAATTGCCTGTCGCAGCGCCGTTGTGGGCTCCGGGCCGTGGTTACGATCGGTCCGAAGCTGCGGCCCCGGGGTGATGCCCGCGCCGCGGTCCAGGACGGTCACCCTCGGCACCGAGCACCTCGGTACCGCCCGGAGGTGACTACGGGACAAGGGAAAGCGCATGGCTCCGCTGCTGTCGGTCGTCATCCCGATGTACAACGAGCAGGACGCGATCGCGCCGCTCACCGCCCGGCTGCGGCCCGCGTTGGATGCGATCACCGCCGACTACGAGGTCGTCGCGGTCGACGACGGCAGCGCCGACGACACCGCGCAACTCGTCGACGGGCTGCGCGCGGACTGGCCGCAGCTGCGGCTGATCCGGTTGCGCCGCAACGCCGGGCACCAGGCGGCGCTGACCGCCGGCCTGACCCGGGCCCGCGGGCGCTACGTGGTGAGCATCGACGCCGACCTGCAGGACCCGCCGGAGAAGATCGGCGAGATGCTGGCGCTCGCCCGCCGCGACCACCTCGACGTCGTCTACGGGGTGCGCGCCGACCGGGCCACCGACACCGTCTTCAAGCGGCGCACGGCCGCCGCGTACTACCGGCTGATGCGGCGGTTGGTCGGCTCCTGGGTGCCGCGCGACGCGGGCGACTTCCGGCTGTTGAGCCGCACCGCGGTGGATGCGCTGCTCGCGCTGCCCGACCACCAGCCGGTGTACCGGCTGCTGGTGCCCGCACTGGGATTCCCCAGCGGTACGGTGAGTTACGTGCGGGCCGAGCGGGTCGCCGGCACCACGAAGTACCCGCTGGGCCGGATGGTCCGGCTCGCGCTGGACAGCGTCACGAACTTCTCCGCCGCGCCGCTGCGGCTCGCCACCTGGCTCGGCCTGATCAGCTTCTGCTGCTGCCTGGTCATGATCGGGTTCGGTGTCGTCGGGTACGTCGCCGGCTGGACGGTGCCCGGCTGGACGTCGCTGTTCGTCGCGGTGCTGTTCCTCGGCGGGTTGCAGCTGACCTGCCTGGGCCTGCTCGGCGAGTACGTGGCGCGGATCTATTCGACGGTGCAGGCGCGGCCGACCTACCACATCGGCACCGACACCGCCGCCGCCCGGGTCGAGGAGACGACCTCCGCGTGACCGTGACCGCCGTCGGGGCGCCGGCCCGCCGCCCCGTCTCGGACCGTACGATCCTGCGCGCGGCGCCGTGGGCGCTGGTCGCGGTCGCGCTCGTCGCCGCGCTCGCCGGCACCGGCACCCCGGCCGCCGCGATCGCCCGCTACGGGGCGTACTGGCTGCTCGCCGTGCTGCTGCCCGGCACCCTGCTGCACCGGGCGCTGCGCGGCAGTACCGGGAACCTGCCGGAGGATCTGGGGTACGGCGCGGTGACCGGGCTGCTGGTGGAGCTGGTCGCCTGGGCGGTCGCCGCCGCGACCGGGCTGGCACCGCTGCTGTGGTTGTGGCCGGTGCTCGCGGTGGCGCCGTTCCTCGCCGTACCGCGGCTGCGCCGGTGCTGGCGGATCGCCGCGCCGCGACCGCTGCCGGTGGCCTGGTCGTGGGGCGTCGCCGCGGTGTGTGTCGGCGCGATCGCCTGGGCCACCGGCGAGTGGGCGCACGTACCGCTGCCGCCGGTGACCGCGAACTACTACCCGGACCTGCTCTACCATCTCGGCCTGGTGCACGAGCTGACCCGCTCGATGCCGTTCCGGGTGCCGCAGGTCGCGGGGAGCTGCTGCGCTACCACTACCTGTCCGACGGGCACCTCGCCGCGGCCAGCATGCTCACCGGGATCGATCCCGCCGTCGTGCTGTTCAGGTTGTGGTTGGGCCCGATCCTGCTGGTGACGGTGCTGGTGGTCGCGGCGCTGGCCCGGCAGGTGGCCGGCCGCTGGTGGGCCGGCCCGGTGACCGCCGGGGTGGCGGTGCTGGCTCGGCCGCTACTGCCCGGCGGCCCGGCCGCGGTGCCGGGCGGTTCGCCGGTGTCGCTGCTCAGCCCGTCGGAGACCTACCTGCTCCCGTTCCTGATCCTGCTCACCGCGCTGTGCGTGGAGCTGGTCCGGGACCGGCCGCTCGGCCGCGGCTGGTTTCTGGTCGGGCCGCTGGCGCTGGCCTGCGCCGGCGCCAAGGCGAGCGGCCTGCCGGTACTCATCGCCGGGGTGGCGGTCGCGTCGGTGGCGCGGTTCGTCGTCACCCGTACGGTCGGCCGGCGGGCGCTGCTGGCGCTCGGCGTGCTGGTCGCGGCGCTGGGCGCCGGCCTCGCGGTGTTCGTCGGCGGTGGCGCCGGCGGCCTGTCGCCGCAGGCGTTGAGCGAGTTGCAGTGGATCGCGCCGTACGCGCACACCATCGCGCCGCACGCGCCGACCGCCCCCGGCCCGCTGCCGCCGGGACTCGCGACCGCCGGGACGAAGGGCTGGCTGTTCGCGCTCGGCATCGTCGGCTGGTGGCTGCTGCTGCAGTCGCCGCGGCTGGTCGGCCTCGCCACCCTGGGCCGCCGCCCCGGCCGTACCGACCCGGCGGTGTGGCTGCTCGCCGGCGCCACCGTCGCCGGTACCGGCGCGATGTGGTCGCTGTTCCACCCGTCCGACAGCCAGGCGTACTTCCTCCTGCCGGTGCTGCCGTTCGCGGCGCTGCTGACGGTGTTGCTGCTGCCGGTCGCGGCGACCGAACGGTACTGGCGGCCGGTGCTGGCGGCGGGCGCGGCCGGGCTGGTATTGGCCGGCGTGCTGCGGCTGGTGGCCGGTCGGCACGGACCGGGGCCGGCGTCGACGTACCGGGGTTGGGCGGCGGGCCTGGCCGGGCCGGTACTCGTCGCGCTGGCCGTCGCCGCGGCGCTGGTGGTCGGCTGGTGGCTGGCGTGCCGGTACCGGCCGGGCGGCGCCCGGTTGCCCGGTGCCCGGTTGCGCGGCGCCGGCCGGCCCGGCGCGGGGTGGCGCGGCGTCCGGCTGCGTGGCGCCGGGGTGCCGGTGGCGGTGGCGGTGCTGCTCGGGGCGAGCCTCGGCGCCGGGGCGATCGGGGTGCTGCCGCGCGCCGCCCGGGTGGTGACCGGGGTACCGGCGCCGAAAGCCGGCAGCCGGCCGGTCACCGCGGCCGAGATCCGGGCCGCCCGGTGGCTGGACGCTCACGCCGGGCCGACCGACGTCGTCGCCACGAACGTGCACTGCCTGCGCCTCGTCACCCGGCCGTACTGCGACAGTCGGGCGTTCTGGGTGTCCGGCTTCGGTGGGCACCGGACGCTGGTGGAAAGCTGGGGGTACACCGACGCCGCGGTGGCGGCGCACGGCCGGCACGGGCACTCGTACCCGCGGCAGCCGTTCGCCGACCCGGCGCTGTTCGCGCTCGACGAGCGGGCATTCGCCGCGCCGGATGCCGCCACCCTCGCCGAGCTGCGCCACCGCTACCGGGTGCGGTGGCTGTTCGCGGACCGCCGTGCCGGCCCGGTCGCGGCCCGGCTGGGCCGGTACGCCCGGTTGCAGCACACCGACGGCCCGGCCGCGATCTACCAGCTGTGGCCCTGACTCGGCGGGACGGTTTGCCCTGGGCCCGGCGGTCTGCCCTCGGCGGGCCTGGCTCGGCAGGACGGCCCGGTTCCCGGGCGCGGCGGCTCAGCCGTTCAGGTAGGCGAGGACGGCGCGGACCCGGCGGTGGCTGTCGGCGTCCGGCGGCAGGTCGAGTTTGGTCAGGATGTTCGTGATGTGCTTCTCGACCGAGACCGCGGCGAGGGACAGCGCGGCGCAGATCGCCGAGTTCGACAGGCCCTCCGCGACCAGCCCCAGCACCTCCCGCTCCCGTACGGTCAGCGCCGCGACGCCGCGGTCCCGGGTGTTGCGGGCGAACAGCTGCCGCACCACCTCCGGGTCCATCGCGGTGCCGCCGGCGGCGACCCGGTCGATCGCGTCGAGGAAGTCGTCCAGCGAGGTGACCCGGTCCTTCAGCAGGTAGCCGACCGCGCCGTCCCCGTCGGCGAGCAGGTCGGCGGCGTAGCTGCGCTCCACGTACTGGGAGAGGATCAGCACCGGGGCGCCCGGGTGTTCGGCCCGGATCGCCAGCGCTGCCCGCAGCCCCTCGTCCCGGAACCCGGGCGGCAGCCGGACGTCCACGATCGACAGGTCGGGCCGGTGCTCGGCGACCGCGCGCTCCAGGTCGGGCCCGTTGTCGACGGCGGCGACGACCTGGTGGCCGGTGTCGGTGAGGATCCGGATCAGCCCGTCGCGCAGCAGCAGCAGGTCTTCGGCGATCACGATGCGCATGGGAACTCCGCGGACAGGACGGTCGGCCCGCCGGCCGGACTCTGCACCGAGAGTATGCCGTCCAGGGCCTCCACCCTGCGGCGGAGCCCGTCCAGGCCGGCGCCGTCCGGGTCGGCGCCGCCGCGCCCGTCGTCGCGTACCCGGACGGTCAGGCCACCGTCCGCGGTGCCGGCCAGCGTCACCTCGCAGCGCTGCGCACCGGCGTGCTTGGCCGCGTTCGTCAGCGCCTCGGACACCACGAAGTACGCGGCGGCCTCCACCGCGGCCGGCACCGACGTGTCGTCGGGTACCCGGAGGTCGACCGGGACCGGGCTGTCGGCGATCAGCGCGCTCAGCGCGGCGGCCAACCCCGGTCGGTGAGGATCGGCGGGTGGATGCCGCGGACCAGGTGGCGCAGTTCGGCGAGGGCACCGTCGAGCTGCCGGCGGGCGAGGTCGACGTCGGCCCGGACCGGGTCGTCGGGTCGACCGCGCAGCTTGCGGCCGGCGAGCGCCAGCGTCATGCCGGCGGCCACGATCCGGGCCTGCGCGCCGTCGTGCAGGTCGCGTTCGATCCGGCGCAGCTCGGCGGCCTGCGCGTCCACCACCCGCGCCCGGGTACTGGCGAGCCGCTCGGCCAGCGCGGTCAGCCGCTGCCGGTCGTCGGGTCGCAGCAGCAGCCGGGCGAGGCCGCCCTGACCGCGGGCGAGGGTCTGCACCCAGCGGGCCACGAGTGGCAGCAGCGCCAGGCCGAGCACCGCCGCCGCGCACCGGCCGGGCCAGGTGCCGACGATCGGGGCGATCAACGCCGGCGCGTTCGGGTTCGGTACCGCCCACAGCCAGGCCGGCGCGGTCGCCAGCCCGACCGCCAGGGCCGCCGGCGCGACGCCGAGCAGCATGCTCGGCAGCGCCACCGGGAACAGTGCGGCGAGCCAGCCGGCGTCGCGCCGGGTCGCCGGGTCGCGGAACACCGCGGCGGCGCGGGCCCGGACCGGCCCGGCGCCGGCGGGCTGGTAGGGCACCGGGACGGGGCGGTGCGAGTACCAGCCGAGCCGCCGCCGTTCGCACCGGGCCAGCGCCCGGTTGACGGCGGTGGCGCCGAGCAGCGCGCGGGGCGCGAGCTGGGTGGGCGCCAGGAGCAGCAGCAGGACCGACGAGACCAGCGTCCAGGCGAGCGCGACGACCGCCACCGGTGCGCCGAGCGCCAGGTAGGCCAGTGCGCGTACGGTCCGACCGATCACGCCGGTCAGCCTACGAAGCCCGCCCGCCGCGGCCCGCCCGACCCGGGTGCGGGCCGCGGTTCGACCGGCCGGACCGCCCCGCCCGGTGCGGGTGCGGGCTGCGGTTCGACCGGCCGGACCGCCCCGCCCGGTGCGGGCGCGGGCCGGTCCGGCCGGCGGCGCCGGCGGGCCGTTCACGTCGCCGGCAGCGCGCGGCGGCGGACCAGCAGCCGGGTCGGCACGATGCCGGCGACCAGCCCGAGCAGGCCGGTGCCGCCGATCACCGCCGCGTACCCCGCCGGGGCCACGACCGGGTGCCAGTGGCCGTCCTGGGCCAGCCCGTACGCCCCGACGACGACCGTGGTGACCGCCCACCCCAGCGCCAGCCCGAGGCAGACCGCGATCAGCGTCTCCCGTACCGCCATCGCGTGTACCTGCCGGGCGGTCGCGCCGGCCAGCCGCAGGTCGGCGAACTCCCGGCGGCGGGCGATCGCGGCCATCGCGAACGCGTTCGCGACCGAGATGGCGATGAACCCGAGCAGGATCGCCGTCAGCGCGTCGAACGCGGCCTGCTGCGTCTCGATGCCTCGGGTGGCGACGGTGCGTTGCGCCTCGATGACGGTGAGCTGCGGGTACTGGTGTCGCACGGTCTCGGCGAGCCGGTCGTCGCCGCGCAGGTAGAGCGCGCCGACCAGGCCGCGCGGGTCGTGCGCCGCGACCAGCGCCGCCGGCAGTACGACCTCGCCGAACCCGGCGACCCGCTGGTACACCGCGTCGATCCGCAGCGACGCGGTGCTCGCGTCCGGCAGCCAGACGGTGACCCGGTCGCCGACCTGCCACCCCTGCCCGGCGGCGAGGTCGGCGCCGACGGCCATGCCGGTACCCAGCCGTCCGGCGGTGACGTCGAGGTCCAGGGCCGGCGCGCCCGTGGCGTAGCGGCCCTGCGCCGAGTGGTGTTCGGGCTTCCCGTGGTCGTCGATCATGATCGTGCTGGGCAGCGTGGCCGCGACGCCGGTCGCCCCCGGCAGCCGGGCCAGCCGCTGCGCGACGGGCAGCGGTACGCCGCTGCCGGCGCGCGGCGCGAGCTGCCAGTCCGCGCCGGCTGACCGCTGCGCCTGCTGGTGCTCCGCCACCTGGCCGGTCAGCGTGCTGGTACCCAGCAGCGTCACGGTGATCGCCACCATCAGCGCGAGCGGCAGCGCGACCGCGGCGACCCGGCGGGGCTGGGTGCGGGTGGTGGCGGCGGCGAGCCGGCCGGTGGCCCCGCCCCGGCCGAGCACCGCGCCGAGCGCGGTGCCGAAGACCCGGGCGAGCAGCGGGCCGGCGGCGGCGATCGAGCACATCAGCAGCGCCGCCGAGACGAAGCTCATCCCGATGCCCATGTTCGACCGCAGCGGGACGAAGACCAGTACCCCGATGCCGCCGGCCGCGGTCAGCACCGCGGCGACGATCCGGAACGCGACGCCACCGGCCGGTGCGGTGACGGTCTCGCGGAGCGCCTCGGTCGGCGCGATGGTGGTGGCCCGGCGCGCCGCCAGGGCACCCGAGACCACGCTGATCGCCACGCCGGCGGCGACCGCGGCGAGCAGCACGCCGACGTTGACCCGTACCGGGAACTGGGCTGGCACCACGCCGACGTCCCGGAACCGTTGCGCGACGGCGTCGGCGGCGAGCGCGCCGCCGACCGCGCCGGGTATCCCGGCGACCAGGCCGACCAGCGCCGTCTCGACGCCGAGCAGCCGGCGCAGCTGGGCCGGGGTGGCGCCGACGGTACGCAGCAGCGCGAGTTCCCGCAGCCGCCGCCGGGCCACCAGCGAGATCGCCCCGACCAGGACGAACACCGCGGTGAACCCGGTGACGCCGAGCATGATCCCGAACACCGAGACGGCCCCGACGTAGCTGGTGGTGGCACCGGGCAGGTCGGCGGCGATCCGCTCGCCCCGGTGAACACCGACAGCCCGTCCGGTACCCGGCCGTCCAGCCGGTGCGCCAGGGTGCCGGCGGAGACGCCGGGCGCGGCGAGGACGGCGACCGCGGTCGGCCCGGTGAGCCCGGACACGGCGGCCACCGCGTCGTCGGCGACGAACACGGCACCCTGGTTGGCCAGCGCGTCCGCGCCGGCCGGCGCGGCGATGCCGGTGACCCGCAGCCCGTGCGTACCGGTCTTCGTCGACACCGTGACCCGGTCGCCGGGGTGCGCGCCGAACGATGCGTCCAGCACCACGCCGCCCCGGGTGGGCGCCGTCCCGGACCGCAACCGGTACGGGGTGAGCGCCGCCGACGACCAGCCGTGCCCGACGACCGCCGAACGGTGCGGCCCGGACACCGGCCGGCCGGCGACGGCGAGGTCGACCGGGAACGCGGTGTCGGCCACCGTGCGAGCGACCCCGTCGGTACCGGCCAGCCGCCGGGCCAGGCCGGCCGGCAGCACCGCGGCGCCGGTCAGCGGTTTCGTCTTCGACTTGACCTTCGTCTTGTCGCCCTTGCGGGTCACGGTGCGCAGCGTCACCGACCGGTCCTTCGCCACCATCGCGGTGGCCGCCGCGAACCGGTCCGGCCCGGGGCCGGCGGTCAGCGCGGAGAACATCAGCAGCCCGCTGACGGTCAGCAGCCCGACGGTGAGCAGGACCGCCAGCAGCGACCCGGCGAACCCGCCGAGCCGGTGGCGCACCGAGGCGATCGCGAGGGTCCTCATCGGGCACCCGCCACGGTCGCGCTCAGCCGGGTCATCCGCGCGGTCACCTGCTCGACGTCCGGGTCGGCGAGTTCGCCGGCGAGCCGGCCGTCGGCGAGGAACACCACCCGGTCGGCCCAGGCCGCGGCGGCCGGATCGTGGGTGACCATCACCACCGCGGCGCCGAACTCGTCGACCGACTGGCGCAGCAGCGCCAGCACCTCCCGGCCGGTACCGAGGTCGAGGGCGCCGGTCGGTTCGTCGCCGAAGATGACGTCGGGCCGGGCGGCGAGGGCGCGGGCCAGCGCGACCCGCTGCTGCTGGCCGCCGGACAGCTGGACCGGCCGGTGGTGCTCGCGGCCGGCCAGGCCGACCCGGGAGATCACCTCCCGGGCCCAGCGCCGGTCCGGCCGCCGGCCCGCCAGCCGCTGCGGCAGCAGCACGTTCTGCCACACGGTCAGCGAGTCGATCAGGTTGAAGGACTGGAAGACGAAACCGACGTGCGCCCGCCGGACCTTCGTCAGCTTGGGCTCGCGCAGCGTGCCGATGTCGGTACCGGCGAGCAGCACCCGGCCGCTGCTGGGCCGGTCCAGGCCGGCGGCGCAGTGCAGCAGCGTCGACTTCCCGGACCCGGAGGGCCCCATCACCGCGGTGAACGTACCGGCGCGGAACGCGACGCTCACGTCCCGCAGGGCCTGCACGGCGGTACCGCCGGGGTAGGTGCGGGACACCCCGGACAGCTGCACCACGTCGGTTGCTCGTGTCGTTGCCTTGACCATGCTCTCAGCCTCGTCGCGGCGGGGCGCCGGCAACACATGGCGACCGTGGAACTTGCCGGTAGGGCCATCCCTACCCTCGGCGCGGCGTTCGACGACACGGCCTAGGGTGTTGCTTCGTGGCGCCGCGGGCGCCGCGGCCGCCGGGTCCGCCGGGGCCGCCGGGTCCGCCGGGTCCGCCGGGTCCGCCGGGGCGTCGAGGCGCCGGGACCGCCGGGATCGCCGGTGGCGTCGGTGCGGCGGGGACCGCCGGGTGGCCGGCGGCGCGACATCCCGGGGTCCAGGGCGGAGTCGGGTGACGGGAGTGGGCATGGATGCCGAGGAACGCATCGCGCGCGGGATGCTCTACACCGAGAGCGATGCGGCGTTCCTGGCCGATCGGCGGCGGGCCGACCTGCTGTTCGAGTACAACCGGACGCCACCGGGCGCGGTCGACCGGCGCACCCAGCTGCTCGGCCGGATCCTCGGCTCGGTCGGCCGCAACCCGGTGGTCGCGTCGCCGTTGCACGCCGCGTACGGCAGCAACGTGCACCTCGGGGACGACTTCTACGGCAACGTGAACCTGACGTTCGTGGACGATGTGGAGATCCGGATCGGCGACGGGGTGATGATCGCGCCGAGCTGCACGCTGACCACGACCGGGCATCCGGTGCATCCGCAGCTGCGGCAGGACTACAACCGGTTCTCCGAGCCGATCGTGCTGGCGGACAAGGTGTGGCTGGGCAGCAACGTGGTGGTGCTGCCCGGGGTGACCATCGGGTCCGGGGCGGTGATCGGCGCCGGTAGCGTGGTGTCGAAGGACGTGCCGCCGATGGTGGTGGCGGTCGGCGTGCCGTGCCGCCCGGTCCGCGACATCACCGACGCCGACCTGACCCAGCGCCAGCCACCCGGCCTCGGGTAGCGCTCCGGACCGGGGCGGCTGGCACCGGCCGGCCGGCGAACGTGCCGCCGCGCCGCGACGGAGCCAGCTCAGTCCACAGTGGACTCGGGCACCAGGGTGCCGAGGTCCGCACCGAGGGCGCGAAGCCGGTCGAGGATCTCGGGGTCGGCGTCCAGGCCGGTGGCGGCGCCGAGCGAGACCACCGTCGCCGCGTACTGCACGACCAGGTCGAGCGAGTCGGCACTCATCGACACCGTGCAGCGGTCCGGGCCGAGTTCGGTGACCTGACCCGGTACGGACAGGTACACCCGGCTGCGGACGGCGTCGGCCGGCAGCGCCACCGCGACCCGCGCGGAGTAGCGGTAGCGGGCGCCGGCGAACGACCGGGCCAGGTAGCTGGCGGCGTCCGGCGCCGGCAGCGTGCGCCGGGCGAACCGGTGCCGGGTGCCGCGCGGGGCGTCCACCCGGTCCAGCCGGAAGGTGCGCCAGCCAGCCCGCTCCGGGTCGTACGCGACGAGGTACCAGTTGCCGCGCAGGGTGACCAGGTGGTGCGGCTCGACCCGGCGCCGGCCGGGCGCGCCGGACCGGCCTCGGTAGTCGAACGTGACGATCTCGGTGTCCCGGCACGCCGCCGCGAGCGTCGCCAGCACGTCCGGGTCGGTACCGGTGGACTGCCGGTGCGGCACCGCCGCCACCGTGTCGGCCAGCCGGGCCAGCTGCGGCCGCAGCCGGGCCGGCAGCACCTGGGTCAGCTTCGCCAGCGCCCGCGCGCCGACCTCGTCGATGCCGGGTACCGCGGTGGACAGGGCGAGCGCGATCGCGACCGCCTCGTCGTCGTCGAGCAGCAGCGGCGGCAGCGCCGGGCCGGGTTCCAGCCGGTACCCGCCGGCGGTGCCGGTGCTGCCGGCGACCGGGTAGTCCAGCTCGCGCAGCCGGCTTATGTCGCGGCGCAGGGTGCGTTCGGTGACGCCGAGCCGGGCGGCCAGCTCCCGGCCGGGCCACTCCCGCCGCCCCTGCAGCAGGGACAGCAACCGCAGCATCCGGCCCGGCAGCTCGCTCCGCGGCGCCCGCTCGCCGGTGCCGGGTGGGCGGCGCCCGGTGGCGCAGTCCGGCGCGCGTTCGCTCATGTGACCCAGGTTGCCACGCGTTCCGGACACGTTAAGACCGGAAGGGTGCTTAGCGTGGCCGGCATGATCGATGTGACGACACTGCGTGATCAGGCGCGCGGGCCGGTGTTGCGGCCCGGTGACGACGGTTTCGACGCCGCCTGCGGCGGTTTCCAGCTCCTCGACCCGCACCGCCCGGATGCGGTACTGGTGGCGGCCGACGAGCGCGACGTCCGGGTCGCGGTGAACTTCGCCGCGGAACGCGGGGTGCCGCTCGCGGTGCAGGCCACCGGGCACGGCCGCAACGTGGGCCTGGACGGCGGCCTGCTGCTCGCCACCGGCGCGCTGACCGCGGTACGGGTCGACCCGGCCGACCGGACCGCGTGGGTGTCGGCCGGCGCCACCTGGCGGCAGGTCATCGACGCGACCGCGCCGTACGGGCTGGCGCCGCTGTCCGGCAGCTTCCCCGCGCTGGGCGCCGTGTCGTACACCCTCGGCGGTGGCATCGGCCTGCTGTCCCGCCGGTACGGGTTCGCCGCCGACCGGGTCCGGCAGCTCGACGTCGTCACCCCGGACGGGGAGCTGCGGCACGTGACCGCCGACACCGAGCCCGACCTGTACTGGGGGCTGCGCGGTGGGGGCGGCAACCTCGGCGTGGTGACCGGGATGCGGATCGAGCTGCTGCCGGTGGCCCGGGTGTACGGCGGCGCGCTCGCCTTCGATGTGGACGCCGATCCGGGTGTTCTCGCCGGCTGGTGGCGGTGGACCCGGGACCTGCCGGACGAGCTGACCTCCGCGGTGAGCATGCTCGGCTACCCGGACCTGCCGGTGTTTCCGGCGGCGCTGCGCGGCCGGCACATCGCCAAGCTGCAACTGTGCTGGTGCGGGCCGGCCGAGCAGGGGGAGCGGCTGATCGCCCCGCTGCGCGAACTCGGCGAGTGCGTGCAGGACAGCGTCGGCGAGCTGCCGTACGCCGAGTCGGGGTCGATCTTCGCCGAGCCGGAGCGCCCGCACCCGTACCGGTCCAGCCCGGTGCTGCTGTCCGCGCTGGACGCGGACCGGCTCGACGCGCTGCGCCGGGACGCCGGCGCGGCGCCGGTGATGTGTGTGGTGGGCATCCGGCACCTGGGCGGCGCGATGGCCCGGCCGCCGCGGGTGCCGAACGCGGTCGGCCACCGGGACGCGGCGTACCTGCTGTCGGTGCTGTCGCCGGTCGATGCGGACGCGGGCACCGTGGCGGACACCCATCGCCGGCTGACCGCGCCGTGGCAGCCGGACGCGGTCGGCCGGCCGCTCAACTTCAGTTTCGGGCCGCTCGCGCCGCGGGAGGTCCTGGCCGGCTTCGACGAGGCGGCCCAGCAGCGGCTCGCCGAGCTGCGGGCCCGCTTCGACCCGGCCCACACCCTCCGCCCGCACCACCCGATTCCCACCCCCGGTAGATGTCGCCCCGGTTGAGCCGCTCGGTAGACGTCGTCCCGGTTGAGCCGCTCGGTGGACGTCGCCCCGGTTGATCATGGTGTTATCTCGCCGTGAAAGCGCTTTCCGTGCGGATGACACCATGATCAACGCGGGCCGGGCGGGCCGGGCGGGCCGGGCGGGCTGGGCGGGCTGGGCGGGCTGGGTGGGGTTGGGTCGGCGACGGCGGCGGTGAACTGGGCGGCCACCGAGGCGACCGCGGCGCGCAGCTCCGGCCCGCCGACCACCCGGAAGCCGAACGGTGAGGTGGACAGCCATTCCCGGGCGTACATCCGCGGGTTGCTGGTGCTGCCGACCAGCACGCAGCCGTCGCCGGCCGGCTCCAGCCGCCCCATCGGTGGCCGTACCCAGGAGGCCACCTGGTCCAGTGGGGCGTCGAACTCGACCCGGGTGTCGTACTCCCAGCCGATGCCGAGGTTCTCCTCCAGCGCGGCGACCGGGTCGAGGTCGGCGGGCGGCTCGAACCGGTACCGGGTCTGCTCGACCGCGCGGATCCGGTCCACCCGGTAGGTGCGCACGGCGTTCGCCCGGTGTGAGCGGCACAGCAGGTACCACTTGCCGTACCGGACGACGACCGCCCACGGGTCCACGTCGGTCTCCCACTCGTTGCCGGACTCGCTCCGGTACCGCAGCCGGACCTGGCACTGCGCGGCGGACGCGGTGACGAGCGCGCTGGTGGTGACCGGGTCGGGGCGGGCGGCGTGCCGGTCCGGCGTCGCGGCGGCGTGCGCGCGCAGCGCCGCGGCCTGCCGGCCGACCCGGTCCGGCAGCACCCGGATGACCTTGGTGAGCGCGGCGCCGATCCCGTCCTCGCCGGCGGCGGCCGCGGGCTGCCCGTCCAGTACCGCCATCACCAGGCCGAGCGCCTCCTCCTCGGTGAACACCACCGGGGGCAGCCGGGCGCCGCGGCCGAGCCGGTACCCGCCGTAGGGCCCGCGGACGGACTCGACGGGGACGCCGGCCTCCCGGAGGATCCCGACGTAGCGGCGCGCGGCGCGCTCGGTGACGCCGAGCCGGGACGCCAGTTCGTCCGCGGTCACCCCGGGGCGTTGGTGCAGGATCTCCAGCGCGAGCAGGGCGCGCGCGGTCGGGCTCAGCTGGGCGGGCACCCGAGCAGGGTAGCGAGAACCGGCAGCTCATCGTCCGGAACCTGACCTACCGTGACGGCACGCGGGGGTAGGCACGGCGCCGACCCGTTCGACGAGAGGTCGGTGCGGAGATCGTCGGCACCCGGCCAGCAACGGTTGTGAAAGGAACTCGCTGATGGACATCGTGCTCGTGGCCGGCCTCTGGCTGGACGGCTCCGCCTGGGACCAGGTGGTACCGGAGATCGAGGCGCTCGGCCACCGTCCGGTGCCGGTGACGCTGCCGGGCCAGGGCGACGGCCGTACCGACGCCACGCTCGACGACCAGGTCGCCGCGGTACTCGCCGCGGTGGACGCGGCCGACGCGCCGCCACTGGTGGTGGGGCACTCCGCGGCCACCTCGCTGGCCTGGCTGGCCGCCGACGCCCGGCCGGAGCGGCTCGCCGGGGTGGTGCTGATCGGTGGCTTCCCGAACCCGGACGGCGAGAGGTACGCCGACTTCTTCGAGCTGCGCGACGGCGCGATGCCGTTCCCCGGCTGGGGGCCGTTCGAGGGCCCGGACTCGGCCGATCTGGACGAGCCGGCCCGCCGCCGCTTCGAGGCCGCCGCGATTCCGGTGCCCGAGGGGGTGGCCCGGGGTGTGGTGCGGTTGACCGACGACCGGCGGTACGAGGTGCCCACCGTCCTGGTGTGTCCCGAGTTCAGCCCGGCGCAGGCGCGGGAGTGGATCGACGGCGGCGACGCGCCCGAGCTGGCGAAGGCGAAGCGGCTGGCACTGGTCGACCTCGACGCCGGCCACTGGCCGATGTTCAGCGCCCCCGCCGCCCTGGCCCCCCTCCTCACCACCCCCACTCCCTGAGCACCGGTGCCTCGGTTGATCATGGTGCCCTCTACCCGGAGAGCGCTTTCCGACCCGGATAACACCATGATCAACAGGGCTGGGCGGACCCAAGGGGCGGGGAATCCGGTCGTGGTGGCGGGCCGGGGTGGCCTAATCTCCCGCCATGCCGACCGAGCTGCCACGACACGCCGCCGATGTCCGGGACACCGTGCAGGCCGTCATCGACCGCATCGCGCTGATCCCGGACGACGGCTGGGAACGGCCGGCGGCCGACCTGGACTGGTCCTGCCGCGAGACGGCTGCGCACATCCTCGACGACCTCGGCGGGTACGCCATGCAGCTGTCCGGCGAGCGCGGCCACGGCGACTCGTACACGCCGCTGGTCGAGGGGGTGCAGCCGCGCCCGGACGGGCCGCCGTTCACCTTCTGGCCGGAGGAGGACGGCGGCACGCAGGCGATCTGCCAGTGCCTGGACGCGGTCGGCGGCCTGCTCGTCGCCGTCGTCGCCACCGCCCCGCCGGACCGGATCGGCTGGCACCCGTACGGCAACCCGGACGCGACGGCGCTCGCCGCGATGGGGATCACCGAGACCGCGCTGCACGCGTACGACATCCTGCGGGCGCACGGCATCGACCACCGGCCGGACGAGGCGATCGTCGGCCGGGTGCTCGACCGGATCTTCCCGAAGGCCGCGCGTACCGGCGACGCCTGGCACGACCTGCTCACCGCCACCGGCCGCACGGCGGACACCCGCGGGGTCAGCTGGCGGTGGGACTCCTCGGTCCGCTCCTGACCGCGGCCGGGCAGCCGGACTTCCGGCTGCTGGCCGACCGGACGCCGCCGGCCCACCAGGCCAGGACGGCGCAGCCGGCGAAGGCGGCGCCGAGGATGCTGGAGCCGCGCCAGCCGGCGCTCGCGTACGCGGTGGTCGTGGTCGCCGCGCCGAGCGCCGAGCCGAGCGAGTAGAAGATCATGTACCCGCCGACGACGGTGCTGGTGCGGTCCGGGTGCGCCGCGGTCAGCGCGTGCTGGTTGCCGACGTGGACGACCTGGACGGCGAAGTCGAGCGCCAGCACGCCGGCGCCGACCAGCCAGAGCGACCACGACGCCTGGCCGAGGGCGAGCCAGGCGCCGGTGAGCAGGGCGAGCGCGCCGCCGGTGACGGGGCCGGTGAGGCCGCGGTCGGCCCAACGTCCGGCCCGCGCGGCACCGAGGGCGCCGGCCAGCCCGGCGATGCCGAACAGCCCGATCTGGGCCGTGCCCAGCCGCCACGGGGGCGCGGCGAGCGGCAGTGCGAGGCCGCTCCACAGCGTGCCGAACGAGGCGAAGAGGAAGAGCGCGACGAGCCCGCGCGAGACGAACAGCCGCTCCCGGAACAGCCCGCCGAGCGAGGCGAGCACTTCCCGGTACGTGGCGCGCTCGGTCCGCGGGTCGGCTGGCAGCAGTCGCCGGACCAGGTATGCCAGGGTGAGCAGGAGCGCGGCGAGCGCGAGGTAGCTGCTGCGCCAGCCGGCCACCGATGCGAGCGCCCCGGCGACCACCCGGGCACCGAGGATGCCGACGACGACGCCGGCGGTCACCGTACCGAGGGTGCGGCCGCGGTCGGCCGGGGTGGACAGCGCCGCTGCGTAGGCGACGGTCGTCTGGACGACGACCGCGAACAGCCCGGCGACCCCCACCCCGGCGAGCAGCAGCCAGGTGCGGGTGGCGACCGCCGCGACCGCCACGCCGGCGGCGGCCAGTACCAGGTGGATCACGATCAGCCGGCGCCGGTCGACCATGTCCCCCAACGGAACCAGCAACGCGAGCCCGGCCAGGTAGCCGAGCTGGCCGGTGGTGACGATCCAGCCGAGTTCGGCGTCCGGCAGCCGCAGGTCGGCACCGATCTCGGCGAGTACCGGCTGGGCCGCGTACACGGTCGCGACGGCAGCGGCGCAGGTCGTGGCGAACAGCAGCCGGCGGCCGGTGGTGAGCCCCATCCGCCCTCCAATCGGTAGCAGTTTGCAACCGATGGGAACGTACGGCAAGATGGTTTCAAACAGCAACTCTTTCCGGAGGTGTGATGGCCCACCCGAAGGTCGGCGCCGCGGACCCGGCATGGACCGACCCGACCTGCCCGGTCGCCCGCACCCTCGACCTGGTGGGGGACCGGTGGAGCCTGCTCGTCGTCCGGGACGCGATGGACGGTGCGCGCTCGTTCACCGACTTCCAGCAGCGCACCGGCATCGCCCGCAACATCCTCACCGACCGGCTGCGCCGGCTGACCGCGCGCGGCGTGCTCGACCGCCGGCCGGCCCCGTCCGGGAAACGGCCGGTCTACCTGCTCACGCCGGCCGGGCGCGACCTGTTCACCGCCATCGTGGCGCTGCGGCAGTGGGGCGAGCGGCACGCGTTCGGCCCGGACGAGGCCCGTTCCGTCCTGGTCGACCAGGACGGTCGACCGATTCCGGAGCTGCGGCCGACGACCTCGCGCGGCACCCGTGCCGGCCCCGACACCACGACCGTGCGCAGGCCCTCCTGACGCGGCTCGGTTGCCGGCGCCCTGCGGGTACCAGCGGATGCCGCCGGTCCGCGGGGCCACCGGGCAGCTGCCCGATCCCCCATTGCTATGGCGAGTGGAGACGTCATAGCAGCTCGCTGTGGCTGGTACACTCGTCAGAGCAGAGAAGGGTGAGTGCGATGGCGGGGTACCGGATCGATCGGCAGATCACCGAGTTCGGCGAGCACGTGCGTGGCTGGCGCATGGTCCTGAACCTGACGGCTCAGCAGGTGGCCGAGCGTTCCGGTATCACGCGGGACACCCTCCGCAAGATCGAGACCGGCGACCCGAGCGTGAGCTTCCGCAGCGTCGCCCAGGTCCTGCGCGCCCTCGGTGTGTTGGGCCAGGTCGTCGATGCGATCGACCCGCTCGGCAGCGACATCGGGCGACTGCGTGCCGGCGCCCTCGCGAAGAAGCGTGCGCGGTGACCACCATCGAGGTCCTCGTCGGCGGGCCCGGGGCCGCCAGGCTGGTCGGGCAGGCGCATTTCACTCGCACCCGGGGCCAGATTTCCACGACCTTCCTCTACGACCCCAGCTACCTTGCGGCTGGCGGCATGAGCATCGACCCGGCTCTGCCCCTGGTGTCCGGCGCACAGCACCAGAGCGGGCTCGTCGGCGCCTTCGGCGACAGTGCGCCGGACCGATGGGGCCGCAACCTCGTCGAGAAGGCGGAGCGCGCGCTGGCCCGCGAGGAGGGCAGGGCGCCGCGTCGCTTGGACGACCTGGATTTCCTGCTCGGCGTCAGCGACGACACCCGCCAGGGCGCGCTGCGCTTCCGCCTGCCCAGCCACGACGACTTCCTCGGCAGGCCTTCGCGTGTCCCCCAGCTCGTCTCACTTCCGGAGCTGCTGCACGCTTCCGACGAACTGGCATCCGACGACGACCCGTCCAGCGCCGTCGAACAGCTTCTGGATACCGGGACGACAGGGTTGGGTGGCGCCCGCCCGAAGGCTTCCGTGCGTCTCGAGGACGGGAGCTTGGCGATTGCCAAATTCCCGCATTCCAGTGACGGCTGGGACGTCATGGCGTGGGAGGCGACGGCGCTGGACCTCCTGGAGACCGTGGGGATCCGCACGCCGCAGCGCCGGCTGACGTGCGTGGGAAAGCGCAGCGTGCTGATCCTGCGCAGATTCGACCGTACGAGTGCCGGCGACCGCATCGGCTACATCAGTGCGATGACCGCGACGGGCTCCGTCGACGGTGAGCACCGGGATTACGTCGATGTCGCCGAGGCGATCCGGGATCTGTCCTTCTCGCCGAAGGAGGATCACCACGAGCTCTACGACCGCGTTGTCGCCAGCGTCGCGCTGGGTAACACCGACGACCATCTGCGCAACCACGGGTTCCTCGCGACACGCGGCTACTGGATGCTGAGCCCGGTGTTCGACGTGAACCCGAACCCGGACCCCTGGCGGGCCCGCTCGACGTCGATCATGGGGGCCGACGCACCGCCCGACGAGGTCGACGGCCTGCTGTCCCTCGCCGACGACTGCAGCCTGACCCTTGGCCAGGCCCGGGAGAGGATCGGCCGCATCGCCTCGGCTCTGACCGGCTGGCGCGAGCAGGCGCGCAGGAACCGGATTGGTGAGCACGAGATCGCCATGATGGCCGAGTCGATCGAGCCGCGACTGGAAGCGGTCGCCGCAGCGGCCTGACGGTCGCGCGGCGCACTCGCCCGGCGCAACGCCCCCGCCCTGCGCGTCGAGCACGGAGTTGTGGCGGCGTGTTGCCGGCGACTCGCCGTATGCAAGTCCATGCGCGACCGTGGCTGCGGCCCCGACTCCATGATCGGCAGTGCTCGCGTCGGCCGGTCAACCGGCGCCGAACCAGCGGTGCAGCTGGTCGAGCAGGCCCGCCTGGTCGGCGCCGGCCCAGGCGACGTGGCCGTCCGGGCGCAGCAGTACGGCGGGAGCCTCCAGCTCGGTGCTGCCGTCGACCACGTGGTCGACGCGATCGGCGCAGCCCTCGACGGACAGCCGCCCGGTGCGGTCGAGCAGCAGCCCGCGGCCGTCGTGCAGCAGCTCGTAGAGGCGCCCGCCTGCCAGCGGGACGTCGCGCAGCCGGCGGCCGACCAGCGCGTCGTCCGAGCCGAAGTCGTACCGGATGCCGACCGCGACGAGCTTCTCGATCAGGTACCGGTGCACGTCGTCGAACTCCATCAGTTCGGCCAGCAGCCGGCGTACCGCCTGCGGGCCCGGTTCGGTGGCGATCAGTTCCATCTGCGCGCGGGTGGTGGTCAGCACGTCGGCGCCGACCGGGTGCCGTTCCGCGTGGTAGCTGTCCAGCAGCCCGTCCGGGGCCCAGCCGGCGACCGCCGCGGCGAGCTTCCAGCCGAGGTTGACCGCGTCCTGGATGCCGAGGTTCAGCCCTTGGCCGCCGATCGGCGGGTGCACGTGCGCGGCGTCGCCGGCCAGGAACACCCGGCCGGTCCGGTACCGCTCGGCCTGCCGGGTGGCGTCGCCGAACCGGGACAGCCACCGCGGCGAGTGCACCCCGAAGTCGGTACCGGCCACCGCGCGCAACCGTTCGCGGAACTCGTCGAGGGTCGGCGGCACCGACCGGTCCTCGACCACCTCGGCGGCGGGTACGACGACCCGGTAGTGCCCGTCGCCCATCGGGCCGAGGCCGAACCCCTTCTGCGCCTGCCGGATCTCGGCCACCACGCCTGCCACGGTCTCCGCCGGGGCGGTCACCTGCATCTCACCCAGCAGCGTGTCGTGCGCGCTGGGCTCGCCGGGGAAGCCGACCCCGAGCAGCCGGCGTACCGTGCTGCGCCCGCCGTCGCAGCCGACCAGGTACCGCGCGCGCAACCGGTCGCCGCCGGCGGTCTCGACCTCGACGCCGTCGTCGTCCTGCCGAAGCCCGACGACCGCACAGCCGCGACGGATCTCGGCGTCGAGCTCGACGGCGCGTTCGGCCAGCAGCCGGTCGACGGTCGGCTGCGGGATGCCGAGGACGTACCCGTGGGCGGTGTCCAGCCGCGGCGGAGTGGGGCCGCCGAGGCCGGCGAAGTACCCACCCAGCGGCGACTTCTTTCCCAGCGCGAGAAACCGTTCCAGCAGGCCGCGCTGGTCGAGTATCTCGATGCTGCGGGCGTGCAGCCCGAGGGCACGCACCACCGTGGTCGGCTCGTCGTCGCGTTCCAGTACGACGACGTGCACGCCGTGCAGCCGCAGCTCGCTGGCGAGCATCAGTCCGGTCGGTCCGCCGCCGGCGACGATCACGTCGATCATGAAACTCCGTTCGGGCAGCATCGATCTCCGGTGCGTTCCGCACGGAACGCGCCGGAGCGGGTGTCGGGGGTGGACGCCGAGTGTGCACCACGAACCCGCCCTTGCCGCAAGCCCCCCACCAGGAGTTACGGTGGTAATGGCGGGGATGTCCGGCGCCCGTTCCGGTGGTGTTGGCGTCGGCTCGGCGTCGCGGTGAGTGCCGGTGCTCGTTGCCGTTGGCTCGGCGTCGCGGTGAGTGCCGGTGCCCGTCGGCGTTGGCTCGACATCGCGGCCGACCGTCCTCGTCGGAACCACGAACGGCAGCGGGTGCGACCGGCCGGCCAGTGCACAGCGACCCGGGCGGTGGCGCCGTGGCGGTTACCGTGAGCGGATGGAATTCCGGGACTTCGGTGCCAAGCGGGTGATCCGGCAGCCGTCGATCGACGCCGACGAGCTGGCCGAGGCGACCGATCCGCTGGACGGGGAGCTGGCGCTGACCGCCGCCGGCATCGAGCGGGCCGACGCGGCCGGGAGTACCGCGGACGGCGAGATCTCCGGGTCGCTGCTGCGGGCGGTGGACGTGTCCGAGTCCCGGTGGGGCCCGCTGGAGCTGACCGACGTGGCGCTGCGCGGCGCGGACCTGTCCAACGCCGAGTGGGCGCCGGTGACCGCGCGCCGCGTCGAGGTCGTCTCCTGCCGGGCGACGGGCTGGCGGCTGTCCCTGGCGCTGGCCGCCGACCTGTACGTGGCGGACACCCGGCTGGACTACGCCGTCGTACGGATCGACCGTACGAAGGGGTTCGTGGTGTTCGAGGGTTGCGCGTTCGGCTCCGCGCAGCTCGGCGGTGACCTGCGCAACGTGCTGTTCGTGGACTGCGAGCTGGACGGCGTCGAGTTCGCCGCGACCGCCGCCGCCGGCTGCGACCTGACCGGATCCCGGATCGCGGGCGCCCGCGGGCTGCACTCGTTGCGCGGCGCCCGGATCAGCCCCGAGCAGGCCGCCGTCGCCGGCGCCCAGCTGGCCCGCGAGGCCGGCCTCCAGGTGAGCGCCGACAGCTGAACGGACGCGCGCCTCCCGACCGTGCGGCGGTCCCGAGGCGCGCGTGCGGCCGGTGGTGTCAGGGCGATTTGACGGTGTCGGTGAAGGCGCGGAACGCGGTCGGCTGGACCAGCAGCACCGGCCCGTCCGGGTCCTTGCTGTCCCGGATGGCAACGACGCCAGGCAGGTTGTCCGCCACCTCCACGCACTGACCACCGTTGTTCCCGGATCGGCTGCTCTTGCGCCACGTGGCGCCGCTCAGATCTCTCATGTCTCGTACTCCTTCGCTGCCGTGGCCATCATGTCCCGACTTGCGGCGGGGTCCAGCGCCCGGGTGTCGATGTCCCGCCACATCTGCCGGTACGACTTACGTTGGGCCGCCTTGTCGAGGTACAGCGCGCCGGTGCGGGTGTCGTGATAGACGACGTCCGGGACGAGGCGGTCCGGAAACCGGAGGTACGTGAAGCCGGCCAGCATCGCAGCGTGCACGCCGACCGAGAACGGGAGCACTCGCACAGTCACGTTGTCTCGGTGGCTGACGTTGATGATGTGCCGGAGCTGCTCGGCCATGCTCGTCGGTCCGCCGACCGGCCGGCGGATGACAGCCTCGTTCAGAATGACGTGGAGTCGAGGGGCTTCTTCCCCGGTCAGCCGTGCCTGCCTGGCGAGGCGCAGGTCGACGTGCCGTTCGATCTCCTCGTCGTCGCCGTTCGCGTCAGCAGTGCTCATGACGTCATAGGCGTAATCGTGGGTCTGCAGCAGGCCGGTGACGAGTTCGGGTTCGTAGATGTCCATGCTCTCCGCGTAGGCCTCCATGCCCGCGAACAGCTCGAACCACTCAGGGATGACGTCCCCGTAGGAGTGCCACCAGCCGGTCTTGGTCGTCTCGCTTGCCAAGGCGGTCAGCGCCTTCGCGAGACGCGCCGGTGCCTGGTAAATCTGGCAGAGAATTTCGACGTCGGCCCGGCGGCTCGGCGACTTCCCCGTTTCCATCCGGTAGATCTTCGACCGGCTGAAACCGGTGCGCGACTCGATCTGCGCGGTCTTGAGCCCGCTCTGTTCGCGGAGTTTTGCCAGCTCACGGCCCAGTCGCCAGCGCGGAACCGTCGAACCCGTATCGCTGTCGATCACTGCCTCGACCTCCTCTCCCTGTGCCGCCGTGACACACCGGTCTGCACCGCTATGACACACGATGATGTGTCACGACGCAACACAATCCATTTCGGCATTCAACAGATGGTCCCACATGAGTTGCCATGACTCGTTGCATGAACGCCGCTTGTGGGGCAATACTGCTGGTTGTCGGCGACGAGCGGTGAGCCTTCGATTCCGGTGCGCATCGCTCAGCCGTACGACGGCCTGCCGCCGTACCCGGTGGGTCGCAGAGAAAAAGAGTGGGGGCGCGGTGCCTGCTTGCCGGCCGCACCGCGCCCCCGCCCCATCGACCGCTTGGAGACGAACCGATGGAGCTGTTGAACACTATCGCGCGCGCGTGCCGGTGGCTGCGCGCCCGCGTCGACGCCTGGCGGGACGAGGTCGCCGCCCGCCCGATCGACCCGGCGGGGTGGTGGCGGTGAGCGGCCCGATCCTGCACTCCGCGATCCTCGGCACGGCGCTCGTCCTCGGTGCGGCCGGCGCCGCCGCGCTCGCCGTGTACCTGCTCGAACGCCGCGCCGACCGGCGCCGCCGCCCCGCCGACCGGCGCCGCCGGCCCGCCGACCCGTACGCGGAGGCGCGTGCGCTGGCCGTCCGGCTCGCCGCGCAACGCGAGAACGCCCACCGCGCGGTCATGCCCGTCCCGACCGGACCGCACACGGTCGTGCCTGCGCCGACCGGCGCACGCGCGGTCATGCTCGCACCGACCGGACCGGGCGCGGTCGTGCCCGCGCCGCTCGGGGCACGCGCGGTCGTGCCCGCGCCGGTCGTGACGCGCACGGTCCGGTCCGCGCCGGTCGCGATGCGCACGGTCCGGCCCGCGCCGGTCGCGATGCGCGCGGACCCGTTCGCGCCGGTCGGGGCGGGCGTGCCATGGTCGTGATCCCCGGCGACCGGGTTCGGATCGGCCGCGCGCCCGTCGTCACCGTCGCGGAGGCGTACCTGCGGGACCCGTACCTGGTGCAGATCGTCAGCACCGGCGGGCGGGTGTGGTGGGTGGACCCGGCCACGGTGCGGCGCGTCGAGTGCGGCGACCGGTCGTGACCGGGTACCGGCCGCGGGTCGGTGACCTGGTCGCGCTGCCGGCGTACGTGTCGGACCGGCCCTACCGGGTGCTCGCCGTGTCGGACAGCCGGATCCCGGGCTGGGTGCACCTCGGCGGCTACCTGATCCACGCCGATCTGACCCAGTGGCACTGCGACCAGGACGTCCCGCTCGACCAGCTCCGCAAGCTCCCCGACCCGGTCTGGCCCAATCGATGAGACATCCGTGGCGGTACCAACTGTCCACGGCCGGAGCCGGTTGGTACCGGCGCCGGGAACGGGGTCGATCGTGCGCGGATAGTGCCAGCGCACCGGGTCGCGGGACAAACGCCTGGCGGGAGCGGCCCCCGGGAGGGAGGATCGCCGGCATGGCGGACATCCCGGACCCACTCGGCACGACGCCGGAACTCGATCGGCTGGTCCGCCGGGCCCGGCTCGACGACACCGTCGTGGGGCTGTACGTGTTCGGTTCGGCCGCCCGGGACGGCATGGTGACGCGGTACTCCGATGTGGACGTCTGCGTCGTGCTCAGCGAGCCGTCAGGCGACTGGGCGACGGTGCACTCGCCGGCGATCGACGTGGTGGCCAGAACGCTGGACGACCTCCGGGATGTCCCCGCGGACCCCGGCGACTGGTGGGACCGGTACGCGTGCACCCAGGTGCGGATCCTGCTGGACCGCACCGACGGCGCGCTCGCCACCGCGCTGCACGCCCAGGCGACGCTGTCCGACGCCGAGGTGCACCGGGCCCTGGAGACGTATCTGGACGGCTACGTCAACTTCGCGTACCGCTCGCTGAAGAGTCACCGGGACGGCCGGACGTTCGAGGCGAAGCTGGACGCCGTGGAGAGCGTCGCCTGGGCGCTGCCGGTGGTGTTCGCGCTGCACCACCGAGTCCGCCCGTACAACAAGTACCTGCGCTGGGAGTTGGCGCGCCGGCCACTCACCGACGGGTGGATCGACGGGGCGACGCTGATCGACCTGGTCGGGCAGCTTGTCGACGGCGGTGATCCGGCAGCCCAGCGGGCCCTGTTCGGGTGCATCGAGCCGGCTGCCCGGCGGGCCGGATTCGGCCCGACGATCGATGCCTGGGGTCACGAACTGGCGCTGTTTCGCTGAGCAGGCGCCCTGACCCCCGACTTCCGCGGGTCAAGGGCGCCTGCCGGCCGTCCCCAGTGGACGGTACGACCGTCCTAGCGGGTGGGGCGGAACGCGACGGTCTGCTCGGCGGCGGTGTGGTGCCCGCCGACCGGGCTGCCGGTCCGGTCGGTCCAGGTGCGCAGCGGGTTGGTGGCGGCCTGCCGGCCGGACATCCCGAGCACCAGCCCGCTGTACCGGTTGATCAGCCGGTACGTGCCGGGCTGCGCGCGGTTCGGCACGATCCACCACTGCTGGCCGGTGGTCGGGCCGCCGGCGCCGACCGCGGTGACGGTCGGCTTGGCGCCCCAGGCCCGGCCGGCCTTGCTCGTCGCGTCCACCCCGAGCGCCCGGCCGGCGGAGTCGACCACCTGGTACGAGCCGTCGCCGTCGGCGACGAACCGCCAGCCGGTGCGCGGGCTGCGCGCGTATGCCGGGAGGGTGGTGGTGCCGCTGCCGTGCCCGGCGGTGGCCAGCACCCGGCCGGTGCCGCTGGCGATCCGGTAGGTTTCGCCGGCCCGTACCGGTGCCTTCTCCGGCGCGGTGCTGTCGATGGTGACGTTCGCGTACTCGCCGTCGGAGTGGTTGCAGGCGATCGAGCAGTACGACCGGAAGTCCTTGCCGACCACGGTGGTGCCGGTGAGCGTCGCGCTGTCCACGATCCAGCGGTACCAGGACTGCGAGGTGTAGTCGCCGGAGTCGCCGATCAGCCGCCACTTCTGGGTGCTCAGATCGTCGGTGGCGTAGAACCGTTGCGGCTCCGGGCCGCTGGTGCGCTCCGGCTCGCCGATGTAGAGGCCGAGGTAGGCGTCGTAGACGATGTTCATCACGAACAGCTTCGACTTCGGCGGCAGGGTGCCGGCGGCGACCTGCTGGGTCGGGTTCCCGGTGTTGGCCGGGTCGTAGTCCTTGCCCGGCGGGGTGTAGCCGTTGGTGTTGCCCGCGTCGACCGGCACCATGTTGCTTTCCTTGCCGCCGACGCCCGGCTGCGACCAGTGCCCGTCGTACCACTTCTGCCAGGTGCCGGTGGCCATCTTGCCGGAGATCGGTGCCCGCGCGACGTGTTGCAGGTCGACGTCCGCGCCGCCGGCGCCCTTCTTCGGCACCACCCGGGAGCCGTAGTACAGGTAGAAGTAGCCGGACGCGGGGTCGGTGAACAGCCGCGGATCGCCGTCACCGTAATAGAACGACTGGTTCGGGAAGGCGTTCGTGTCGCCGCGCTTCGTGCTGTACGGCGAGGTGACCGCGTGCCCCTCGATGCTCCACGTCTTGCCGTGGTCGTGCGAGACCGCGTAGTCCAGCGCGTCGTAGTGCGAGAACGAGTACGCGCCGAACGGTTCCGGGGTGAACTCGTTGTGCACGATGCCGTACCAGTCGCCGGTGTCCGGGTCGACCCAGGTGCCGACCAGGTCGCAGTAGTTCTTCTGCGCGTAGCCGGAGCCGGCCGGCGCGTACGTCGACTCCTTGCCGGTCGGGCTGTTGTTGCACCGCCAGGTGGTGTCGTTGTTCGCGTCGGCCGGGTTGTTCGGGTTCACCGCGTCGGACAGGCTGGCGTCCCGGCTGGCGTGGTCGAAGTCGGTGCCGGTGTAGAACTCCCAGTAGCGCGGGTCGTTGGCGCCGTACAGCGCGGCCGACTGCTGGAAGTGGAAGGTTCCGTCGCTGTCGATGAACGCGCTGGCCGGGGTGTCCGTCGGGTACCGGTAGGTGCCGGTCGAACCGATCGTGACGGTGTACTGCGCGGAGGTGTCGGCCGCCGCCGGCGTGCCGGCCGCCGCGGGCGTGCCGGCGCCGGCGGCGACGATCAGCGCGGCGGCGGCGACCGCCACCGGCGCGGCCAGCGCGCGTCGTCGGGTCGTTCGGGAGAGGGGCACGGTGGGCTCCTTCCAGCCAGAACGGGACGGTCCGCACCCGGCCGGCGATGGTCGCGCGGGGACGTGTCCCGATCCGTACGATTTATTTCCGCTAAGGTTATAACTAACTCGCCCCGGGTCAATACCCTGAGCCTTTGCTCTGCACACCTGCATGCACCACCGGTGGTGCGCTCAGGTGCGCAGAGCAAAGGACGCCAACGACACACCCTGGAGGTGCCGTGCTCACGGCAGGCAGCGGTACGGGCAGCGGCGACGCCGCCGCCCGCGGCGCGATCCGGCGCAACAACGTCAGCGTGGTGCTGCGCCACCTGCGCCGCGGCGCCCGGTCCCGGACCGAGATCTCCCGCGACCTCGGCCTGCCCAACTCCAGCGTGTCCAAGCTCGTCGCCGAACTCGTCGAACTCGGCCTGGTCACCGACGACGAGCGCCGCCGGGCCGGCGGCATCGGCCGGCCGCACCAGGCCGTCGCCCTCCGCGGCGGCGCGCGCTGCGGGATCGGCGTCGAGATCAGCGTCAACTACATCCGGGTCATCGCCCTCGACCTGCCCGGCGACGTGCTGCTCGACGACCGGGCGCCGGTCGACCACGACCGGCGCGACCACCGCGCCACCCTCGACCTGGCCGGCCACCTCGTCGGCGCCGCGATCACCGCGCTGCGCGCCACCGGTACCGCCGTCACCGGCGTCACCGTCGCGACCCCCGGCCACGTCGACCGCGACACCGGCGTCGTCACGCTGGCCACCAACCTCGGCTGGACCGGCGTACCGGTCGCCGCCGAACTCACCCGGCGGCTCGGCCCGCACGCCCCGCTGGTCCGCGTCGACAACGACGCCCGGCTCGGCGCGGTCGCCGAACACCGCGTCGCGCACCTACCGAGCCTGCTCTACCTGACCGGCGAGGTCGGCGTCGCCGGCGGCATCGTCGTCGACGACACGCTGGTCCTCGGCGCCGCCAACGCCGCCGGCGAGCTCGGCCACATGCCGCTCGACCCGCACGGCGACACCTGCCCCTGCGGCCAGCGCGGCTGCTTCGAGACCATGGTCGGCCTCGGCCGGTTCCTGTCGTACGCGGCCGACGACACCGACCCGGTCCGCGACCAGCGCCGCGACCTGGAAGAACGGCTCGCGCTGCTGACCGGGCGGGCCGCCGCCGGTGACGCCCGTACCGTCCGGGCCATCGACCGGATCGCCGCCGACCTCGGCCTCGGCCTCGGCCTGCTGGTCAACGTGCTGGACCCGGCGGTGATCGTGCTCGGCGGCTACTTCAGCCACCTCGGCGAGCCGCTGCTGTCCCGGGTCCGCGCCGAGGTCGCCGGCCGGGTACTGGCGCCCCACGCCGGCGGCTGCGACGTGCGGCTGTCCCACCTCGGCTTCACCGCCGCCGCCCGCGGCGCCGCCGAAACCGTCCTGGACGACGTCTTCACCGACCCGGCCGCCTTCGGCGTACCGGTGGCGCCCTGAGCCTGCCGGCGTGCCGCCCCGAGCCCCGCGGTCAGCGGCCCGGGATCTGGCCGATGCGCAGCGGGTTGCCGAACGGGTCCCGCAGCCCGAAGTCGGTACCGTAGTCGCGCTCGACCGGCTCCTCGGTCAGCTCCACACCGCGCTTCCGCAGCGTCGCGTGCGTCTTCCGGACGTCCTCGGTGGTGAAGATCGTGACGCCCATGGCGCCCTTGGTCACCAGCTCCCGCAGCTGCGCCGCGGTCGCCTCGTCGTGCGCCGGCGGGCCGGGCTTCACCAGCAGCAGCTCCCGACCGGGCTGCCCCGGCACGTTGACCGTCAGCCAGCGCATGAACCCGAGATCGGCGTCGGTGCTCACCTCCAGACCGAGCTTGCCCACGTAGAAGTCGAGCGCCTCGTCCTGGTCCAGGACGTAGATCTCCGAGATCGTCAGCGCGTTGAGCATCGGATTCCTCCCGTTGTGGTGGCACCGAACGGCGCGCCGTGGCCGCCGTGAACGGTGCGGTGCGAACGCCGCGAGTGGTGCGGTGCGAACGCAGCCGACGCTACCGACGATCCGGGCCGGGTACTTCTCCAAAACGACTCGGCCGCAACCACGCCGCGGCGAAACAGTTCGGCACGTCGATCGGTGCCGACCGCCGGCGGTACGCGGAGGGCGGCTCACCGGTGATCTCCCGGAAGGTCCGGCTGAACGTACCGAGGCTGGCGAAGCCGACCTCGAAACAGACATCGGTGATGCTCCGGTCGGACTCGCGGAGCAGGAACATCGCCCGCTCGACCCGGCGCCGCTGCAGGTACCGGTGCGGCGTCTCGCCGAACACCGCCCGGAACGTCCGGATGAAGTGCGGCGCCGAGACGTGCGCGATCCGGGCCAGCGTCGGGATGTCCAGCGGCTGCGCGTAGTGCGCGTCCATCGCGTCCCGGGCCCGCAGCATCGACCGGTTGCGCCGTTCGCTCTCGCGGCTCACCGCCCCATCACACCACCAGGCCCGCCAACCGGTACGAGGAGCCCGTGGGCGGGCGGAGGATCGACCGCGGTCCCGCGCAGCGGGGGCGCCCGACCGGGAACCTGGAACGGGCCGGTACGGCGGCGCCGAAGAACCGGTGTGCACCCGGGCCATGTCGCCCAGTTCCCCGCAACGGCAACGGATCCACCGGTACCGGCGGGGTGGGTGGCGCGCTGCCCCAGGATCACGCGCCACCGCGAGGTGCCTACTGCTCGCCGTTGGCCTTGCGGACCTGGCCGGGCAGCGTGAACAGGTCGATCAGCAGGCCGATGCCGAGCCAGCCGAGGGTGAAGATGTAGCTGACGCCCCGCCCGGTCCTGCCCAGGTAGAACTGGTGCACGCCGAGGAAGCCGAAGAAGAACCACAGCAAGTACGCGACGCCGACCGACTTGACGCCCGCCGCCGGTGTGGCGGCCGCGCCGGAGTTCGCCTCCGGCGTCTGCGTTGCCTGATCCATCGATGTATCCCTTCAAGGGGCCAGATCCCCCGACACCGCGCCGGGGGACGACACAGGGTACACACAAACTCAACACACTCGACGTTCAGCGAACGACACCACTGAGTGATGGTGCGGAATGCCGGTCGCAGACTGCCCGAAACGGTCACCCGGGCCGTCCGGCCGACAGTGTGGCGAGGTCGGCCATCGTCACGGTTCCGCCGACCCGCACCACATCCCCCGCTCCGGTGTGCCAGCAGACCACTTCACCCCGGGTCGAAGCCAAGCGGCCGGTACCCGACATCCGGCGTTTTCGGCCGTTTCCCGGTGCCGGCCGGGTGCCGCCCCGATGCTGGAGGGTGCGGTACGGCGCGGGGAGGGTCGCGCGGTTCCCACCGAGCGGGCAGCCGGCGCCGGCGAGGCCGGCGCCCACGGGGAGGCGACGTGGACATGTTCGAGGCGACCGAGCTGGCCCGACTGGCGGAGTTCGCCGACGAGGTCGGGGTGATCTCGCTGTACGCCACGGTCGAACCCGGCTCGGCGCTGGGACAGACCCGGATGCGCAGCACCCTCACCGCGCTGCGCCGGGACCTCGCCGAACACGCCGACCGGGACTGGGCCGCCCGCGCCGAGGCCCGGCTGACCGAACTGGAACAGCCCATCGCCGACCTGCTCGACCCGACCGAACCCGGACTCGGCCGGATGATGTTCGCGCAGATCGGCGGCGACGCGGTGCACACCGCGTGGATCCAGCGGCCGGTCGGTGAGGTCGCCGTGGTGGAGGCGAACGCGTACCTGTGGCCGCTGCTGGCGGCGATCGAACCCGCCCCACCGGCCGGCGTGGCCCGGGTCGGGCGGGACGGCGTCCGGCTGTTCGACTGCCGGTACGGGCTCGCCGAGGAACTGACCTCGGTCTCGTTCAATCTGCCCGGCACCCCGTCGTCCGGCGAGCAACGCGCCGACGTACCGACCCTGTCGCGCGCCGGGATCCACCCCGACCGGTTCCCGCAGCGGGTCGAGGAGCACCTCACCAAGCACCTGCGGCAGGCCGCCGGCACCGTCACCGAGCACGTCCGGCAGCGTGGCTGGCACACGCTGGTACTGGCTGGCGACCCGCGGCTGACCCGGATCCTCGCCGAGGCGCTGCCGCCGGAGCCGGACCGGACCGAACTCGACGCCGTCCTCGACCCCGACCTGACGCCGACCGGGGTGCTCGACTTCGTGACGCCCACCCTGGCCGAGGCGCGCACCCGGCGGGAATCCGCTGCGGTACAACGGGTGGCCGACCTGGCCCGCGCCGGCGGCAACGGGGTGCTCGGACTCGCCGACACGATCTCCATGCTGCAGGCCGGCCGGGTCGAACGGCTGCTGCTGGACGCCGCCGGCGGCTGGAGCCCCGAAGACGCCGTCGACGCCGGCGCCCCGCCCACCGCGGTACTGCTCGCCGGCGAAGGCACCGCCAGCGAGCTGGCCGAGGGGATGGTCGAGCTGGCGCTGTCCCGCGGCGGCGCCGTCACGCTGCTCGACAGCGCCGCCGTCGACGACCTCGCCGACAGCGACGGCATCGCCGCCCTGCTGCGCTGGTGACCCGGGGCCGCAACGGCCCGCCACCCGGCAGGGCACGCCGGGACGGCCCCGTCCGGGGCGACGCTCCGGCCCGAGCCGCCGCGATCGGCGCAGGCGGGAAGGCGGGGTTGCCGGTCAGGCGGCCTGGCTGAACATCGCGACCAGCCCGGCGGGTGCGTCCGGCGCCAGGCACATCGCCATGCCCTCAGCCGAACCGGCGGCAGCCTCGGCGGACCGCGGGAACATGGCCGCCTCGTACCCACCCAGCGCCGCCTCGACGTCGCCCCGGTGCGCGGCGAGCGCCGCACCCAGCTCGGCGCCGTCGAACATCGCGTTGTTCGCGCCCTCCCCGGCGAACGGGGACATCAGGTGCGCGGCATCGCCCAGCAGCGTCACCCCCGGCACCCGGGGCCAGCGGTGCCCGGCAGGCAGCCCGTACAGCGGGCGCGGCACCAGCGGGCCGTCCGCCTCCACGACCAGCGCGCGCAACCGGTCGGACCAGCCGGTGAAGTGCGCCAGCACCGCGTCCCGCACCGCGGTCCGGTCGGTGAAGTCGACGCCGGCGGCCCAGCCCTCCGGCACCGGCAGCGCCGCGTACACGTGCAGGCTGCCGTCGGTCTCCCGGTGCGCGAGCAGCCCGCGCCCGTCGCCCAGCGCGAACAGCGAACCGGCGCCGACCACGTCGGCCGCGGCCGGATGGCGCGCGTCCGCGTCGAGCAGGTCGATCTCGACGAACGTGACACCGAGGTAGCCGGGCGTCGCGGCGGACAGCAGCGGCCGCACCCGCGACCACGCGCCGTCGGCGCCCACCACCAGGTCGGCGACCGCCGACGACCCGTCCGCGAACACCACCTCGTGCCGGCCGTCCGGCCTCGCCTGCACGGCCTGCGCCTTCGCGCCCCACCGGACCGAGCCCGCCGGCAGCGAGTCGAGCAGCAGGGTGCGCAGCTGCCCGCGGTCCACCTCGGGCCGCCCGTTGCCGCCGCCGTCGGCGTGCAGCACGGTGCCGTTCCGGTCGCGGACGATCGTCGCGTCCCCGCCCGGCAGCACGATCCGGTGGAACTCGTCGAGCAACCCGGCCGCCCGCAGCGCGCGCTGCCCGGACTCCTCGTGAATGTCGAGCATGCCGCCCTGCGACCGGGCACCCGGACCGGGCTCCTGGTCGTACACCGTGGCGGCGATGCCGTGCACCGCCAGCACCCGGGCGAGCGTCAGCCCGCCCAGCCCGCCGCCGACGATCGCGATCTCGCGGCTTCCACCGCCGATGTCTGTCGTGGTCATGACGACCCCTCCCCGTTGTCGGTTCGATCCGTGCGCCCGCTCACTCCGGCAGCGGGATGTCTGCGATGCCGTGGATCAGCACCCGGAAGCCCCACCGCAGCCGGCCCTCCGGGGTACCCGCCAGCAGCGCCGGCCCCCAGGCGGCGAGCTGCGGGTACTCCTCGGCGGACGCGCCGTGCAGCGCCGCGGTCAGGGCGTCCCACTCCCGGTCCGCCTCGTCCGAGATGTCCCGGTCGCTCTGCTCGGCCGCCGTCGCGGTGCCGAACTGCAGCAGCACGTCGACCCCCCAGGCCGCCTGCGGGCCCGGCACCCCGCCCTCGACCAGCAGCGCGAGCACCGTGTCGACCAGCCGCAGGTAGTGCGGCCCGCTCGGCCGCGCGGACAGCGCCGCACGCGCCAGGCTCGGCTGCGCGAACAGCAGCGCCGTGTAGTCGGTGAGCAGCCCGACCAGCCGCTCGTCCCACCCGCCGGCGCGCGTCGGCGCCAGCTCGCCGAGCAGCTCGTCCAGCACCGCGGCGTGCAGCTCGGCGGTGTTCCGCAGGTACACGTAGAGCGAGGCGGGGCCGGTGTCGAGCTCCTGCGCCAGCCGCCGCATCGTCACCCGGGCCAGCCCCTCCGCCCGCATCAGCCGCACCGCCGTCGCCACGATGCCGCCGCGGGTCAGTGCCGGCTTGGCCGGGCGCTCCCGCCGGCTCCGCGTTCCCTCGTCCGTCATGCCTCCACGATAACGAACACGTTCGTCACGAACAAGTTCGCAACGAACGTGTTCGTCCTCACGAGTCCCGAAGACAACCCCGCCCGGTGCCCCCGACCGCCGCCTCGTCGGCCGGTCGGCCCGTGTGCAAGCCCGGCACGCGAACCGACCTCCGCCTGCGAGCTGACGAACGGGACCCGGTTCACGCGGCCGGTGCATTCGAGGCAAACCCCTAGAGTGCGCCGCATGTACGCAGACTCCTTCGACCGGCTGTTCGACCGTGGCCGGGAGGCGGTGCTGGCCGGCAGCCACTACCGCGACACCCCGCCCGTCGACGGCGGCCGCTGGGGCATCTCGGTCGTCCTGCTGCCGGACAGCGACTGCGCCGAGCGGCTGGACGCGACGACCGCGGCGGCGCTGAGCGTCGCCGGCACCCACTGGCCGACCGGGGCACGGCGATCCCTGCACGTCACCGTGCGAGCGCTGGAAGCCCATCGCTCGCACCTCCCCGACGACGACCCGGGCGTCGCCCGCTACCGCGCCGCGATGCGGGCCGCCGCCGCCGGCTGCCGACCGGCGCGGCTGGCGTTCCGCGGCCTGACGCTCACCCCGTCCGGGGTCATGGCCTGCGCCTTCCCGGTCGACGCCGCGGCCGACGAGTTCGCGGTCGCGCTCGGCGACGCACTCGGGCCGGACGGCTGGTTCGAAGCCGACGTCACCCGGGACATCTGGTACGCCACGATCGTCCACTTCACCGGCCCGATCGCCGACCCCTCGGCACTGGTCGACTGGGTCGCCGCCCGCCGCGACCTCGATCTCGGCACCGCGCACTGCGCGCAGGCCACCCTGCTGCGCTGGTGTCACACCGGGACCCACCTGGCGCCGACCCCGCTCGGTACCGCGCCCTTCGCCGTCCCGGCGTCCCGGCCCGGACGCTGTTGACCGGTCGCGGCCCCGGCGTCCCGACCCGGACGCCGTCGACCGGCGCACGGCCTCGGCCCGGTGCGTGCAACCGCGCGGTCGTCGGCGGCCGATCCGGTGGGGCGGGCCGGTGGCGGCGGATCGCTAGGCTGCCGAACCATGATCAGTCTCCGCCACGGCGCCGGGCCGCTCGTTGGTGTCGTCGTGCTGTCGTCGCTTGCCGCCTGCGGATCGAACCCGAACTCCGGCCGGCCGAAGCAGTCCGCGGCAGCGACACCCGAGACCGGCCGGTCCGGCGCGTTCCGGGGTAAGACCGAGATCCGTTACCCGGGCGGGGTCGTCCGGATCCGGAGCGTCAGCTGCGCGGTCGAGAAGGGCAAGATCGTCGGGTTGAACGCACCGGACACCGACGACGAGACCACGCCCACCCCGCCCAGTTTCACCGCCGCCGACCTCGGCGAGAACAGCACCGCCACCCTGCACGTCGCCGCCGGAAGCTACGTCAAGGCCGGCGCTGCCGGGATCACCTCCGCCCGGCGCAACGGCGTGTGGACCATGACGCTGTCCGGAACCGAACTCGGCTCCGTCAGCACCCAGTCCGACCCGATCACGGTCAACGGCACCATCACCTGCGGACGAACCATCACCATGGGGTAGCCGGGCGCGGCGGTCGGGCCGGGTGCCGCGACGAGGGTGCCGCGGGCGCTCCAGCCGGCCGGCCGGGTGCCGGGATGTGCTGTCATGCTGGGTCCGTGACGAAGCTGCCGGTGACCGCCGACCCGGTCGACGCCGGACCGGACCGGCGCACGCTGCGCGCCGAGGTGCTGCTGGTGCTCGCCGTGTCGCTCGGCCAGTCCGGGGTGTACGCGCTGGTCAACCTGATCGGCAAGCTCACCGCGAGCAAGGCGCTGGCCGACCAGAGCGCCACCCTCAACGCCTCCCAGGCGCCGGGTCGGCCGTGGCTGGACCTGACGTACCAGCTGCTCGGCATCGCGTTCGCGGTGGTCCCGGCGCTGCTCGCGATGCACCTGCTCGGCCGCTCCGGGCGGCCCGCCAGCCGCACCATCGGCCTCGACCTGCGCCGCCCGGCGTTCGACCTGACCTCCGGTGCCGGCGTCGCGCTCGCGATCGGCATCCCCGGCCTCGGCCTGTACTTCGCCGCCCGCGCCCTCGGCCTCGCCGCCAACGTCGTACCGTCCGCGCTGCCGTCGGTGTGGTGGGCGATCCCGGTACTGATCCTGTCCGCGATCCAGAACGCGGTGCTCGAAGAGGTCGTGGTCCTCGGCTACCTGGTCACCCGGCTGCGCGAACTCGGCTGGCGGTTGCCGGCCGTGGTGCTCACCAGCGCGCTGCTCCGCGGCTCGTACCACCTCTACCAGGGGTTCGGCGGTTTCGTCGGCAACGCGATCATGGGCGTCCTGTTCGCCCTGTTCTTCCTCCGGGTACGCCGGGTCGCCCCGCTCGTGGTCGCGCACAGCCTGCTCGACATCGGCGCTTTCGTCGGGTACGCCCTGCTGCACGACCACGTCTCCTGGTTGTGACCCGCGGGGTCACAGCCGCGTCTCCTGGCGGTGACCCGCGGGTCACAGCCGCGTCTCCTGGCGGTGAGCGCCGCGGCGAACCGCGCCGCGCCGGATGCCCTTTGCCCGGCGCTGACCCCGCCCTGTATTCTCGACCACCGACGGTCGGTACCCGGCCGTCCAGGGAGGCTTCGCCTAGTCTGGTCTATGGCGCCCGCCTGCTAAGCGGGTTTCGGGCTACAACCCGATCCGGGGTTCAAATCCCCGAGCCTCCGCCACCTGAACAGGCAAAACGCCGCCCCGAGCCACGAAGGCTCCGGGCGGCGTTTCGCACTTCAGCCAGCGTCCAGTCCCAGTTCCAGTCTCATTCGACCGTCCGGCCGGCCCGGACGCCCGCCGCGCCCCGTCCTTCCACCTCGGCCGCCGGGACCTCGCGGTCCAGAACAGCCCGCCGACCCGGTCGGCGACGTCCTGCCGGATCGTGTCGGTCACGTGCTGGTACGAGGCAGCCATGGCTGTCGTCGTCGACCACCCCACGACGCTCTCGGTCGAAGGGACCGGATCGGTCAGTGCGCTGTCCAGCCGCCGTCGACCGGCAGCACCGCACCGGTCAGGTAGGAGGCGGCCGGGCTGGCCAGCAACAGTGCCGCTCCGGTCAGCTCGCTCGGCTGCGCCCAGCGGCCGGCTGGCACTTGATGGTCGAGGAAGTCGCGCACGCGGGGGTCGTCGTCGACGTTGTCGTTGAGCGGCGTGCGGCAGGGCCCGGGAGCCAGCGCATTGACGCAGATCCCGGTGCCGGCCAGCTCGACCGCCAGGCTGCGGGTCAGCTGCACCACGGCACCCTTGCTGGCCGCGTACCCGGTGCGGCCGGCCGCACCGACCAGGCCCAGCGCGCTGGCCAGCGTGACGATGCGGCCGTAGCCGTGGGCGCGCATCAGCGGCACCGCCGCCTGGCAGGCGAGGAAGGTACCGACGACGTTGATGTCCAGGCATCGACGCAGCGTCGCCGCGTCCAGCTCGGCCAGCTCGCCGCGGGCCTGCACCCCGGCACTGGTGACCAGGATGTCGAGCCGGTCACCGACCGCGGCGATCAGTTCGGCCACCGACCGCTCGTCGGACACATCGCAGGCGACGCCGGTGACCGGGTGGCCGGTCTCGGCGCCGAGCGCGGCGGCCTGCTCGGCGCAGACGTCGGCGCGCCGGCCGGCGATCACCACCCGGGCGCCGGCCGCCGACAGGGTGGCGGCGATGGCGCGGCCCAGGCCGGCGGTCCCGCCGGTGACCAGCGCGACCTGGCCGGTCAGCGTGAAGTCGGGCACCGTGCTCCGATCAGGCGGTGGTCAGGAGGGCCTGCAACGCTACCGTCCGGCGCCGCATCGCGGCGTGGCCCACGGCACTCGGCCGGCCGAGGTCACCGACCCGGAGGCCGGGCGTTCGGCCTGCTCGCCGCGCGCGGTCAGACTGCGCCGCCTCGACGCGAACCGTCGGTCAGACGTCCCCGGCCGAGCGCGTGCCACCGTTCGCCGGCTCGACCGGGTGCGTCAGGGCCTGCTGGATCTGCTGGCCCACCAGGTCCAGGGAGGGGCCCTTGGTGGGTGCCGAGTATCCCATCGTCGGGTCGGGGTAGACGGCGACGTCGACCCGCGATCCGCCGGCCGAGAGCACGGACAGCCCGGGCGAGCTGCGGGCGACGTTGATCCGCACGGTGGCGGGGACGACCCTGGCGCCGTGGCTGGGGATGGTCTGTGTCCGCTTCGGTTGGCCGAGCCCGACCTTCCACAGCGAGACCGCGTTCCGGTCGATGCCGAGGATGAACCCGGCCATGCTCCGCATGCCCATCGTCGGACGGCACAGGAACGCGAGACCGTTGCGGCGCAGCGATTCCAGCACCCTGCGCTGGTTGCGCACCAGCATTCGCCCGTACACCACCAGCCCGGATACCAGCAGCGCCAGCAGCGCCAGCAGCACCACCAGGATCGGGAACAGGACCAGGAAGGTGTGCACGAGGCGACGGTAGCCCCGGTGGGCAAGCCGGGCGACCCGGCGACCCGGCGACCCGGCGAGCCTGCGACGGTGATCCGGAAGTCGGGCGTCCGGAATCCGGTCTAGCGTCGGGGCATGAACGAGTTGACACCGCGGCCGTTCTCCGCCGCACCGGGTGAGGTCGAGGCGCTGCTCGGCGCGCTGTACCGGAACCGGCGGACGTTCGCCTGGAAGACCGGCGGGCTGGACGCCGACGGGATGCGGCGCACCCTCGGGCCGTCCACCCTCACGCTCGGCGGCCTGGTCAAGCACCTCGCGCTGGTGGAGGACCACTACTTCACCCACCTGCTGCTGGGCGACGACTATCCCGCGGTGTGGGCGCCGATGGCCCAGGACGAGGACTGGCCCTGGACCTCGGCCGCCGACGACTCGCCGGCGGAGCTGCGGACGCTGTGGCTGGCGGCGGTGGCGCGCTCGGAGGCCGCCGTCGACCGGGTACTCGCCGACGCCGACCTGGACCGCGAACTCGCGCTCGCCGACGGTCCGGAGACGCTCAACCTGCGCCGGGTGCTCGTCGACCTGATCGAGGAGTACGCCCGGCACACCGGCCACGCCGACCTGATCCGGGAGTCCGTCGACGGCCTCGTCGGCGAGGACGCCCCCCGGTAGGGCTCCGGCGGTACCGGGAGGCGCGACCCGCGCAACAGAGCCGCTCCTGTGGCTT
Source organism: Actinocatenispora thailandica (assembly GCF_016865425.1). Taxonomy (NCBI): domain Bacteria; kingdom Bacillati; phylum Actinomycetota; class Actinomycetes; order Micromonosporales; family Micromonosporaceae; genus Actinocatenispora; species Actinocatenispora thailandica. The sequence continues at coordinate 6,571,664 of NZ_AP023355.1, read as the reverse complement.
GTCGGACGATGCGCGGCGAGCGGGCCGAAGGTCACCATGAAGCGATGTGGGAACGCGAACTCGCCGCGGCCGAGCCCCGTCGACCCGGCGGTTCGCCGGTGGCGTTGTGGGTCTGTGCCGGGCTGGCCTGGTTGGTGCTGGCCTGCGTCGGGACCGTGCGCGTCTCGACCGTCCCGTTCGTGTTCCTCGACCTCCCGATGCAGCTGGCCGGGTGGCTGCTCGCCGGCGGTCTCACGGTGGCGTTGCTGCGACGGATCCGCGGGCGGCGCTGGGTGCTACCCGTTACGGTCGCGGTGCTGGTGGCCGCGTGCTTCCACTCGGTCAGCTGGTCCGTGTTCGAGCCACGCTCCTACTACGCGGCACACCGGTACGCGTTCGCGATGGTCGCGGCCGACGTCCGGGACGGCTCCATCGGGGCGTCGACCGAGTACTACGGCGACTTCCTTCCGTGGTACCTGCACGGGCTCTCGGCCACCGGCCGGGCGGCGGTGGTCGGGCAGCAGCACGGCCGCCCGGTGGTGTTCCTGCCGCAGTGGCTCGGTATGCCCGACGACGCCGGCGGCTACGTGTACGTCCAGGCACGGCCGGCCCCGGACCTGCTCGTCGACCTGTTCGGCGAGCCGTTGGCGGTCGACGACGGACTCGACCTCGGTGACGGTTGGTGGTACCTGCCGGCTCCCGCGGGCGGTCAGCGGGGGCGTAGGCGAGGCGGGGGAACGGCCAGGCGGCGGCGAGCCAGTCGCGGACCACGCGGTACAGGTCGGCGTCCAGGTCGGCTCGGTCGGCCCGTACCCAGGACCGGACGTCGACGGCCCGCGGCTCGCCGGGGGCGGGCTCGGTACGGGAACCGTAGATGTAGACGCAGCCGATCACGTCGCCGCCCGGTACCGACCGGACCGTGTAGGTGAAACCGACCCGCCGCTCGAAGTCGTCGGCGTGCCGCCGCAGGTCGGCGAGGTTCGCCTGCAGCGTCATGCCGTCGACGGGCGGCCAGGAGCTGCCCTCGAAGCCGGGGGTGGCGCGGATGTGTTCGATGCTCGCCGTCCACGCGGCGTGGTCGGACTCGTTGTGCTGCGGGCCGAGCGGTTCCAGCCGGTACCGGTCGGTGGCCGGGGGCTGCGGGATGGCGAAGTCGCGCGGTACCAGTGCCTCGGCTGCGGTCATGGCGGCAGGCTAGCCGGGCCGGTGCACCGGGTTCAGCCGAATTCCCGCCGCGCGTCGGCAGGGCCGGGTTGCGGGCCGCTGGGGGTGGTGACCTTGTGACGGCACGCCTACGGTATGAGGTGAGCCGCGGACGATCCGTGGTTTGCCGGTCCGGGGGTCGACGCCGATCCGTCCGGTCCGGATCGCCTGACCGCCGCCGGTGCCCGCGCGGCGGTCTTGCCGTACGGGCGAGGTGCCGGGCCGATGAGCGAATCGTGGCTGCCGCGCGCGGCGCCGCATCGGGCTTCCGCCGAACGAGGAAGGCCGATGCGAGCGGATCACGGGTGCCGGCCCTGGTGCCCCGTCGCGCCCCCCGCCGGGGAGGCGGGCCGGTGAGCGGCGTGGCGCAGACGGTGGCGCGCAGCTGGGCGCGGATCGCCGACCGGCAGGACCGGGTCTCGGCCTACTTCTACGCCCGGCTGTTCCTGGCGGCGCCGCAGCTGCGCGACCTGTTCCCGATCCAGCTGCGGCCGCAGCGGATCAAGCTCGTGGCGGCCGTGGGGCAGGCGATCGCGGCGCTGGACCGGCCGGCCGAGTTCGACGAGCCGCTGCGGGCGTTGGGGCGGGCGCACCGCCGGTTCGACGTCGAGCCGGCGTACCACGACGTCTTCCGGGAGTGCCTGATCGAGGCGGTCCGGGTGCACTCCGGTACCGACTGGAACGACGCGACGGAGCGCGCCTGGCGCACCGGGTACGACCTGATCGCGGCGCGGATGAACGCCGGCGCGGCGGCGGAACCGTCCCCGCCGTACCGGTTCGCCGAGGTGCTCACGCACGACCGACGATCGGCGGAGGTGGCGGTGTTCACCTGCCGGCCGGCGGAGCCGGTGCGCTACCGGCCCGGGCAGTACGTGCCGGTCGAGACCGGGCACGAGCCGCGGGTGTGGCGCCGGTACTCGATGGCGACCGCGCCGCGCCCCGACGGCGTGCTGGAATTCCACGTCCGGGCGGTCGGTGCCGGTGTCGTCTCGCCGGCGCTGGTGTGGAAACTGCGGCCGGGTGAGGTGATCCGGCTCGGCCGGCCGGCCGGCGACCTGTCGCTGCCGACCGGGCGGGACGTGGTGTGCCTGTGCGGCGGTACCGGGGTGGCGCCGGTGCGCGCGCTGGTCGAGGCGGCGCCGGCCGGCTGGGAACGCTGGGTGCACCTGTTCGTCGGCGCCCGCACCGAAGCCGGGCTGTACGACCTGCCCGCGCTGTCCGAGCTCGCGGCGTGCCGGCCGTGGCTGCGGCTGGTGCCGGTGGTCAGCCACGACACCGGGTACCGCGGCGAACGCGGGCTGCTCGCCGACGTCCTCGCCCGCCGGGGCAGCTGGGCCGACCACGACTTCGTCCTGTCCGGCTCGCCGGCGATGCTGCGGTCGACCGTCGCCGCCCTGCGCGCCCTCGGCGTGCCCGCCGCCCGCATCCAGCACGACCCGTACGACTGACAGTCGCACCGTCGCCGCGCCGCGCCTCGTCGCGCTGTTGGGCTGGGGCGGGCTGCTGTGGGGGTCAGGGGAGTTGGCGGAGGCAGGTACGGAAGACGTCGGTGAGGTGGTCGAGGAACGCCGGGTCCGGCGGGGTGTCGTCGGCGAGCAGGCCGCGCACGTACCCGGTCCCGATCAGTACCGCGACGCACAGCGCGGCGCGGCGGCGCGCCTCGGTGGCCGGCAGCCGGGCCGCGAGCGGCCCGATCAGCTGGTTCTCCAGCCGCTCCCGGAGCAGTTCGCGGATCTCCGGTGACTCGACCGACCGGGTCGCGGCGGACAGCGCCCGGCTGCTGTCGGCGGACCGTTGCCGTCGGCGCATCGCGTACTCGGCGAGGTAGCGCGGCAGCTCGTCCAGCGGTACCGCGCTGAGCTGCGGCAGCGTCGCGCCGGCGCCGAGTACCGCGTCGAACAGGCCGAGCTTGGACCCGAAGTACCGGTTGATCAGCGCGACGTTGACGCCCGCGCCGGTGGCGATGGCCCGCACCGTGACCGTCCGGTACCCCTGTTCGGCGAAGAGCCGGGCGGCGCAGTCGAGGATGCGCGCCTCGGTGGCCTCGCGGTCCCGGGTGCGGGGCGGCTGCCCGTCTCGGTCGGTTGTGCCGGTCGTCACGGCTGCCATGGTACGGGCCCGGTTGACGAAGTAAACGTGTGCTTACTAGAGTTGCTTGTATCGCGCAAACAACTGGAGCCCGCGCTGATCCCCGTCGCCGCGGCCCTGAACCCCGACCGAGGTGAGTTCGGTGACCTCTGCCCCCGAGGCTCGAATCGCTGACGCGCTGTCCGACATCCGGGAGGCCACCTGGCGGCTCGGCCCCCTGATGCGTGCCGTGTACCGGACCGTGATGTCCGACGTGATGGCCGCGCACCACCTGATCCCGCTGCTGGAACGGCTGCCCGGGGTGCGTACCAGCGACCTCGCCCGCGGCCGCGGGGTCTCGATGTCCACCGTGAGCCGGCAGGTCGACCAGCTCGTCCAGCAGGGCTGGGTGCGGATCGAGCCCGACCCCGACGACCAGCGCGCGCACCGGCTCTACCTGACCGCCGAGGCGATGTCCCGCCTCGCCACCGCCCGACAGGACATCGCCGGGCTCTGCGAGCGCCGGCTCGGCGCCGAACGCGCGGCCCGCCTCATCGATGCCGCCAACGCGCTGCGGGACGCGGTCGACGCGCTCGCCGACCTGTCCGACCAGCCGACCTGCCCGTTCCGTACCGCCGAGACGCCGCTGGCCGACGCACCGGCCCCCGAAGTACCGGGCGCCGAAGCGCCGGGCTCCGAAGCGCCGGGCTCCGAAGCGCCGGGCTCCGAAGCGCCGGGCTCCGAAGCGCCGGACGCCGAAGTACCGGACGCCGAAGCGTCGGACGCCGAAGCGCCGGGCTCCGGGACGCCGGGCTCCGGGACGCCGGGCGCCGGAACGCCGGGCGACGAAGCGCCGGACGCGGCCCCGGCGCCGGCACCGGCCGCGGCCCCGGCACCGGCCGCGGCGGTGCGGCCGCAGCTGACCGCCTGACCAGATACCGAACCACGCGAGAAGAAGGTGACCATGACGGCGATGGCGACGCAGCCCGATGCGGCGCCGGCCGGACCGGCAGCACCGGCCGTCCGGCCGCGGTACACCCACCGGCAGGTCCTGGAGGTGCTGGCGGCGCTGCTGATGGCGCTGCTCACCTCGATGATCTCCACGTCGGTGGTGAGCACCGCGCTGCCGACGATCGTCGGCGAGTTCCACGCGCAGAACCGGCTGTCCTGGATCGCGAGCGCGACCCTGCTGACGATGACGGCGTCCACCCCGCTGTGGGGCAAGCTGTCCGACCTGTTCGGCCGCAAGGTGCTGTTCCAGCTGTCCCTGGTCATCTTCGTGGTGTCCTGCGCCGCGGCCGGGTTCTCGCAGAACATGACCGAGATGATCGTCGCCCGCGCGTTCCAGGGCATCGGCGCCGGCGGGCTCTCCGCGCTGACCCAGGTGATCCTCGGCGACATCGTCGAACCGCGGGAACGCGGCCGGTACTCCGGCTACCTCGGTGCGGCGTTCGGGGTGTCCACCGTGGCCGGCCCGCTGCTCGGCGGGTTCCTCGTCGACGGCCCCGGCTGGCGGTACTGCTTCTTCATCTCCATCCCGCTCGCCGTCGTCGCGTTCATCATGATCCAGAAGATCCTCAAGCTGCCGCACGTGGCGCGTGACGCGAAGGTCGACTGGCTCGGCGCGACGTTCCTGACCGCCGGGTCGGCGCTGCTGGTGGGCATGCTGTCGTTCGCCGGGCAGGAGTTCGACTGGAACTCGCCCTGGACGTACGGGCTGGCCGGCGCGGCGCTGCTGTGCCTGCTCGGTGCGGTCTTCGCCGAACGGCGGGCGCACGACCCGATCCTGCCGCCGCGGCTGTTCCGCAACCGTACGTTCGTGCTCACCGCGACGGCGTCGCTGCTGGTCGGCGTCGCGATGTTCGGCGGGATCATCTACCTGCCGCAGTACCTGCAGATCGTGCAGGGCATGTCGCCCACCGCGTCCGGCCTGATGACGCTGCCGATGGTGGTCGCGATGTTCCTGTTCTCCATCGGGATCGGGCAGGTCATCACCCGCACGGGGCGGTGGAAGATCTTCCCGGTGATCGGCATGCTGGTCGTCTCGCTCGGCATGTTCCTGCTGTCCCGGCTGCACGTCGACTCGTCGCACGGCACGATCGGGCTGTACGTGGCGGTGCTCGGCGCCGGGCTCGGCATGACGATGCAGACGCTGATCCTGGCCGCGCAGAACGCGGTGCAGCGCGCGGACATGGCCGCCACCACCTCGGGCGTCTCGTACTTCCGGTCGCTCGGCGGCGCGATCGGGGTCGCCGCGTTCGGTGCGATCCTGACCAACCGCTTGGCCGACGAGATCGTCACCCAGGCGGTCAAGGCGCACCTGAACCTCGCCGGCGGCGGGTTCGACGCGTCCAGCATCGGTTCACCGGAGGCCATCAAGCACCTCAAACCGATCGTGCGGCACGTGGTGCGGGAGGCGTTCACCGGTTCGCTGCACGCCGTGTTCCTGACCGCGGTACCGGTGGCGCTGGCCGGCTGGCTCGCCGTGCTGTTCCTCAAGGAGTTGCCGCTCCGCTCGTCCCGGCACCCGGTCGAGACCCCACCCGCCGGGGACGCGCCGTCGTCGGCGGCCTCCGGCGCGACCCCGGCGTCCGGCCCGGCCGACCGCACCGCGATCCCGGCGTCCGGCCCGGACGACCGCACCGCGACCCCGGCGTCCGGCCCGGCCGACCGCACCGCGATCCCGGCGTCCGGCCCGGACGACCGCACCGGACCCGCTGGTGGCGGTACCGCGGTGCTCGGGGCGGCGCCCGGCGAACCGCCCTCGGCCGGGGCCGGGCGGGGCGAAGCGCTCTCGGCCGGGGCCGGGCCGGGCGAAGTGGCCTCGGGCGGCAGGTCGCCGGGCGTTGCGGCCGGCGGCACGGCGTCTCCGCCGGTACGCGTCGAGCTCGACCGGATCGGCCGGGACGACGCGCTGGTCAGCGGGCTGCTGCTGGCCATGGTGGCGCAACGGATGGACCGGCCGGACAGCGCCGGCTCGCCGCTGGTGCCCGCGCTGGCCGAGCTGCTGCCGACGGCGACCGGTACCGCGGCGGAGCGGGCCCGGCTCGCTGTCGACCAGGTGATCCGGCCCTCGGCGCTGGCCCTGATGCAGCGGGCGCACCGACCGGCGACGTGCCCAGCCGACCCGGCAGTCGACGATGTGCCCGCCGCCGGTTCGGCGACCGGTGACGGCGTTGCCAGCGCCTGGTCGGCGGGCGGTGACGGCGTCGCTGGCGCCTGGTCGGCTGGCGGTCACGGTGCCGGTTCGGCGGGCGGCGACGCTGGGGCTGGTACCGGGGCGGCAGGGCCTCGCGCCGGTTCGGCGGGCGGCCACGGTACGGCCGGGCCGGCCGGCGGCGCGCGGGGGAGCGTCGACGGTCGGTCCGGCTCGGCCTACGGCGGTGCGGCGCGATGATCCGGCGCTTCGTCGCGGCCGTAGCCGGCGTGCTGGGCCTGCTCGCCGGGCTGTGGCTGGTGCTCGCTCCGTTCGCGCTGGGCAACCAGCCGGCCGGCCGGGACTGGACCAGGCCGACCACGGTCACCGTGGCCACCGGCGGTGCGGTGGCGCTGGTCGGGCTGGCCGGCTTCGTCGCGGCGACCGCGGCACTGTTCGGCGTCACCCGCCGGTACGGCACGGCCGCAGCGGCCGGCCCGACCCGGCACGGCTCGCCCGGGGCGCGCGACTCGATCCGGGACGGCTCGGCGGAGGAGTCCGGCCCGATCCGGGATGGCTTGGTCGAGCCGGTCGGCTCGATCCGGGAAGGCTCGGCGGAGGAGCCCGGCTCGATCCAGGACGGCTTGCCGGAGGAGTCCGGCCCGATCCGGGACGGCTCGGCGGAGACGCCCGGCTCGGGCCGGTACCGGTCCGCCGAGGGGTCGGCAGACCCGGCGCCGGGCGTACCGGATCCGGCAGTCGGCGGGCCGGTCGAACGGGAGACGAGCGTCGCTGCCGCACCGCCGCCCGCCGAGATGCCGGAGCCGGGCGCGGTGTCACCGGCCGACCTGCTGTCGGCGGTACTGCCGGCCCTGGTCGCCGATCTCACCGCCCCCGACCGCAACCCGGTCGACCGCGGGCCCCTCGACCGCACCGCGACCGGTGGCACCGTCGGCGGTACGGTGCCTGGCCGTGCCGTCCCGGCCGGTGCCACAGGCCGGACCCGGGCCGCGGCCGGGCCGAGCGCCGAAGCCGGGAAGACGCCGATCGAGGCCGGTCGCGCCGCTGTCGGTCCGGCCGGTGCCGAGGACGCGACGATCGGCCGGTTCCCGCGGCGGCCGGTCGTCGGAGTCAACGGCTACCCCGGGCCGGCGTGGTCGGGTTTCCTGCACCCGGGCCACGAGCATGCCGGAGGTACCGTCGCGGACGCGGTGCACGGCCGCGACCGGGCCGTGCAGTGCCGGTCCGAGGTGCGTCGTGCGGGCGCGTGACGGCATCGCGGTCGCCGCGCTGGTGCTGCTGGCGGCGGCCGGTGGCTGGCTGGTCGCCGCGCCGTTCGTGCTGCGCTACCAGCCGACCGGGGCGCGCTGGACCGCGGCGACCAGGCTGAGCCTGTGGTGCGGCGTCGGGCTGCTGGGCCTCGGGCTGCTCAGCCTGACCGGATACGTGACCGCCGCGCTGCGCGAGGTCGTGGTGCGTAACGCGCCACCCGGCCGGCACGAGCGCCGGGACTGAGACTCCGGCGGCGTCCGCTTCCGTGGGGGAGGCCGGACGCCGCCGGCTCCCTTCCAGGCTGGACGCCGCTGGCCCCGTTCAGGGGCGGGCGCCGCCGGCTCTCTTCCTGGCCGGGCGCCGCTGGTTCCGTTCAGGGTTGGACGCTGCTGGCCCGGGTCAGGGCCGGGCGAGGCGGCGCAGCGCGAGTTCGGTGAGCAGGTCGGCGCCGTCGTCGAGGACGTCGTCGGCGAACACCACGTCGCCGGCGTGGTTGCTGGGTGAGTCGGCCGGTGCCGTGCCGGCCGGTGCGGCGCCCAGCACCACGAACGCTCCCGGTACCTCGGCCAGCAGGTACGAGAAGTCCTCGGAGGCGGCGAGCGGGTGCGGCATCGGGTACGCGCGCTCCGGGCCGAACAGGTCCGTCGCCGTGTCGAGTACCAGTCGGGCCGCCGCCTCGTCGTTCACGGTCGCCGGATGCACCGGGATCGGTTCGACGGTGACCGACAGGTCGTGTGCCGCCGCGATCCCCTGGTACAGCCGGGCCAGCCGGTCGAGCACGGCGCGCCGCGACGCGGCGGAGAACGAGCGGATCGACAGCTCCAGTTCGGCGGTCGCCGGGATCACGTTGCGCCGGGTACCGGCGTGGATCGTACCGACGGTGACGACGACCGGGTCGAACACGTCGAAGCCGCGCGCCACCAGCGCCTGCGTCGCGGTGACCATCTCGCACGCGGGCGGGATCGGGTCGCGGCTGCGCTGCGGGGTGGAGGCGTGCCCGCCTCGGCCGCGCACGGTGACCCGCAGGCCATCGGAGGCGGCCATCACCGGTCCGGGCCGGGTGGCGACCACGCCGGGCGGCACCACGTCGCCGAACACGTGCAGCGCGTAGCCGGCGACCGGCCGGCGGCCGGCCGCGGCCAGCAGCCCCTCGGCGAGCATGGCGCGGGCGCCGCCGTGCCCCTCCTCGCCGGGCTGGAAGCAGAACAGTACGTCGCCGGCGAGTTCGTCGACCCGCGCGGCGAGCCGGTGCGCGGCGCCGACCAGCATCGCGGTGTGCAGGTCGTGCCCGCAGGCGTGCATCGCACCGTCCACGGTGGACCGGTACGGCACGTCGGCGGTTTCGGTGACCGGCAGCGCATCCAGGTCGGCGCGCAGCAGTACCACCGGGCCGCCGGTGCGGGCGCCGCCCCGCAGCACCGCGACGACCGAGGTGAGCGCGTCCCCGGTCGTGACCTCCAACGGCAGCCCGGCCAGCGCATCGAGCACGGCGCGCTGGGTCCGGGGCAGGTGCAGCCCGATCTCGGGCTGCCGGTGCAGGTCGTGCCGGAGTCGCGTCAGGTTCATACTTCCAGCGGCTTCTTCGCGGTTTCCGTCAGGAACAGGTACACCACGAACGACACCGCGCACAGCCCCGCGATGTAGTACGGGAAGAGTCCGGCGTGGCCCAGCGACTTGAACAGCGTGCCCATGTAGGGCGCGGTCCCGCCGAACAGCGCCACCGCCAGCGAGTACGGGAAGCCGATGCCGCTGGCCCGCACCCGCGCCGGGAAGATCTCCGCGTTGATCGCCGCCGCGATCGAGGTGTACCCGGTCAGCAGGATCATGCCGACCAGGGTGATCGCCAGCATCACCCCGAACGAGTCGGTCAGCAGCATCAGCAGCGGCACGGTCAGGACGGTGAACCCGCCGGAGAACACCAGCAGCATCGGCTTGCGGCCGATCCGGTCCGACAGCATCCCGCCGAGCGGCTGGATGATCGCGAAGAACGCCAGCGCGATCGTGGACACGATCAGCGACTCGCCCTTGTCGAACCCGTGGTTCTGCTGCGCGTAGGTCGGCAGGTACGCGGTCCACGAGTAGTACGCGATGGTGCCGCCGACGGTGATCCCGACGATCAGCAGCGACTGCTTCGGGAACCGGACCAGCGCCTCGTAGAAGCGCGGCCGTTCGGTGGCGGCGACCTGCTTGGTCTCCCGGACGCCGCGGCGCAGCCACAGCCCGAACAGCGCGAGTACCGCGCCGAGCAGGAACGGGATCCGCCAGCCCCACCCGGTCATGGCGTGCTCCGACAGCACCCCGACCAGCAGCGCGGACAGGCCGGACGCGATCAGCTGGCCGATCGTGGTCGACACGTACTGGAAGCTGGCGAACAGGCCGCGGCGGCGCGGCCCGGCCGACTCGACCAGGAACGTGGTGGACGCCGCGAACTCGCCGCCGATCGACAACCCGGAGATCAGCCGCGCCAGGACCAGGATGATCGGTGCCAGCACGCCGACCGCGGTGTAGGTCGGCACGATGCCGACCAGCAGGCTGCCGAACCCCATCAGCAGGATCGTCACGGTCAGCGCGGTCCGCCGGCCGAACCGGTCGGCCACGCTACCCAGCAGCAGGCCGCCGATCGGGCGCATGAAGAACCCGACGGCGAATACCGCGAACGTGCTGAGCGCCGAGGCGACCGGGCTGTGGCTGGGGAAGATCAGCGGCCCGAACGTGGTCGCCAGGAACGTGTAGGTGTACCAGTCGTACCACTCGATCGCGTTGCCGACGGACGCGGCGGCCACCTGCCGCAGCCGGCCGGCCAACCCGAGCGGCGTCGACGTCGCCGTCTCACTCATCGCCGGTCTCCTTCGCCGGAACGGCCGGCCGGCAGCTACGCACCGTGCTGTGCTCGCTCATCTGGGGTGCCTCACTTCGTGGGGGATGGCCCGATCATTGCCCCGGGTACCCGAAGTCGGTCGCCGAAACGCAGGATCGGACGCTAGCCTCGCCTCCTGATGCAGGATTTCGACGACGCCGACCTGGCGCTGATCCACGCGCTGCAGATCGCGCCCCGGGCGTCCTGGGCGCTGCTCGGGGCGGTGCTCGGCGTCGACCCGGTGACGGTCGCCCGCCGCTGGCAGCGGCTGTCCGCGGCCGGTGACGCGTGGATCACCGGGTACGGGTCGGCCGCGCTGATGCGCCGCACCAGCATGGCGCTGGTCGCGGTGTCCTGCCTGCCCGGCCGGCTGCCCGAGATCACCGCGCGGATCCTGGACGACCCGCACGCGGTCACCGTGGAACACACCACCGGCAACTGCGACCTGCTCGTCACGGTGTGGACGACCGGCCTCGCCGACCTGTCCGACTACCTGGTCGGCCGGCTGTCCCGGCTGCCCGGTGTCACCGCGACCCGCACCACGATGGTCACCGAGGTGTACGCGGAGGGTTCCAGCTGGCGGGTCGGCGTGCTGGACGCCGCCGCCCGGGATCGGCTGCGCCGGGCGGCGCTGAGCCGGGCCACCGGTACCGGCGAGCTGCGTACCGCGGACCGGCCGCTCGCGCTCGCGCTGGGCCGGGACGGCCGGTTGCCGTACCCGGAACTGGCCGCCGCGGCCGGGATCACCGCGGCGACCGCCCGGCGCCGGGTGGCCCGGATGCTCGACGACGGCGTGCTGACGATCCGGTGCGAACTCGCCCGGTACGCCTCGCACCGGCCGGTGTCGGTGACCCTGTGGGCGAACGTCCCGCCGGGCGAGCTGGCCGCGACCGCCGCGGCGATCGCGTCCCGCCCCGAGGTACGGCTGTGCGCGGCGGTCGCCGGCACCCAGAACCTGATCGTCACGGCGTGGTTGTCGGCGCTCGCCGACCTGCAACGGCTGGAGATCAGCCTGGCCGCCCGGTTCCCCGGGCTGTCGATCGCGGAGCGGGCCATCGTGCTGCGGCACCAGAAGTTGATGGGCCGGGTACTCGACGAGGCCGGCCGCGCCGTCCGCTCCGTCGACATGGACATCTGGCGCCCACCGTCCGCGCGCCGGCCGGCCGGCGCCCTACCCTGACCGGCCGCGCTCAGCGGCGGGCGCCGGCGAGCTGGCGGCCGGCGCGGTACAGCCGGCGCAGCGTGCCGCGCGGCCGGGTCGGCAGGTACATCGCGCCGATCTCGGACAGCCACTGTTGGAACGCCGGGTCGTCGAGCGGTGCGCCGGCGGCCAGCCGGCCGCCGACGGCGGTGCGCACCCGGGCCGCGCCTGCGTACCCGTCGACCAGCACCAGGCTCGACTCGCGGCGACCGAACCGGCCGAAGGTGATCTCGACCGGCCAGGGCAGCCCGAACAGCGCCCGGGCCAGCATCGCGACCGGCGTCAGAACCAGCCGGAGCGCCTGCTCGGCGGCCATCACCAGCAGCAGCGGCAGCGCGATCAGCACGCACAGCACCGAGATCGGGTCGATGTCCAGATCCAGCACGTCGAGCAGCCGGGCCAGCGGCCGACCGGTGCGGCAACCGCGCCACGGCGCCCGCCGGCACCACACCCGCCATCCGCCGCCGCGCGGCAACCGCCCTCGCACGCCGCCAGCGTAGGCGCCGCCGCCAATCGGGCGGCGAGGCGCCACCGGCCGGCCCGAACGGTCCGGCTGGGCGCCGGCCGGCCGAAACGGTCCCTGCTGGGTGCCGGCCGGCCCGAACGGCTCCGGCGGGGCGCCGGCCGGCCGAAACGGCCCCGGCTGGCCACAGCCCGGCCCGAACGGCCCCGGCTGGGCGCCGGCCGGCTCGCGCTGGTCCGGTTGCGCCGGCTCGCCGGCCCCCGCTGGCGCGCCCGGCCCGGCCGCGCGCCGGGCCGGGTGGTGTGGCCCACGCGGGCATGACAGGACCGGCCAGCTTGGTTAGGCTCACCTTATTCATTCGGCCCGGCCGGGTCGGATTCGTGCGCTCGGGAGGACGACGTGGCCGCAGCACCGGCACTGTCCGCCGCCGGCCTCGCCGTCGGGTACCCGCAGCGCCGCGTGCTGTCCGACGTCGGCCTCGGCCTGACCCCCGGTACCGTCACGGTGCTGGTCGGCCCGAACGGCTGCGGCAAGTCGACCCTGCTGCGCACGCTCGCCGGACTCCAGCCGGCGCTGGCCGGTACGGTCCGGGTCGGCGCCGACGACCTCGCCGGTCTGTCCCGCCGCGACCTCGCCCGGCGGTTGGCCTTCCTGCCGCAGTCCCCGCTGGTACCGGCCGGGGTGGCGGTGCACGACCTGGTCCGGCACGGCCGGTACGCGCATCGCGGCGCGCTGCGCCGGCACACCGCCGGCGACCGGGCCGCGGTCGACTGGGCGCTGTCGGTCACGCACGCCGACGAGCTGGCCGACCGGCGCATCGACGAGCTGTCCGGCGGGGAACGGCAGCGCGCCTGGCTGGCCACGGTGCTCGCGCAGCAGGCCGGCGTGCTGCTGCTCGACGAACCCACCACCTACCTCGACCTGCGGCACCAGCTGGAGGTACTGGAGGTCGTCCGCGGCCTGGCCCGCGACCACGGCATCGCCTGCGGGCTGGTGCTGCACGATCTCGGCCAGGCCGCCGGGTACGCCGACCGCGCGGTGCTCGCCGCGGACGGTGGCGTGGTCGCCGCCGGTACCCCGGACGAGGTGTTCACCACCGGGCACATCCGCCGCGCCTTCGAACTGGACGTCGCCGTCGTCCGGGACGCCGAGTCCGGTCACCTGGCGCTGTTCCCGCGCCTCGACCACGGACGCACCGGCAGCACCGCGTTCGACACCACCGACTGACCGCGACCCGCCCCACCCCCGACCAGCCGACGAGGAGCGCCATGCCGACCACCGCCCAGTTCCGTACCACCCGCCGCCGGGCACTGATCGGCGCGGTCGGGCTCGCCACCGCCGGCCTGCTGGCCGCGTGCGGCGGCGGTACCGCCGGGGATGCCGCCGGTAGCAACGGATCCGGCTCGGGTTCCGGCTCGGTCGCGGTGCACGACGTGACCGGTACGGTGCACCTGGCCAAGCCGGCGAAGCGGGTCGTCGCGCTGGAGTGGAACTACGTGGAGGACCTGCTCACGCTCGGCGTCACGCCGGTCGGCGTGGGCGACGCCGGCACGTACGACCAGTGGGTCGGTGCCGGGAAGCGGCTGCCGAAGAGCGTCACCGACGTCGGTACCCGGGCGCAGCCGAGCCTGGAGAAGATCAAGGCGCTGAACCCGGACCTGATCGTGGTGGAGAAGAGCCGGGTCAGCGCGAACCTGGGGCAGCTCAAGGACATCGCGCCGGTCGTCGAGTTCGACGGGTACAGCCCGAACGACGAGCTGGTGCGGACCGCGAACACCAGCATGATCCAGCTCGGTACCGCGGTGGGCAAGGCCGCTGCGGCGAAGCAGGTCGTGGCGCGGTACCAGCAGAAGGTGGCGGCGGCCAAGAAGAAGCTCGCCGGCAAGGCGACGGACATCGCGCTGCTGCAGGGGTTCTCGGTCGACGGGCAGCCGAGCATCCGGGCCTACACCGACCACTCCCAGGCGGTGCAGGTGCTGGAATCGATCGGCCTGACGAACGCCTGGCACGGCAAGGACTCCGACCCGTCCGGCTTCACCGCGACCGGCGTCGAGGGGCTCACCCAGGTCTCCGGTGCGACCGTGCTCTACATCGCCCAGCCGTCCGACGACCCGTTCACCGGCGCCCTGGCCAAGAACGCCACCTGGAAGAACCTCGGCTTCGTCAAGCAGCACAAGCTGCACGGCATCGACCCCGGTACCTGGGTCTGGGGCGGCCCGAAGTCCAACGAGATGCTGATCGACCAGGCGCTGAGCGCGCTCGGCGCGGCGTGACCGCGGCGATCGCGACCCCGCCGGCAGTGCGCCGACCGGTACCGCCGGCCGGCCGGTACCGGATCGCGATCGTCGCCGCGGTCGGCGTCGTCCTGCTGGTCGCGCTCGCGATCGTGCACCTCGGGCAGGGCAGCGCCGGGATCGGGCTGTCCCGGCTGCTGTCGCTGGCCGCCGGGCACACCGACCCGGACGCGCTGGCCGTGCTGCGCGGATCCCGGTTGCCGCGGCTGACCGCCGGCCTGGTCACCGGCCTGGCGCTGGGCATCTCCGGCGCGCTGATCCAGGGCGCCACCCGCAACCCGCTCGCCGCCCCGGACACCCTCGGCGTCAACGCCGGCGGGTACCTCGCCGTCTCGATCTGCACGCTGTCCGGGGTGCAGCTCGGCATCCTGCCGTCGGCGGCGGTGGCGTTCGCCGGCGGCCTGGTCGCGGCCGGGTTGGTGCAGCTGCTCACCGCCGGCGGCCCGGTCGCGCCCGGCCGGATGCTGCTCGCCGGTACCGCGGTGGCGATGGCCGGCAGCTCGGCGGCGACCGTACTGCTGATCCTGCACGCGCAACGGGCCCAGGGACTTTTCTTCTGGGGCAACGGATCGCTGCTGGAGACCGGCCTGACCAGGCCGCTGCTGCTCGGCCTGATCGTGCTGCTCGCCGCGGCGGTGACGCCGCTGCTGGCCCGGCCGCTGGACCTGCTCGCGCTCGGCGACGACACCGCGGAGGCGCTGGGCCTGCGGGTCGGCCGGATCCGGCTGTCCGCGTTCGCGCTGGCGGTGCTGTTCTCCGCCGTCTCGGTGGCGCTGACCGGCCCGATCGGGTTCGTCGGGCTGGTCGCGCCGGTGGTGGTGCGGCTGTTCGGGGTGCGCCGGCACGCCGCGCTGCTGCCCATCGCCGGCGTGTACGGCGCGGTCTTCGTGCTCGGCGCCGACGTGGTGGCCCGCGCGCTGCTCGCCGCGTCCGGCGCCAGCAGCTACGAGATCCCGGCCGGTGTGGTGACCGCCCTGGTCGGCGGGCCGATCTTCGTCTACCTGGCCCGCCGGGTACCGACCGGGGACGCGGACACCGGGGCCGCGGTGACCGTGTCGGCGCCGCGCAGCCGCCGCCGGTACGCGCTGATCGTGGCCGGCGGCGTCGTGGCGCTGGCGCTGGCGGTGCTGGCCGGGCTCGCCGTCGGTGACGTGCACCTGTCGGTCGGGAAGCTGCTCGCGGCGACGGTCGGGCAGTCCGACGCGCTGTCCAACGGGATCGTCGCGTTCCGGGCGCCGCGGATCGTGGCCGCCGCGCTGGCCGGCGCCTGCCTGGCCGGGGCCGGCGTCGCGATCCAGTCGGTGGTGCGCAACCCGCTCGCCGAACCGAGCCTGCTCGGCGTCACCGGCGGTTCGGCGATCGGCGCGGTCGCCCTGATCACCCTGGTACCCACCGCGCCGCGGTGGGGCATCCCGGCCGCCGCGCTGGTCGGCGGGGTACTCGCGCTCGGCCTGGTGATGCTGCTCGCCACCCGCCGCCGCACCAAGGTCGCCGACCCGACCCGGGTGGTACTGGTCGGCATCGGCCTGGCCGCCGCCACCTCGGCGCTGGTCCAGGTGCTGTCGCTGCGCGCGCAGCTGCAGCTCGCCGCGGCGCTGACCTGGCTCGCCGGCTCCACCTACGCGCGCTCGGCGAGCGACCTGACCTGGTTCGTGCTGCCGGCACTGGTCCTCGCGGCGCTGATCGCCGCCTCCCGGGTGCTCGACCTGCTCGGCCTCGGCGACGACCTGCCCCGCGCGCTCGGGCTGCCCACCGGCCGGGCCCGGCTGGCGGTACTGCTGGGCGGCGCCGTGCTCGCCGCCGGCACCGCGGCGGTCGTCGGTACGGTCGGGTTCGTCGGGCTGATCGCGCCGCACCTGGCGCGCCGCCTGGTCGGTTCGGCGCACCGCCGGCTGCTGCCGGTCGCCGCGCTGCTCGGCGCGGTGCTGGTGGTCGGGGCGGACGCGCTCGGCCGGTACGTGCTGGCGCCGAACGAGATCCCGGTCGGCATCGTCACCGCACTGGCCGGCGCCCCCTACCTGATCTGGCTGCTGCGTCGCCAGCGCAGGGCTTCCTGACCGGCTCGCGTCGAGCGTGGCGCCGCGCCGCCGCTCGTGTCGATCGTGGCGCCGCGCCGCCGCTCGTGTCGATCGTGGCGCCGCGCCGCCGCTCGTGTCGGTCCACGATCGGGTCTTCGGTGCGGCTCCGCGCCGTGCGACAGGTGCTCGGTGGTGGCGACGGACGGTGACCGGATGGTCGCGGCGTACCTCACAGGGCTTCGCCCGGCGAGAGCCGATGGATGGGCTAGGCTAGCCTAAGTTTGCGGCGGGGAGGAACGGTCGCAGCGCAGGCGGGGGGAACGGGTGTCCGATCGGTGGCTGGTGCGGTGACGCTCGCGCTGACCGGCACCCACCCCGCGCCGCTCGCCCCGGTGCTCGCCGCGCTCGACGCGGTCCGTGACGGCCGCGCCGAGTTCGGCATCGCGGACGGCCTGGCGGCCGGTGCCGACTGGGTCCCGGCCGCCGCACTCGTCGACGGCAGCGCGCTGCCCCGGCTGCTGTCGGTGCCGACCACCCAGTGGGGCGCGAAGCCGCACGCCGCCGCCGCCCTGGCGTACAAGCAGTACACGTACTGGCTGGCCCTGCCGGCGGTGATCGGCTGGGCCACCGCGCGCCGGGTGCCGCTGCTGTCCGCCGACAACGTGGCGGTGCAGTTCCTCGACGACAGGCCATATTTCCGGCTCGGGATGCGGCGGCCGGCCGTCGCGGTGCTCGCCGACGACCCGGCCGCCGGCCATCCCGGCACCGTCGTGGTGGACACCGCCGACGAGCTGCTCGCGGTGCTCGCCGGCACGCTGCGGGACCGGCACGTGGCGCCGCTGATCGAGGCGACCCGCCGGCACGTACGGATCGGCGCGCACACCCTGTGGGGCCAGCTCGCCGCCTCGGTCGGGTACGCGCTCGCCGCCGCCGAACCGGTCCTGGACGGGGCCACCGCCGACGCCGAGGCGTTGCTGTCCGCGCTGCGGCTGGCCGACCTCGCCGAGCTGTGCGACACCGGCGACGCGCTCCGGGTGCGCCGGAACACCTGCTGCCTGGCCTTCGTCGTACCGGGTCTGGGCAACCGCCTCTGCCCGGACTGCTGCATCACCCGCCGCCCGACCAGTTGACCACCGCGCCGTGTTGATCATGGTGCAGCCTGGTTGATCATGGTGTTGTCTTGCGCGGCAAGCGTTGTCCGCGCGGACGACACCATGATCAACACGGCTGGGCGGCGAGGGCGGCGGTCAGCTCGGCGATCCGGGCGGCGGACTCCGCGTTCTGCGGCGTGTGCAGGACGAGGGCGACGTCCGGGCGGTCCGGCAGGTGCAGCATCCGGCCCTCCACCACCAGCTCGCCGACCCGCGGGTGCAGCAGCGTCTTGACCGTCGCGTTCGGCGGCTTGACCTCCTGCCGGGACCACAGCGCGGCGAACTCGGTGCTGCGTTCGGCGATGTCGGCCAGCACCGCGGTGTACCCGTCGTCCGGGCCGTGCCGGGTCATCTCGTGCCGGTAGTGCGCCACCACCGTCGGCGCCACCTGCTCCCAGTGCGGGTACCGCGCGCGGTACAGCTCGTCGGTGAAGAAGTCGATCAGGCAGTTGCCGGCGATCGTGTCCTCCCAGCCGAACAGCGACCGGGCGCTCGCGTTGGCCGCGACGAAGTTCCAGTACCGGTCGACGACGTGCGCCGGGTTCGGCAGCCAGCCGTCCAGCAGCCGGGTGATGTCCGCGCCGACGGTCTGCTCGGCCGGCTCGGTCGGCAGCGGCGGGTTGAGCCCGGCCAGCACGTACAGGTGCCGGCGTTCCGGGTCGGTGAGCCGCAGCACCCGGGCCACCGCGTCGAGCACCTGCCCGGACACCGTGATGTCACGGCCCTGCTCCAGCCACTGGTACCAGGAGACGCCCACGCCGGCCAGCACCGCGACCTCCTCGCGCCGCAGCCCCGGGGTGCGGCGCCGCGGGCCGGCGGGCAGCCCGGCCTCGGCCGGAGACACGGCGGCCCGGTGCGCCCGCAGGAACTCGGTCAGCTCGGTACGCCGGACGGTGGTGGTCATGCCACCAGCATAAGCAGGCTCTCGGCGCAGGTTCGAAATCCGTCGAATGATTCTGGCCATGGCAACGACACTGAACCAGCCGGCCGCGACCACCCCGGCGCCGCGACTGTCCACCCGCGCCCGGCTGGTACTGATCCTGCTGTGCGCGGCCCAGTTCGCGATCGCGATCGACTTCTCCATCCTGAACGTCGCGCTGCCCAGCCTCGGCCGCGACCTCGGCCTCGCCGAGGCGAACCTGCAGTGGGGGGTGACCGCGTTCGCGCTGCCGTCCGGCGGGTTCCTGCTGCTCGCCGGCCGGCTCGGCGACCTGGTCGGGCGGCGCCGGATGTTCCTGGTCGGGCTGACCGGGTTCGCGGTCGCCTCGCTGGCCGCGACGCTGGCCGTCGACCCGGCGATGTTCCTCGCCGCCCGCGCCGTGCAGGGACTCGGCGCCGCGGTCACCATCCCGACCGCGATGGCGCTGCTGACCACGACGTTCGCCGAGGGGCCGGCGCGCAACCGGGCGCTCGGCGTGTCCGGCATGGTGCTGTCGCTCGGCTTCACCCTCGGCATGCTGCTCGGCGGCACCCTGACCTCGGCGTTCGGCTGGCGCTCCACGATGGCGCTGAACGTGGTCATGGCGCTCCCGGTGCTGGTGGCCGCGCCGCTGCTGCTGACCGAGAGCCGGCGCACCGACCGGCCCCGGCTCGACCTGCCCGGCGCGGTGACCGTCACCGGTGGCCTGCTCGGCCTGATCTACGCGGTGTCCACGGCCGCCGAGACCTCCTGGACCCGCCCTGACGTACTGGTCACGCTCGTCGCCGCGGTCCTGCTGTTCGGCGCGTTCGTCGTGGTCGAGTCGCGGGCCGTGGAGCCGCTGGTGTCGCTGGCCGTACTGCGCCGGCGCACCGTCGCGGTGGGCAACCTGGGCGGGCTCGTCACGTTCGCGATGGCCAGCTCGCTGACGTTCCTGCTCACCCTGTACCTGCAGCAGATCCGGCAGCTGTCGCCGTTCGAGTCCGGCCTGGTGTTCGGGGTGACCGGGCTGGGTGCGGCATCCGTCGGGCTGGTCGCGTCCCGGCTGGTCGACCGGTACGGCAGCCGCACCGTACTGATCGCCGGCCTCACCGTGCAGGGCGTCACGACCGCGGTCCAGCTGGCGATCGGCGCGCACGGCGGCGTCTGGCTGGTGCTGGTGTTCTGCACCATCGCGTTCGGCGGGCACATGGCGGCGGTCGTCTCGTACGGGATCACCGCGACGTCCGGGCTGTCCAACACCGAGCAGGGGCTCGCCACCGGCCTGCTCACCACCGCGCAGCAGGTCGGCCTGACCGCCGGCATCCCGATCCTGTCCGCGCTGTACGCGGCGCGTAGTGCGGCGTTGCGCTCGGCCGGCGCCGGGCCGGTGGACGCGATGCTCGGCGGCATCCACCGCGGCATCCTGGTCGACGCGCTCGTCGCCCTCGCCGCCGCGCTGCTGATCGCCGTGCTGCTGCGCCGCCGTACCACCCGCTGACCCGGCCGGGTGCGCCGCCGCCCGGCCCACCGACCCGGGTGGCTGTGCTGCCGGACGATCCGCCGACCCGGGTGGCCGCGACGCCCGGTGGTCTCGGCGCACCTCGATCCTGGGCTCGTGGCCGGCAGCCGCCGGCCACGATCCCAGGTCGGCGCCGGCGTGATCCAGACGCTCGGACCTTGATCACGGTGGCGTGCCGACCGCACAAGGTACCGATGTCCGCCGGGTCCGAGGTGAGGATCGTGACCGGGCCGGGAGCCGCCAGCGCGGTCGCGCAGAGCATCGCGTCGATCGCGTACTCGTGGCCGTGCAGGCGCCGGGCTGACCGGGGCGGGTCAGTCCGGCGGGGTGAGGCCGGCGCGGGTGGCGAGGACGACGAGCTGCGCCCGGGACCGCGCGCCGAGCTTGGTCATCACCCGGGTGACGTGGGTACGGACGGTGGCCGGGGACAGGAACAGCGCGGCCGCGATGTCCGCGTTCGACCGGCCGGTACCCACCCAGGCGGCGATCTCGCGCTCCCGCTCGGTGAGCGTGTCGAGGCCGTCGACGGGTTCCGGCGGCGCCCACTGCCGCGCGAACGTGCCGACCAGCATCCGGGTGATCGACGGGGACAGCAGCGCCTCCCCGGCGGCCACCACCCGGATCGCCCGGACCAGCTCGGTCGGCGCGGTGTCCTTGAGGACGAAGCCGCTCGCGCCCGCGTGCAACGCCTCGAACACGTACCGGTCGATCTCGAACGTGGTGACCACGATGACGCGCACCCCACCCAGCGCCGGGTCGGCGGCGAGCGTGCGAAGCAGTTCCAGGCCGTCCATGCCGGGCATCCGGATGTCGAGCAGCAGCACGTCCGGCGGGTCGCGGCGGATGGCCGCGAGCGCCTCCCGGCCGTCGGTGGCCTCGCCGACGACCCGCATGTCGTCCTCCCGGTCCACCAGGACCCGCAGACCCATCCGGACCAGCTGGTGGTCGTCGGCGAGCAGTACCCGGATCATCGTTCCGCCGCGGGCATCGGCAGCCGGGCGACGACCCGGAACCCGTCCTCGTACGGCCCGGCCGTGAGTTCACCGCCGAGCTGATCGACCCGGCGGCGCATCACCGTCAGCCCCCGACCCGGCGGCCCCGCGATACCGGCACCCTGGTCCGCGACCTCGACGACCAGCTCCGCCGGGGTGGTACGCACCGAGACCCGGGCGGTGGTCGGCCCGGCGTGCCGCAACACGTTGGTCAGCGCCTCCTGGACGACCCGGTAGACGCCGCCGGCCAGCGACCCGGGTACCGGCCGGTCGCCGTCGACGGTGACCTCCACCGGCAGCCCGCCGGCCCGGACCCGCCGCACCAGGTCACCGAGTCCCGGTACGCCGGCCGGGTCGGTGGCCGCGCCGGGCCGCGGGTGCAGGCTGTCGAGCATCCTGCGCAGTTCGGCGAGCGCCGTTCCGCTGGTCTCCTGTACCGCGGCGAGCGAGCGGCGGGCCTGCTCGGGTTGCTCGTCGAACACCAGCATCGCCACCCCGGCCTGCATGGTGATCAGCGCGAAGGCGTGCCCGGCGATGTCGTGCACCTCGCCGGCCAGCCGGGCCCGCTCCTGCAGCGCGGCCCGGGCGACCAGGTCGGCCCGGGATCGCCGCCGCGCCGCGTCGGCCACGTGCACCAGCGCACCGAGCGACCAGGGCAGCGCGATCCAGGTGGCCCAGACGACCGCGAGCAGCGGCGACGCGCCGCCGTCGGTGAGCAGCCGGACCAGCATGGTGCCGGACGAGATCGCCGCGGCGATGCCGCAGGCGAGCGCCGAGCGTCGCAGCGGCTGCTGCCGCGCCACCTCGAACACCGCGATCACCAGGCACAGCAGCACCGGCCCGTACGGGAAGCCGGCCAGCAGGTAGCCGTTGACCAGCACCGTGGCGGCGCCGAGCGACCACAGCGGGGCCGCCCGGTGCCAACCCACCGTCGTGCCGGCGGCCAACCCGATCAGCAGGACGCCCGCCACGTCGAGCGGGCGGTACCGGTCCTGGCCGCCCGCGACGAGCAGCGCGCCGACCACCACCGCGGCGGTGAACCCGGCGGCGAGCACCAGGTCGGTACGGCTCGGCCGGGGCAGCCGCGCGGCGACCACGGTGTCCATCCCGGCCCCCCTTCCGATCTCGCCGGAGCATCGCCAGCCAGTCTGCCCGCCGGTTCGCGGCGGTGCGTCCGCTCCCGAGCGGCGGCCGGGTACGGCGATCGACGTACCCGCGGCCAGGACGAGCCGCTTTTCGCCGGACGCGGTGGGGCCGGGTCGGCTCCCACGATGGACCGGTCGGCAGCGGCAGCGGTACGGGAGGGTGGTCATGACGGTACGAATCGGGCCGGCGAGCACGGCGATCGGCCGCGCGGGCGGGCGGCGCCGGCTGTTCCTCGCCGGTACCTGCGTCGCGCTGGTGCTGGCCGCGATCGGGGACGAGCTGCCCGGCTACGACGGCCCGGGGCCGTTCCTCGACCTCGGGCTCGCGGTGCTGGTCGCGCTGGTCTGGTGGCGGTACACGCCGCTTCTCGCCGCGGCGGCGAGCGTGCTGTTCGGCGTCGGCGGCCTGCTGAGCCCGGAGTTCGTCGCCCGCCTCGGCCGGCCGGGCCGGGCGCTGGAGTTCGCCGCCG
Source organism: Actinocatenispora thailandica (assembly GCF_016865425.1). Classification (NCBI taxonomy): domain Bacteria; kingdom Bacillati; phylum Actinomycetota; class Actinomycetes; order Micromonosporales; family Micromonosporaceae; genus Actinocatenispora; species Actinocatenispora thailandica. The sequence continues at coordinate 6,548,996 of NZ_AP023355.1, read as the reverse complement.
GCTGGCTGCAACTGCTCGCGTTCGGCGCCGCCGCGGTGCTCGCGGTCGCCGCCGTCCTGTCACCCGCCCGGTCGCCGCGTCGGGCCACCACCGCCGTGCCGGTCGCACATCGGCGGGTCGAACCGTCGTCGGAATCGAGGGAGTAGTCATGTTCCATCGTCTTCGTTCGAACCGGGCCAGCCTTGCCGCGCTCGCCGCGCTGCTGGTGGGCATCCTGGGGCTGGTCGTGCAGTGGATCGCCGATCCGTCGAAGTTCGGCGACGCCGAGCAGTCGTTCGGCATCACGTTCCCGCCGGGCATCATCTTCATCCTGGTCGCCGCGGTGCTGATGGTGCTGACCTCGCGGTGGTGGTGGCATCCGGTGTTCGCGGCGATCGCCTGCCTGTGGATCGTCGGCGCCGGTTCGCTGGCCGACCAGCTGCAGCCGAACCTGACGTCGCACAACGCCGGCACGGTCGCGGGCAACGTGGTGATGGCGGGCGGGTTGATCGTGGCGCTCGTCGCGGGGGTGGTGAGCGCGGTCGGGACGCTGCGGTCCCGGCGCACCCGGGGCGCCCGCGCCGAGGCGCCACGGGCCGAGGCTTCCCGGTCCTGACCCGTTCCGGTGGGCCGGCGCGCCGCCCCGGCCCCGCGCGGGCCCGCCTCGCCCCGCGTGTGCCTGGCTCGCCTCGGGCGGTCCCGCCTCGCCCCGCGTGTGCCTGGCTCGCCTCGGGCGGTCCTGCCTCGCGCCGCGTGTGCCTGGCTCGCGCCCCGCCGCCGGCTGGCCTGTTCTGCTATGCAAAACTCTGTGTCGAAGATGTCGTCGGATCACAGGGTCACTGCCTAGCGTGCAGGACAGGGAGGTGGGGTGCGGCGTGTTCGACGTGATTGTGCGCGGCGGATGGGTGCTGGACGGCACCGGCGCGGCGGCGTACCGGGCGGACGTCGCCATCACCGGCGACCGGATCGCCGCACTCGGCCACCTCGACCTCGCCGAGGCCGAGCACAGCATCGACGCCGCCGGGCGGTACGTGACGCCCGGGCTGATCGACGCGCACGTGCACGGTGACGCGCTGGTGCGTGACCCGGCGGTGCAACTCGCCGCGCTGCGGCAGGGCATCACCACGTTCGTGCTGGGCCAGGACGGCCTGTCGTTCGCGCCCGCCTCGCCGGCCACCCTGCGGTACGTGGCGCGCTACTTCGACGCGGTCAACGGGCCGCCGGCCGGGCTGGGCGACGGGCCGGTCGGCGTCGCCGCGCTGCTCGCCGGCTACACCGACAGCACCGCGCTGAACACCGCCTACCTCGCACCGCACGGCACGATCCGGTACGAGGTGCTCGGCTCGGCGCAGCGGCCGGCCGACGCGGCCGAACTGACCCGGATGCGCCGGCTGGTGGAGCGCGCGCTGGACGAGGGCGCGGTCGGCCTGTCCACCGGCCTGGAGTACAGCCCGGGGCGGTACGCGAACGCCGCCGAGCTGGCCGAGCTGTGCCGCCCGGTCGCCGCCCGCGGCCTGCCGTACGTGACGCACATGCGCGGGTACGAGGCGGACGCGCCGACCGGGATCGCCGAGGTGCGCGAGATCGCCCGGGACAGTGGCGTCGCGACGCACGTCTCGCACTACCACGGGCCGGCGGAGAAGCTGATCGGGTTGGTCGACGACGTCCGCGCCGAGGGCATCGACCTCAGCTTCGACAGCTACCCGTACCTGCGGGGCAGCACCATCCTGGCGATGGTGACGCTGCCCGAGTGGCTGCCCACCGCCGACGTGGAACGCGCCGTCGAGCAGCTCGCCGATCCCGGTGTGCAGCGCCGGCTCGACACCGAGTGGTTCGCGCACCGCGCCGAGGTGTGGCCGCGGATCACCCTGTCGTACGTGCCGTCCGAGCAGTGGCGGTGGGCCGAGGGTCGGCCGCTGGTCGCGGTGGCCGACCAGGCCGGCCTGAGCCCTGCCGCGACCTGCGTGGAGCTGCTGCGGGCCACCGAGCTGCGGGCCGGCTGCGTGTTCGGTCAGCCGCCGACCAACAGCGAGGAGTCGGTGCGCGCGCTGCTCCGGCACCCGGCCCAGATGGGCAGCTCGGACGGGATCTACGTCGGATCGCATCCGCACCCGCGCGGCTGGGGCGCGTTCGCCCGGGTGCTCGCCCGGCACGTGCGGGAACTCGGCGACCTGTCCTGGCCGGACGCGGTGGTGCACCTGGCGGCGAACCCGGCCCGCCGGTTCGGGTTCCCGGGCCGGGGCCAGCTGCGGGTCGGCTACCACGCCGACCTGGCGGTGGTCGATCCGGACCGGGTGCGCGATGCGGCGACCTACGACGATCCGCGCCGGCCGGCCGTCGGGGTGGACGACGTGCTGGTGAACGGGCGACCGGTGCTGGCGGGCGGCGAGCTGACCGGCGCGCTCGCCGGCGTCCCGTTGCGGTCGCCGCGATGATCGAGACGGCGGCCCGCAACCAGTCGTCCTCGCTGCGCCGCGCGCTGACCATACTGTCCTATGTGGAGCGGGAGGTCGGCGGTGCCGGGGCGACGCTGACCGAGATCGCGGATGCCCTGTCGCTCAACAAGAGCACGGTGCTCCGGCTGGCCGAGCCGCTGGTCGACGCCGAGCTGCTGGCCCGGGACGCCGCGAGCGGCCGGTTCCGGCTCGGGCTCGGCGCCCTGCAACTGGGCCAGGCGTACCTGTCCCGGCTGGACATCAGGACCGTGGCGGCGACCCAGTTGCGGGCGTTGCAGCGGTCCTCCGGCCAGACCTGCCACCTGGTCGTGCCGGACGGGCTGGAGGCGGTCTACATCGACAAGGTGGAGAGCGAGGCCAACGTTCGGATGGCCTCCCGGGTGGGTCGCCGGGTTCCGCTGTACCGCACCGGCGTCGGCAAGGCGATGCTCGCGTTCGGCGGCGAGGCGCAGCTGGCCGCGGTGCTCGACGCCGGCCTCGTCGCGACCACCGCGTACACCATCACCGAGCCGGCCGCGCTGCGCCGCGAGCTGGCCCGGATCCGGCAGTGCGGTTACGCGGTGGACGACCAGGAGAACGAGCCGGACGTGCGGTGCGTCGCCGCGCCGCTGTTCGACCACGAGGACCGGGTGGTGGGTGCGGTGTCGGTGTCCGGCGTCGCGTCCCGGATGACGCCGGCCCAGGTGCGCCGGCTGGCTCCGGAGGTCGCTGGTGCCGCCCGCCAGATCTCCCGGGAGCTGGGTTCGCGTTGACAGGAGGCCGCGTGGCACTGAGGATTCCCACCGAACACGTCGACTGGCGTACCAAGGGGCTGTGGCTGCCGGGGGCGCGGCTGCCGGCGGCGGAGTTCGTCGCCGCCGGGTACGACATCTTCACCGGGCCGTTCAGCTGGCCGCTGCTGGTGCTGGACCGGGATGCGGTGGCGCACAACGTGGCCACCATGGCCGACTACACCGCCCGGCACGGCCTGGCGTTCGCGCCGCACGGCAAGACCACGATGGCACCGGTGCTGTTCCAGCAGCAGTTGGATGCGGGTGCCTGGGGGATCACCCTGGCGGCGGCGAGCCAGGTGCTCACCGCGCGGGGCTTCGGGGTGCCGCGGATCTTCCTGGCCAACGAGCTGCTCGACCCGCTGGCGCTGCGCTGGGTGATCGCCGAACGGGAGCGCGATCCGTCGTTCGAGCTGCTGTTCTACCTGGATTCGACCGACGGGCTCGACGCGATCCGGGCGGCGTTGGCGGAGGTGACCGGCGACCGGCCGCTGGAGGTGGTCGTCGAGCTGGGCCACGCGCACGGCCGTACCGGGGTGCGTTCGGTCGCCGACGTGGTGTCTCTCGCGCGGGCGGCCGCGGAGGTGCCCCGGCTCGCGGTGGCCGGCGTCTCCGGGTACGAGGGCGGTCTGTCCACTGTGGACGAAGCGCGGGGTTTCCTCGGTACGCTGCGCGAGGCGGCCGAGGCGCTGGTCGCCTTCGACCTGGTGCGGCCCGGCCCGGTGGTGGTCTCCGCCGGCGGCTCGGCCTACTTCGACACGGTCACCGAAGTGCTCTCCGGTGACTGGTTGGCCAGGCGGGAACTGCTGGTACTGCTGCGGTCCGGCTCGTACGTCACCCACGACGACGGGTTCTACCGGGCCAAGACGCCGTTCAACCGGATCGGTGCCGAGGGCTCGCTGATCCCGGCGCTGACCGTGTGGGCGCAGGTGACCTCCACCCCGGAGCCCGGCCTGGCGCTGGTCGCGATGGGCAAGCGGGATGCCCCGTACGACGAGGGGCTGCCGGTGCCGAAGACGCTGCGGCGCGCCGACGGCGGCACCGAACCGGCGGCGGGGTTCACCGTGCGGCGCTTCAACGACCAGCATGCCTACCTGGACACCTCCGGAGGCCCGACGCCGCGCCCCGGTGACCTGATCGCGTTCGGTATCTCGCACCCCTGTACCGCGTTCGACAAGTGGCGGGTGATCCCGATGGTCGACGCCGACCACCGGGTCGTCGACCTGATCCACACCTATTTCTAGAGGAACGACATGCAAACCTCACCCCGCAGTACGCCGAGCGCCGCGCTGGTCGAGACCGGCGTGGTCCCGATCCTGCGCGGCAAGCGCACCGGCGAGTACCTGCCCGCGGTGATCGATGCGCTGGTGGACAACGGCATCCGCTGCCTGGAGATCACCACGAACACGCCGGACGGGTTCGCCGCGGTGGCCGCCGCCCGCGCCCGGTACGGCGCCGAGGTGGATCTCGGCATCGGCACCGTGCTGACGGTCGAGCACCTCGACGCCGCCGAGCAGGCCGGCGCCACGTTCATCGTCTCCCCGCACACCGATCCGGCGCTGGCCGCCGAGGCGGTGGCCCGCGGGCTCGGCTACTACCCGGGTGCGTTCACCGCCACCGAGGTGCTGACCGCCTGGCGGCTCGGCGCGACCGCGGTCAAGGTGTTCCCGGCGTCCGTGGCCGGCCCCCGCTACCTCCGGGAGCTGCGCGGGCCGATCGACGGGGTACCGCTGATGCCCACCGGCGGGGTCACCCTCGACCTGGTGCCGGAGTACCTTGCCGCCGGCGCGATCGCGGTCGGCATGGGCGGGCCGCTGCTGGGCGATGCGCTGGACGGTGGGTCGCTGACCGAGCTGGGCGCCCGGGCCCGCGCGGTGCTCGACGCGATCCGGGAGGCGCGCGGGTGACCGGATCGTCGACGGCGCCGGGCGTTTCCGCCGCCCGGGTGTTCGCGTGAGTACCCCGGAGTACGCCACCGACCTGCCCGGCCCGATCGGTGGGCCGGGTGCCGGTGCGGCGGAGCTGGTGACGCTGGGCGAGACGATGGCGCTGCTGGCCGCGCCCCGGGTCGGCCTGCTGCGGCACATGCACAGCCTGCACCTGTCGGTGGCCGGCGCGGAGTCGAACCTGGCGATCGGCGTCGCCCGGCTGGGCCGGCGGGCCGCCTGGTTGAGCCGGGTCGGCGACGACGAGTTCGGCCGGCTGGTCACCGCGACGATCCGGGCCGAGGGCGTCGCGGTGTACGCGGCGGTCGACGGCACCGCGCCGACCGGCCTGATGGTCAAGGAGCGCCGCACCGACACCGCGACCCGGGTGCAGTACTACCGGGCCGGCAGCGCGGCGTCCCGGCTGTCACCGTCCGATGTGGACGAGTCGGTGGTCCGGGCGGCCCGGGTGCTGCACGTCACGGGCATCACCCCGGCACTGTCCGGAACCGCGCGCGAGGCGGTACTCGCGGCGGTGGAGGTCGCTCGCGCCGCGGGCGTCGCGGTGTCGCTGGATCTCAACTACCGGGCCGCGCTCTGGGACGCGGCCACGGCCGGCGCCACGCTGCGCGAGCTGGTGACCCGGGCGGATCTGGTGTTCGCGACCGGCCCGGAGGCGAGGCTGGTGGTGTCCGGCGGCGACGAGACGGTCCTCGCCGCCGAGTTGGCCAAGCTCGGGCCGCGGCAGGTGCTGGTCAAGCGCGGCTCCCGGGGTGTCGTCGGCCTGCTCGACGGCACCGGGTACGACCTGCCGGCCAAGCCGGTGCGGGCGGTCGACCCGGTCGGTGCGGGCGACGCGTTCGCGTCCGCCTACCTGACCGAGTGGATCGGCGGTGCAGCACCGGACGCCTGCCTGCACGCGGCGACCGTGGCCGGCGCGTTCGCGGTGACGGTGCCCGGTGACTGGGAGGGCCTGCCGAGCCGGGCCGAGCTGAACCTGCTCGGCGCGGACTCCGACGACGACGTGCAACGCTGACATCCATCGCTGACATCCATCCGCGACACGAAACGGAGCACATCATGGCGGACAAGCAGGGGCTGCGCACGGACCAGGCGCCGGCACCGGCGGGCGGTTACTCGCAGGGCGTGGCGGTCGCCGGGTTCGTGTACACCGCCGGCATGGGGCCGATCGACCCGGCCACCGGCAAGGCGGTCGGTGACGACGTGGCCACCCAGACCCGGCAGGTGCTGAAGAACCTCGGCGCCGTACTCGCGCAGCGCGGCCTGGGCTTCGAGCACGTGGTGAAGGCGACGGTGCACCTGCAGGAGCTGCACCGCGACTTCGCCGAGTTCGACAAGGCGTACCGGGAGTTCTTCACCGCGGATCCGGCCCCGGTGCGGACCACGGTCGGCTCGGAGCTGAACAACATCCTGGTCGAGATCGACTTCGTCGCCCACGAGTGACGAACCCGGGCCGCGCCGGCAGGGTCGGCGCGGCCCCCGGCCGCGGGCGGCTCCGGCGCCGGGAGTCGATGGCGGGCGGGCACGCCGCCGGGAGCCGGGGGGCCGGGAGCCGGCGTGGGCTCGTGGCCGGGAGCCGGCGGGGTAGGACCGGCGCCGGAAGTCAGCGGCGGGTGGACTCGCGCGGGATCAGGTGCGGGGCGATCAGGTGCCGGGTGGTCGGTGCCTCCGGCTCGGCGGTGCGGCGCATCAGCACGTCGACCGCGGTGCTGCCGAGTTCGGTGGCCGGCAGGGCGACGCTGGACAGGGTCGGGGTGAGGTAGCCCGCGTACGGGTGGTCGCCGTAGCCGACGACCAGCACGTCGTCCGGCACCCGCAGCCCGTGCTCGGTGAGCGCCCGGATCAGCGCCAGCGCGAAGTAGTCGTTGCCGGCGACGAACGCGTCGGGCAGGTCGCCGTCGGCGACCAGCCGGCCGGCCAGCCGGTACGCCTCCTCCGCCTGCCACGGCAGGGTCAGCGAGTCGCGCCGCCGGGTCGGTACGGACAGCACCCGGGCGCTGCCCGGATCGGCGGCGTGGTCGGCGATCGCGCGCAGGTAGCCGTCCCGCCGCTGCCGGACCGTGCTGATCGGCAGGTCCTCCTCCACGGCCCAGACCACCCGGGCGCCGGCGTCCAGGACGTGCGCGGTCGCCTGGTACGCGCCGTGCTCGTTGTCGATGCCGACGAAGTCGACGTCCATCCCGGGCAGTTCCCGGCTGACGAAAACCAGGTCGACGCCGGCGCGGCGGAGCCGCTCCCAGTGCCCGGCCTCGGCCTGCACCGGTACCGCGAGGGCCGAGTCGACGCCGGCGTGCAGCAGCGACTCGGCGGCGACCCGCTCGGACTCGGGGCTCTCCTCGGTGGCGAGCAGCATCACCGTGTAGCCGAGGGCCCGGCAGCGCAGCTCGACGCTGGAGATCAACCCGGCGTACAGCGTGTTGGACGGGTTGGTGATGACCAGACCGACGGTCCGGGTGGAGCCGAGCACCAGCGAGCGGGCCTGGTTGTTCGGCACGTACCCGAGCCGCTCGGCCTCGGCCATCACCTGCGCCCGGGTCACCGGGCTGACGCTGTCCTTGCCGGTCAGCGCGCGGGACACGGTGTTGACCGAGCAGCCGACCGCCTCGGCGATGTCGGACAGCCGGACCCGGCGCCGCATCGTGCCGGTCGGCCGGTGCACGGACATCTCGGTTACTCCTTGGCGACGAGGTGGATCCGCAGTCGCGGGCCGCGGCCGGTGGGGTGGGTACCGCCGTCGGCGTCCGCGGGGCGGGCCGCGCCACGCAGCCGGAGCCAGCCGCCGAACTCGCGGACCCGCCAGGTCACCATACCGACACCGGTCGTGTCCAGTTCGACCCCGGCCAGGTGCTCGGCGTCGATCCAGTTCAACCCGTCCGGGGACAGCTGGGTGGTCAGGGTGACGGTGCCCGGCGCCGGGTCGATCACCTGCACGAAGAAGCGGGCCTCGGCGGCCCAGGGCACCTCGTACGGCTCGGTGGCGAACTCGCCGGTGAACTCGGCGCCGCGTTCCAGCACGGCGGTCTGGGCATGACGCATGATCGCCTCACCAATCCACGGAAACGAGTACGGAGTCGAGATAGAGGAAGTTCCGGACACCGGAGTGGGTCCGCACGCTGAAGTAGAAGTTCAGCAGGTTCTCCAGCGAGTCGTACCGGTCGGAGTACGCCGGCACCGGCACTTCCCGCAGGTCGAGGGTGGTGTCGTTGACCTGCAGCTCGACGTTGCGCCGGGCGTCGGTGTCGATCAGCCAGCGCAGGTAGTGCCAGTTGACCTTGGTGGGGACCTCGTTGTAGCACATCGCCATCGGCTCCGAGGCCGGCTGCCAGTCGGCCGGGTCGGGTGCGGTGAAGTCGTCGCCGTAGGCGAGCTTCACCTTGCCCTCCAGGTGTTCCCGCGGTGTCGGCTCGGGCACCACCGGGTACACCCAGCGCTGGTCGAGCTCGTTGTCCACGGTGGTGTTCCGGTAGCGCATCACCGTGTGGTAGCGCAGCCCGCCGTCGCCGCAGATGTCGGTCGCCACGGTGAACGCGCCGAACTGCGCCTCGCTGGGATGCAGGTTTCCGTCCCAGGTGACGCCGCCGAACGAGTTGTTGCCGGCGTCCGTGCCGAGCGTCGCCTCCGCCTTGTAGCTGAAGTGCGTCTCCAGCTGCACCAGGCCCTTGCGTGCCATGGTGAGCCGGCGGATCGCCACCGCGGTGTGCCCGACGTACGGCCGGGTGGCGAGCTTGAGCGCGTAGTCGCCGGTGAGCGCGCCGTGCGTGCCGGTGTCGAAGAACGTGCAGTTGGACACCTGCGGCGGCCGGAAGTCGCGCATGTGATCGTCTACTGTGGACAGGTCGCCGTTGCCGTCGTAGTTGCCGATCAGCTCGGTCCAGCCGTTCGTCCCGGTGTCGAAGTTGTCGTAGGTGAGGATCCGTGGCAGCGGATCGAACCGGGACAGGGCGGGGTCGGCGGCGAGCATGCCCCGCCGTACCTGTTCGCCGGTGCTCCCCAGGTGTGGTGACAACGTTGGTCCTTCCTCCGACGGCGTGCGTGCCTCGACGGCGTGCGTGCCTCGACGCTAGGTGGCGGTGGCGTTGCGCGGCAACGGCGGTTGCATCGGTCGCAACGACAGATCCGTTGCCGCGCAACGATTCTCAGTGGGCGAGCTTGGCGTGGACGAACGACTGCCGGCCGGCCGGGTCGATGCTCAGCCCGGTGACGTTCGTCCGGTACGCCAGGTCGACGGTGAAGTCGGCCGGGAAGATGCCGACCGCGTCGTCCCAGATGATCTGGCTGGCCTGCTTGTACAGCGCGGTGCGCTCCGCCGGGTCCAGCGTCGCCTTCGCCCGCGCCAGCACCGTGTCCAGCTGGTGGTTGCAGTAGCCCATCCGCTTGGCGTCGCAGGTGTAGAGCCGGCCCAGGGTGTAGTCGGCGTCGCCGGTGGCCACCGTGTTGCCCTGCAGGTTCATGTCCCAGTTGAGCTTGTTCAGATCGTCCAGCCAGACCGACCGCTCCTTCGGCAGCGGCTTGACCTTCACCCCGATCTTCGCCCAGTACGAGACGAACGCCTGGCCGAGCGAGTTCTGGTTGGTGTCGTCGGAGCTGGCCCACTGGATCGTGGTGGCGAACCCGTGCGGGTAGCCCGCCTCGGCCAGCAGCTTCTTCGCCTTCGCCGGGTCGTACGGGTACGGCGACAGCTGCGGTGCGCCGAACACCGGCTGCGGGATCGGCGCCTGCGCGAGCTTCGCCTGCTTGCCGTACAGGTCGCCGACGACCTGCTTGACGTCCACCGCGTACCACAGGGCCTGCCGGACCCGCTTGTCGGTGAACGGTTTCCGGGACGAGTTGAACCAGATGAACTCGTAGCTGTAGCCCGGCCTGGTGGCGTAGTGCACGCCCGGCATCTTCTCGACCTGGCCGACCGAGTCGGCGCCGATCCCGTTCGTCACGTCCGCCTCACCGGTGGACAGCGCGGTGATCCGGGCCGACTCCTCCGGGATGTTCAGGTAGGTGATGGTCGGGATCGACGGCTTGGCTCCCCAGTACTTCGCGTTGCGGGACAGCACCAGCTGCTTGTCCGGGGACCACTCCTCGACCGTGTACGGCCCGGTGCCGATCGGTTCCTTCCAGTACGACTCGCTGGTCGCCTTGCCGGCCTCGGTGATCGGTAGCAGGCTGAGGGTGGCGAGCATCGTACCGAGCGGCTGGGTGGTGGTGATCGTGACGGTGTGCGCGTCCGTCGCGGTCACCGACTTCACCGGCTCCCACAGCGGTGCCAGCGAACTGCCCGCCTTGATCAGCGCGTCCGCGGACGCCTTGACGTCGTCGGCGGTCAGCGCTTTGCCGTCGGAGAACGTCACTCCGGACCGGAGGGTGAACGTCCAGGTGTGGTCGTCCGGCTGGCTCCACTTGGTGGCGAGCAGCGGCCGGTAGTCGTTGCCGGAGCGCGCCACCAGGGTCTCCAGCACGTGCTGCACCGGGCCCTGCACCGCGGCCTCCGCCGGGTACTGGTAGATGTTCAGCGACACCGGGAACGTGGCCGGCGCGACCCGCAGGCCCTTGCCGCCGGCGTTCCGGGCCGATTCGGTTGCCCCGCAACCGGTCGTGGCGAGCACACCGGCGAGGGCGAGTACCCCAGGGTGCTGATCGACGTGCGTCGTCTCACCGTTTCTCCTCAGCTCGTGAAGCGGTACGTGCACTGGACGGGTCGGTGGTCCGACGGCGCGATGCCGCCGGAGAAGTACTCGACGACCTCGGCGCCGGCCGCGCGCAGCGGGCCGCGGAAGAACTGCCAGTCGATCGTCTTCGCCGCGGCGTACGTGTCCGGCCACTGCCGCGGCTTGTCCAGCGGCAGCGGGTACACCGGGTGGGTTGCCGGCGCGACCGTGCCGAGCTCGCCGAACGGCTCCCGGTAGCCGGCGTCGTAGCAGGTCCACAGCGGGCGGGCGTAGTCGTTGGTGTCGGCGCAGAACAGCACCGCCACCTCGCCGCGCCCGGCGTCGCCGGCGAGGCGGCCGAGTTCGGCGACGATCGCGCGGGCCTGCTCGACCCGCGGGCTCCGGTCGTCGGCGATCTCGCGCGGGTGTCCGGGCCAGGTCAGGTGCGCAGTGGCGAACAGCAGCTCGGTGCCGGCCGCCGGGCAGCCCAGCCGTACCCAGAACAGCCGGGCGTCGTCGGACCAGATGCCGACGTCGGCCGCGCCGTGCGCCAGCTCGGTGAACAGCTCCCGGTGCCACCACAGGTTGCTGCGGGTCGCCCAGCCCGGGAACTCGTCGCGTACCCGGTCGTGGCCGGTCAGCGCGGCGTCCACGGCGGCGCGCGAGTCGGGATGCAGCTCCTGGGTGGCGAGCAGGTCGGGCCGGCGCCGGGTGAGCAGCCCGGTCAGCGGGTCGCGGCGCTCGGCGAACCGCCACCCGCCCCACAGGTTGTAGGTCATCGCGGTGAACGTCACCGGGTGGCTCATCTCGCCGCCTCCTCGGCCGGTGCGTGGCGGCTGGGCAGCTGCGCCAGGTGGTCGTCGGTGCCGTACCGGACGAGCCGGCCGGCGGTGATCGCGCCGCCGGCGACGTACAGCAGAACCTCGGTGAGCGAGCAGTTGCCGGGGCCGGCGAGCAGCCGGTGGCCGTCCGGTCCGAGCCCGAGCACCTCGGCGACGAGGGCGCGGATCGGCCCGCCGTGGGTGAACGCCAGGATCCGCCGCTCGGCCCCGGCCGGTACCTGCCGGGCCAGGTCGGCGAGCAGCTCGGCGCTCCGCCGGCGCAGGTCGGCGAATCGCTCGCCGCCGCCGCGCGGGATGTCCTCCCCGGCGCGGATCCGGGCGATGTCGCCGGCCCACTCGCGTTCGACGTCGGTGAGCAGCAGGCCGGCCCACGCCCCGTTGTCGAGTTCCCGCAGCCGCGGTTCGGGTACCGGTTCGGCCGGGTAGGGCCGCGCGGTCTCGACCACCCGCGGCAGGTCGCTGGCGAGGACCAGGTCCGGCGCCGGCAGCGTGGCCAGCCGGGCCGCGGTGCGGGCCGCCTGGCGCCGGCCGTACTCGGTGAGGCCGGGGCCCCGTTGCCCCTGGGCCCGCCGCTGCCGGTTCCACTGCGACTCGCCGTGGCGTACCAGGGTGAGGTGCAGCCGGCGGTCGCCGCCGTCGACGGGGTCGTCCACTGCCCAACGGGTCATCCGCGCTCCTCGACAGGTGGCCGGATCCGACCGGTCCCGCGGATGCCGCCGGGCCGCTCGGGGTCGCTGACGCCGACCAGCGGACCCCGCCGGTACCAGCGAGAACAAGCCCGTTTCGGGATGTGCAACGGGCCCCTTGACAGCCTCCGAGGGCCTGGCTAGCTTGCCACCGTGAACGTTACCGGTAACGTTCACGAAACACGGTTGTCGATCGGCTCGCACCACCCGTCACCCCCGGACGGAAGGCACCGAAGATGCAGTCGTTGTCTCGCGGGCTCGCGCTGCTGGGCGAGCTCGGTCGCCACGGGCGACCCATGACCCTGACCGAACTGACCGCCGTCGCCGGCCTGCACAAGAGCACCGTGCACCGGATGCTCGGCGCGTTCCTCGAGCACGGCCTGGTGCAGCGGGTCGACGACAACCGCTACACGGTCGGCGTCGGACTCTACGAGCTGGCCGAGTCCGCCCGCCCGGCCCCGGCCACCGCGCGCTGGCCGCACATCCAGGCTGCGCTCGGTGCGCTCGGCCGCGCCGTACACCGGCCGGTCGGGTTCGCGCTGCCCCGCTACGGCGGGCTGGTCCGGTCGCTGTCGGTCGACGCGCGCGGCGGCGCGGTCCCGCCGGCCCGCGGCACCGCCTCGCTGACCGGCACCGAACTCGGCGCCGCCTACCTGGCGTTCCGGCCCCGGGCGGAGGCCGAACGCTGCGCCGCCCGGCACGGTACCGACGGGTACCGGCTGCTGCTGTCGCTGGGCCGGATCCGGGCCCGCGGCTACGCGGTCGGTGCGGCCGTCGCGGCACCCGTACTCGGGCCGGACGGGCTCGCGATCGCCGCCGTCGAGGTGACGGTCGACGAACAGGACCGCGTCGCCCGGCAACGCATCGGCGTCGCCACGGTCGGCTGCGCCCGCCGGGTCGCCGGCTGCCTGACGCCGGCGGTCGGGCCGGCACCGGCGGCGACGCCGGCGAGCCGCCCGCGGCCCACCCGGACCCCACCGGCCGGCCGCCCGCGGCCCGCCCGCACCCCGGCGGCCGGGCTGGTCGCGCCGTCCGGGGCGAGCGCCTGATGCTCGGCTACCTGATCCGTCGCCTCGCCTACTCGCTGTTCGTGCTGTGGGGCGCGGTCACCATCGTGTTCGTGGTGCTGCGGGTGGTGCCGGGCGACCCGGCGCTGGTCATCCTCGGCCCCGACGCCAGCCCGGCCGACGTCGCCCGGCTGCGGCACGGCATGGGACTGGACCAGCCGCTGCTCGTGCAGTACGGGCACTACCTGGCAGACGTGGCGCGGCTGCACTTCGGTGACTCGATCCGGCTCGGCGGCGACGCGATGGGGCAGATCCTGCTGCGGCTGCCCGCCACCGCCGAACTCGCCGTTGCCGCCGTGGTGTTCGCGGTGACCGTCGGGATCGGCCTCGGCGTCGCCGCGGCGTCCCGGCCGAACTCCTGGCTGGACCGGCTGATCTCGGTGTTCACCCTGGTCATCCAGTCGACCCCGACGTTCTGGGCCGGGCTGGTACTGCTGCTGATCTTCGCCCGGCAGCTGCGGGTGCTGCCCAGCGAGGGCGCGCACTCCTGGCAGAACATCATCCTGCCGGCCATCACGCTCGGCCTCGGCTTCCTCGCCATGGTCACCCGGCTCACCCGGTCCGGGCTGCTGGAGATCAGCCACGAGTCGTACCTGAACACGGTGCGCGCCAAGGGGTTGTCCGAACGGGTGGTCGTCTTCCCGCACGCCATCCGCAACGCGCTGATCCCCGTCGTCACCGTCATCGGCCTGTACCTGGGCAGCGTGCTCGGCGGCACCGTGGTGATCGAGACGGTGTTCGCCTGGCCCGGCGCCGGTCGGCTGATCGCCGACTCCATCGGGTACCGCGACTACAACGTGGTGCAGGCCGGCGTCATCCTGATCGCCGCCCTCTTCGTCGTCGTCAACCTGCTCGTCGACCTGCTGTACGGGCTGATCGACCCCCGCGTGTCGGTAGGGAGCGTGTCGCGATGACCACCACGTCCGCGGTCGCGGACACCATCGAGACGGCCGCGCCGCCGGTCCGCCGCCGGGGCCGTACCGGCACGGTACGGATCGCCGGATCGCTCGCGGTGGTCGCCTTCTACGCGCTGTGCGCGGCGTTCGGGCCGATCCTGTTCCGGTTCGACCCGGTCGCCGTCGACACCAGGAACCGGCTGCTGGCACCGATGTCGCACACCAGCGAGGGCCACCTGGTGCTGTTCGGTACCGACCAGATCGGCCAGGACCTGCTCGCCAAGATGATGCAGGGTGCCCGGGTGTCGATGACCATCGGCATCTCGGCGCTGCTGCTGTCCGGGCTGATCGGGCTGGTGTTCGGGATCCTCGCCGGCTGGTTCGGCGGCTGGCCCGACTCGATCCTGATGCGGCTGGCCGACATCCAGCTCGCGTTCCCCGGCATCCTGCTCGCGATCCTGATCGCCGCGGTACTCGGCCCGAGCGTCGGCAACGTCATCGTGGTGCTGTCCATCTCCGGCTGGGTCACGTTCGCCCGGGTCACCCGCGGCCAGACGCTCGCCACCAGGCACCGCGAGTACGTCGACGCCACCCGGGTGCTCGGCGCCCGCACCTGGCACCTGGTGCGTACCTGCGTGCTGCCGTCCTGCCGGGCCCCGTTCCTGGTGATCGCCGCGCTGCACATCGGCGACGTGATCCTCGCCGAGGCGTCGCTGTCGTTCCTCGGTCTCGGCACCCCCGCCACCACGCCCAGCTGGGGCACCACCATCGCCAGCGGGCGGGACCTGCTCAGCACCGCCTGGTGGATCTCCACCATCCCCGGCATCGCGCTGGCCGTACTGGTCGTCGCGTTCGGAGTGCTCGGCGACGCGCTGCGGGACCGGTACGACCCGAAGCTCGCGGCGAGGTGAGCGCGATGGAACCGTTGTTGCGGGTACGCGACCTGCGGGTCCGGTTCGGCACCCGGCGCGGCGGAGTGCCGGCGGTGGACGGCGTCTCCTTCGACGTGTACCCCGGGGAGACGGTGGCGGTCGTCGGCGAGTCGGGCAGCGGCAAGAGCGTCACGATGCAGGCGGTCATGGGGCTGCTGCCGCGCGGCGCGCAGGTCTCCGGCTCGATCACCTACCGCGGCACCGAACTGGTCGGCCGGCCGCTGTCGGTGACCCGGGCGCTGTGTGGCGACGAACTGGCGATGATCTTCCAGGACCCGCTGTCGTCGCTCAACCCGGTGTTCCGGGTCGGCCGGCAGATCACCGAGGCGCTGGTACGCCGCCGCGGCATGTCCCGGGCCGCCGCCCGGGACCGTGCCGTCGAGCTGATGACCCGGGTCGGGATCCCGGCACCGGAACTGCGCGTCGACGAGTACCCGCACCAGTTCTCCGGCGGGATGCGGCAGCGCGCGATGATCGCGATGGCGCTGGCGATGTCGCCGCGGCTGCTGATCGCCGACGAGCCCACCACCGCGCTGGACGTGACCGTGCAGGCGCAGATCATGCGGCTGCTGGCCTCGTTGCGCGAGTCCGAGGGGATGGCGCTGGCGCTGATCACGCACGACCTGGGCGTGGTCGCCGACGCCGCCGACCGGGTGGCGCTGATGTACGCCGGGCGGGTCGTGGAGGCCGGCCCGACCCGGGAGGTGTACGAGCACTGCCGCCACCCGTACACCGAGGGGCTGCTCGCCTCGGTGCCGGACGACGCCGGGGCCGACCGGCTGGTACCGATCCCGGGCCAGCCGCCGAACCCGGCGTCGCTGCCCGCCGGCTGCGCGTTCCACCCGCGCTGCCGGTACGCGATCGAGCCGTGCCGCCGCACGGCGCCGGCACTGTCCGAGCTGGACGGCCATTCGGCCGCCTGCCACCGCAGCGAGGAGGTCGGCGGATGACCCGGCGAACCGGACCGGCCGACCCGGCCGTCCCCGGCGGTGGCGGCACCGGTTCCGCCGTCGATGGTGTCGCGGCCACGCCCGCGGTCGCCCCGGCCGTGGCCGGTGCCGCGACGCCGGCCGAGCCGGCCCTGTTGTCGGTGCGCGACCTGGTGACGAGCTTCCCGATCCGGTCGACGCTGCTGCGCCGGGTGACCGGCCGGATCGAGGCGGTCGCCGGCGTCTCCTTCGACCTGCCGGCCGGGCAGACCCTCGGCATCGTCGGCGAGTCGGGCTCCGGCAAGTCGACCCTGGCCCGGACGATCGTCGGCCTGGCCCGGGCCACGGCCGGTTCGGTGCTGTTCGGCGGCACCGACCTGGCCGCGGCGCCGGCGGACGAGGTGCGGCGCCGGCGGCGGGACATCCAGATGATCTTCCAGGACCCGTACACGTCGCTCAACCCGGGCCGCACCGTGCGCCAGCTCGTCACCGAGGCCTGGCAGGTCCACCCCGACGTGGTGCCGCGCCGCCGCTGGGCGGCCGAACTCGGCGAGCTGCTGGAACGCGTCGGGCTCGACCCGGACCACGCCGACCGGTACCCGCACCAGTTCTCCGGCGGGCAGCGCCAGCGGATCGGTATCGCCCGCGCGCTGGCGCTGCGGCCCCGCCTGGTGATCTGCGACGAACCGGTGTCCGCGCTGGACGTGTCGATCCAGGCGCAGGTGCTCAACCTGCTCCGTGACCTGCAGCGCGACCTCGGGCTGACGTACCTGTTCATCTCGCACGACCTGTCCGTGGTGCGGCACGTCGCGGACCGGGTCGCGGTGCTCTACCTCGGCCGGGTCGTGGAGGAGGCGCCCACCGCGGAGATCTTCGCCGCGCCGGCCCACCCGTACACCCGGGCGTTGCTGTCCGCGGTGCCCCGGCTGCGGCCGTGGCGGGAGGTGGCGCCGGAACCGGTCGTGCTCGCCGGCGACCTCCCGTCGCCGGCGAACCCGCCGTCCGGCTGCCGCTTCCGTACCCGCTGCGCGCAGGCCGCGGAGGTGTGCGCCGCCGAGGTCCCGGACCTGGTGCCCCGCGGTACCCACCCGGTCGCCTGCCATCTCGTGCCGCGCTGATTCACGGTGTCGCGGCGCGGCAACGGGCCGCTGCCCGGCCCGGCGCTGCCCTGCCCCGCGCTGCTCGGCCTGGCGCTGCCCTGCCCCGCGCTGCTCGGCCTGGCGCTGCCCGGCCCGGCAGGTGCGGCCCGGCCTGGCGCGCCGCGGTGCGGCCCGACCTGGTGCGGCACCGCTAGGTGCGCCGCGGTGCGGTGCGGTGCGCCGCGGTGCGGTGCGTGCGGGACACTCGACCCAGCCGCGCCGAGCGGCGCGGGCAACAGACGAGGGGAGCGGTCATGGCAGTGGGGCGACTGCGGGCGGTGGCGATCGACTGTGCCGAGCCCGAGGAGCTGGCGGAGTTCTGGGCGGCGCTGACCGGCGGCAAGGTGGCGTTCCGGTCGCCGCAGTTCTGCGCCGTGGACGCCGACGGCAGCTGGCTGAGCACCGTCCGGGTGGCCGACTACGCCCCGCCGACCTGGCCGGACGGGCCGGCGCCCAAGCAACTCCACTTCGAGGTTTCGGTGACCGACCTGGACGCCGCCGAGGCGGCCGCGCTGGAACTGGGTGCGCGCAAGGCGAACGCGCAACCGGCGCCGGACCGCTGGCGGGTCTTCCTCGACCCGGCCGGCCACCCGTTCTGCCTCACCACCCAGATCCCAGACTGAGCCCACCGCGCCCGCGCGGCCAGCGCGGGGCGGGCTCGGGGCGCATGATGGGCGGATGAGTGCGCGGGTGACGTTGCGGCCGATGACCCCGGCCGAGTTCGACACGTACCTCGGCCGTTCGGTCCGGGGGTACGCGCAGGAGAAGGTGCGGGCCGGCGAGTTCGCCCCCGAACGGGCCGACGAGCAGGCCCGCGCCGAGTTCGCGCTGCTGCTGCCGGAGGGCGTGCGGACAAACGGGATGCTGCTGTTCACCGCGGTCGACGGGTCCGAGCCGGTCGGCATGCTGTGGCTGGCGCTGCCGTCCGCCCGCCGCCGCCAGGCCTGGGTGTACGAGCTGTGGGTGGCGCCCACCGCCCGGTCCCGCGGCTACGGCCGGGCGATCATGCGGGCCGGCGAACGGGAACTGGCCGCCCGCGGTGTCAGTGAGGTCGGGCTGAACGTGTTCGGCGACAACACCACCGCCATCGGCCTGTACGAGAGCCTCGGCTACGCGGTGGTGTCGCAGCAGATGACCAAGCAGGTCGGCGGCACCTGACCCGGACCCGACCCCGGATCGTGCGGCCACGGAGTGTGACGGTTGCCGCAGTTGCGCCACCTCGGCGGGCCGCGTTCGTTCTACTCCACGGGCCGACAGCGGCGTCGGCCCCACCATAGACCTTGTTCCCCCGCCGCGAGGCGCCCCCGGTCACGACAGCGGCCGGGGGCGCCTCTCTGCCGGCGGCAGGTCAGCGCACGGCCCGCTCGACGCCGTGTTCGCGGCGGCCGAGGAACTCCGGATCCGGCTGCATCACCATGCTGTAGATCGCCTTCACGTCGGCGAGCTGCTCGCGGACCCAGTTGCGCGGGTACGCGTCCCAGCGGTGCTGGCCGGTGTCGCCGACGCCGTCCGCGTCGATGCCGACCGACCGGCACAGCGCCGTCGCCCGCGGAACGTGGAAATCCTGCGAGACGACCAGCGCCCGGTGTACGCCGAAGATCCGCTTCGCCCGCGCGCACGACTGGTACGTGTCGAAGCCGGCGTAGTCGGTGACGATCCGGTCCATCGGCACCCCGTGATCGACCAGCCAGGCGCGCATCACGTCCGGCTCGTCGTACCCCCACCGGCGGTGGTCGCCGGTGACGAGCAGGGCGCGCACCTTGCCCGCCACGAACAGCCGGCGGGCCAGCTCCAGCCGGCCCGTCAGGAACGGTGACGGGGTGTCGTCCTGGTACACCTCGGCACCGAACACCAGCGCCACCGGCGCGCTCGGCGCCGCCGCGACCGAGTAGTAGAGGTGGCCGTGCGCGCGGAGGTGCACCCAGCCGACCGCGCCGCCGAGCAGCACGGCCACCAGCGCCACCCCGGCGAGACCCGTCGCCAGCAGCCGCCGCGGCCGCAGCCAGCGACGGAGCGGAGCGGGCAGTCTCGACATCATGGCCTCACTATGCCCGTACCGGGCAACGGCATCCCGCTGGTGCCGGCCGGCCCTCCGTGCCTGCGGCCGCGCCGGTTCCGGGCCACGCCGCGGCGGTTCCGGCCCGCGCTGCACGGCGGTGCCACCCGTGTGGCGGGGCGGTTCCGGCCCGCGGTGCCCGGCCCAGGGCCCGCCCATGGTCCACATCACAGCCCAAAACGACCGGCTGACCTGCAAGGACGCGGGTGGTAGCGACGTATGATCGGGGCTGCACAGGGCCCGGGTCAACGGGTGGGGAAGCGACAGCCAGCCGGCGTTCGCTCCCGAGCCGGCTTCGACCTGACGGGCGCGCTGAGGGTGGGTTAGCGCGTCGATCGACGTCGTCGCATCGTCCTCGGAGGAGTCGAAGTGCCCGCCCTGGGTGCCTATCGTGCGCTGTTCGCTGCCACCGGTCCGCGGTTGCCGGTGCTGTCCTTCCTTGCCCGGCTGCCCAACGCGATGGGCCCGCTCGGCGTGCTCACCCTGCTGGTCGCCACCACCGGGTCGTACTCGGCGGCGGGCATCGCGACCGCCGCGCTCGGGCTCGGCGCCGCGTTCGGTGGTCCTGCGGTCGGTGCCCTCGCCGACCGGTACGGGCAGCGCCGGGTCGGGCTGCTCGCCGCGCTGGTGGACGCCGCCGGGTACGCCGGGCTGGTCGCCGCCGCGCTGCTGCACGGTCCGACCCCGCTGGTCACCGGCCTCGCCACCATCGCCGGCCTGGCCACCCCGCAGGTCGGCCCGTTCATGCGGGTCCGCTGGGTGCACCTGCTCGGTGCCCGCGGCGAGCTGGTGCCGACCGCCTTCTCGTACGAGGGTGCGGTCGACGAGACGTCGTTCGTGGCCGGCCCCGCGCTGGTCGGGCTGTGCGCGCTGGTGTTCCCGCCGGCCGTGCCGCTGCTGATCGCGGCGGCGCTGCTGGTGGTGGCGGGGCTGGCGTTCGCGCTGCACCCGACCGCGCCGACGCCGGCGGGAGCCTCCGGCGGCGCCGCACCGCGGGGCCGGTTGCCGCGCCGGCCGGTGCTCGGACTGGTCCTCGCGATGGCGGCGCTCGGCGCGATCTTCGGCGGCACCCAGACCGGCATCACCGCGCTCGCCGGTGCGATCGGCCGCCCCGGCTCGGCCGGGCTGATCTACGCCGTGCTCGGCGTCGGCAGCGCCACCGCCGGCCTCGCGACCGCCTGGCTGCCGGCCCGGTTCCGTTACCCCGCAAGGTATCTGGTGTTCGCCGCGGCACTCGCGGTGGCGGTCACCGCGCTGCTTGCCATCTCCGGCCCGGCCGGCGCCGTCGCCGCGATGGCGGTCCTCGGCCTGCTGGTCGCCCCGTACCTGATCACCGTGTACGCGCTGGCCGAACGGATCGCACCGCCCGGCCGCACCGCGACGGTGCTGACCCTGCTCGCCGCCGGCATCGTCGCCGGGGTCGCGCTCGGCGCCGGCCTCGCCGGTACCCTCGCCGACCGGTACGGCTACCCCGGTGCGTTCGGCGTGCCGGTCGCCGCCGGGGTGTTCGCGCTGCTGCTGGCCGCCGGCACGCACCGCCGACTGGCCCGCGCCATCGCGGCGCCGGCGCCGGCCGCGACCCGACCCGACCCGGTACCCGCCCGCTGACCTGCCGCGCCGATCGGGGCGCCGGGCCCGGCCGGTGCGTCGTGCAGGGCGCCGCTCCGATCAGCGCACGCCGTTAGCCGGGGCGCCACGGGGTGCGGGTCAGTCGTCGAGGGGGAGTTCCAGCGGGTCGAGCGGGCGCGGCGCGGCCGGCGCCGGGCTGGAGATGGTGTCGACGGCGGTGGGCGCGGTGAGCCGGCCGGCCGCCTCGGTCATGTGTCGCTCGACGACCGTGAGGAGGCCCGGTTCGTCCCGCGCCGCGATGGCGTCGATGATCTCGGCGTGCGAGTCCGGCATGTCGGCGCGGACCCGGAACTCGCGGTCCAGCGAGTAGGTGCAGAGCCGGGTCTCGATCAGCAGGGTGGCGATGGTGGCGGACAGCCGCGCGCTGCCGGCGGCGTCCACCAGCGCCTGGTGGAACTCGATGTCGGTGTCGCCGACGGCGTGCGCGTCGCGGCGCTTGTTCGCCCGGGCCATCCGTTGGTGCACCTTGCTCAGGGTGCGCACGGTGCGGTCGACGACGTTGTCTCGCAACACGACCCGGCAGGCGGCGCCTTCGACGGCGGTACGGGCGAGGTAGACGTCGGCGACCGCGGCGGCGTCCATGCTGACCACGGCGAGCCCGCGGCGCCGGGTGGTGGTGAGCAGCCGTTCCTGCACCAGCCGCTGGGCCGCCTCGCGCAGCGGGCCGCGGCTGACGCCGAGCTGCTCGGCCAGTTCCGCCTCGCCGAGCGGGGCGCCGGCCGGCAGGGTGCCCTCGAAGATGGCCTGCCGGAGCCGGGCCGCGATCAGGTCCACAGTGGACTCGCGGGGACAGGGGTGATCTTCTGCGCGCGGCCCGACCGAAGCGGCGTTGCGGGGCGAATAGGGCGACGCGAAGAATTCGCCACTGCTACGCACCTCCTGGGTCTGGGCATGGCCGGCCGGCGACACGCCGTGGGGTTACCGGAACCCTATTTGGGGTACCCACGCTCCGCCAGAGGCGACCCGGCCGGTTGGCCGTAGCTCACACGGCGGACCGGACCGCTCACCCGGCGAGACGGTACAACGCAGTTCGCCAACATGTTGCAGACTATCGACGATCCTAATGTCAACAAACATACGAGCGGTGCTAGCGTTCAGCACCGAACTCCGGGCCGAGAGTCGGCCCGCCATGCCCGGACCTCGACGCGGCCCCGAGCGGGTCGCGCGGTCCGATGCCTGAGGAGGTTGAGGTCCGTGACGGACAACAGTCAGTGGTCTCGTCGTACGCTCCTTCGCTCCGCCGCGGTCGGTGGCGGGCTGCTCACCGTGCCGGGCCTGCTGGCCGCGTGCTCGCGCACCCAGACCGGCACGGGCGCCAGCAAGGAGGACACACTCAGCAAGATCAAGAGTTCCAAGACGGTGACGATCGGTTTCGCCGGTGAGCAGCCGTACGGGTTCAAGAAGGGCGGTGAGTTGACCGGCGAAGCGCCGACGCTGCACAAGAAGATCTTCGGCGAGCTCGGCATCACCAACGTCAAGGGCGTGCTGGTGCAGAACTTCGACGCGCTCATTCCCGGCCTGACCGCCGGCCACTTCGACGTCATCTCGGCAGGCATGTCGATCACGCCGGAGCGGTGCAAGAAGGTGCTGTTCTCCGAGCCGGAGTTCACCGGTGCCACCGCACTGATGGTCAAGAAGGGCAACCCCAAGAAGTTGTCCGCACTCAAGTCGGTGGCCACTTCTGGCGCCACCCTGGGTGTGCTGACCGCCGCGGTGGAGAAAGGCTACGCCCAGGCGTACGGGGTGTCCGACTCGAAGATCAAGTCGTACGGCAGCCAGCAGGACGCGCTGGACGCCATGCTCAACGGCCAGATCGACGCGATCGCACTGACCGACATCTCGCTGCACTGGCTCGCACACCTCAACGCGGGCAAGCCGGTCGAGGTGCTGGCGTCGTTCGTGCCGGTCGTCAAGGGCACCAAGCAGACCAGTGCCGGCGGTGCCGTGTTCCGTAAGTCCGACACCAGTCTGCAGGCGGCGTTCAACAAGAAGCTGAAGGCGATCACCTCGAACGAGTCGGAGTACCTGAGCCTGCTCAAGCCCTTCGGTTTCGGCAAGAACAACGTGCCGCCGGCGAGCCTGACCACGTCCAAGCTCTGCGCCGGCTGACGGTCCGAGAGAGACGCCCCCATGGATAAGGTTCTGCACGCGGTCTTCGGATCCTGGGACCAGATCCTCTCCGGTCTGGGCTACACGATCCTGGCCACCGTGCTCGGTGCGCTGCTTGCGCTGATCCTCGCGTTCATCCTGGGACTCGGGTCCCGAGCCCGCAACGTGGTGGTGCGCGGCGTGGTGCGCGCGGTGGTGGAGTTCTTCCGCGGTACCTCGCTCTTCGTTCAGTTGTTCTGGTTCTACTACGCCATGCCGGAGCTGGGTTTCGGCTTCGCTCCGGTCCAGATCGGCTCGTTCATCATCCCGAGCGGCGTGTTCGCGGGAGTGGTCGCCTTCGGGCTGAACTTCGGTGCGTACGGCGCCGAGGTGGTGCGGGGTGCGATCAACGCGGTGCCGAAGGCGCAGTGGGAGGGCGCCACGGCGCTGAACATGTCGCCGTTCCAGCGGATGCGGCTGGTCATCCTGCCGCAGGCCTGGGTAGGGATGATCCCACCGTTCAACAACCTGCTCATCCAGTTGCTGAAGTCCACCCCGCTGCTGTCGCTGGTGCTCGTTGCCGACCTGACGGCGGTGTTCCAGCAGATCCGGGACGACACGGCGAACACGTTGGCCACGTTCTTCGTGCTGATGCTGATCTACTTCGTCATCGCCTACGTGTTCACGCTGCTGATGAACGCCCTGGAGACGGTGGCCTCGGCCAAGCTCGGCCGCGGTCGCGGGCTGCGCGCGGTGTTCCGGATCCGGGCGGCCGACACTTCAGTGGACATCGGTAAGGGGGTGCGGTGACGATGTTCGATACCTCCAATCTCGGCGAGATCCTGCCGCTGCTGCTGGTGGGGTTCTTCCGCTACACGCTGACCGCCACCCTGATCGGTACCGGGATCGGCGTGGTGTTCGGCCTGGTCCTGGCGATCCTGCGCCGGATGCACACCCGGTGGGTCCGGGTGCCGGTGCGGGCTTTCGTGGAGTTCGTCCGCAGCACCCCGTTGATGGTGCAGTTGCTGTTCGCGACGGGTGTCGGCTTCGTGGCCCGGCCACTCGGCCCGTTCCTGGTCGGCTCCATCGTGCTCGGCATCCACTACGCCACCTACATGTCGGAGGTGTACCGGGCGGGCATCGACGGTGTGCCGAAGGGGCAGTGGGAAGCCGCCGTGGCGCTGTCGATGTCGCGGCGCCGCACCTGGCAGGCGGTGGTCCTGCCGCAGGCGGTGCGCAACGTGCTGCCGGCACTGGGTAACTACGCCATCTCGATGTTCAAGGACACGCCGTACCTGTCGGTGATTGCGGTGCCGGAAATGGTGCGAGTGGCCGAGGAGTACGGTGGCGAGCACTTCGCCTACACCGGCACGTTCACGCTGGCGGCGATCCTCTTCCTGCTGGCCAGCTACCCGACCTCGATCCTGGTACGAAAGCTGGAGACGCGCCTTGGACACTGACGACACCTCTGCTGTGGAAAGCCGGGTGACCCGGCTGCCGGAGGGCACCCCGATGGTGCAGTTCGACAAGGTGGTGAAGCAGTTCGGCACCAATGTCGTCCTCGATCACCTGGACTTCTCCGTCGCCCAGGGCGAGCGGGTCACGTTGATCGGGCCGTCCGGGTCGGGGAAGACCACGATCCTGCGGCTGCTGATGACGCTGGAGAAGATCAACGGCGGTGTCATCTACGTCGAGGGCGAGCCGCTGTCGCACATGATGCGCGGGGGCCAGCTCGTTCCGGCAAGCGAGCGCTACCTGGGCACCGTGCGCAAGAAGATCGGCATGGTCTTCCAGCAGTTCAACCTGTTCCCGAACATGAAGGTGCTGGACAACGTCACCGAGGCGCCGATCCACGTGCTCGGACTGCCGAGGGACGAAGCGGTGGAGCGGGCGAAACAGCTGCTGGACATGGTGGGCCTCGGCGACCGGGTCGACCAGCACCCGACCTCGCTGTCCGGCGGTCAGCAGCAGCGGGTGGCGATCGCCCGGGCGCTTGCCATGCAGCCCGACGTGCTGCTGCTGGACGAGGTCACCTCGGCGCTCGACCCGGAACTCGTCGCCGACGTGCTCAACGTGCTGCGCGACATCGCCCAGACGACGACCATCACGATGCTGATCGTCACGCACGAGATGCAGTTCGCCCGGGACGTGTCCAACCGGATCCTGATGTTCGACAAGGGCCGGATCGTGGAGGAGGGCCCGCCGGACAAGATCTTCTCGAACCCGGAGAACGAGCGCACCCAGACGTTCCTGCGCGCCGTCCTCGAAGAGCGCTGACCGGTCGGGGTTCCGCCGCCGGCCAGCGGCAGCGGAACCCCGTCGGAGTCGAGATCGCCCCGCCACGGCGGGGCGATCTGCCGTTCATGGGATCATCGAGACGACCGCTTCGACGGTCCCCGGAACGGTTCGCGGAGGTGCCCGGTGATCCGCCGCCTGTCGGACGCCTGGTCCGCCCGGCTCGGCCTGCTGCTACGCCAGGCGTGGGGGCGACTGCTCCGGCTGTCCGGCCCGCGCACCCGGCGAGCGCTGGTGCTGGTTCGGCGCGCGGTGGGCGAGTTCGCCGAGGACCGCTGCCCGCAGCTGGCCGCCGCCATCGCGTTCCACGTCCTGCTGTCGGTGTTTCCGCTGGCCATCGTGGTGCTGTCGACGTTCGGCCTGGTCGCCGACGAGGCGCACGTCCGGGACACGGTGATCGGTACGGTCACCGCCTACGTGCCGCTGACCGCGGACGGGCAGCGTGGCCTCGCCGCGCTGCTGGCGCAGTTGCAGGGCGGGTCGGCCGCGCTGGGACTGCTCGGCCTGCTCGGCGTGGTGATCGCCGCCTCCGGAATGATGGGCGCGCTGCGTACCGCGCTCACCCTCGCCTGGGACGCGCCGGCGCCCCGGGGGTTCCTGCACGGCAAGCTGGTCGACGTGCTGCTGGTCGCCGCCACCGGCCCGGTGCTGCTGGCGTCGTTCGTGCTGACCGTGGTGGACCGGCTGACCAGCCGGGCCGGGCAGTCACCGGAGGTGCTCGGCCGGCTCGTCGGTGCGGCGGGCTGGCTGCTCGGGCTGCTGGCGCCGATGGCGCTCACCTTCGTCGTGTTCGTGCTGCTGTTCCGGATCGTGCCGGCCACCCGGACCCGGGTGGCCGACGTCTGGCCGGGAGCCCTGTTCGGCACGGTGCTGTTCGAGGCGCTGAAGGACGGGTTCGCCGTCTACCTGGCCAACTTCGCCCACTACAACGCCATCTACGGGGTGCTCGGCGCGGCGGCGGCGTTCATCTTCTTCGTGTACCTGTCGGCGAACGTGCTGCTGCTGGCGGCCGAGGTCGCCTCCGAGCATGCGCAGCGGGCACCGGCCGCCCGGCGCTGATCCTGCCTGGTCACCACTCCGCGAGCGAGCCGTCGGGATGGCGCCAGAGCGGGTTGCGCCAGCCGGCGTCGCGGCCGTCGGCGGCGCGGACGGCGGCCTCGTCGAGCGTCACGCCGAGGCCGGGCGTCTCGGTGCGCTGCGCGTACCCGTCGACGAACCGGAACGGGGTCGGGTCGGCGACGTAGTCGAGCAGGTCGTTGCCGGTGTTGTAGTGGATGCCCATGGACTGTTCCTGGATCAGCACGTTGGGCGTGGCGAAGTCGACCTGCAGCGACGCGGCGAGCGCCACCGGCCCGAGCGGGCAGTGCGGGGCGAGCGGCACGTCGAAGGTCTCGGCGAGCGCGCCGATCCGGCGTACCTCGGAGATGCCGCCGGCATGCGACAGGTCCGGCTGGGCGACGGCGATCCCGGCGGTCAGCGCGGGCAGGAAGTCGGTACGGGAGTAGAGCCGTTCCCCGGTCGCGATCGGCACCGGGCCAGCGGTCAACCGGGACAGCTGGTGGCCGTACTCCGGGGGGAGTGGTTCCTCGACGAACAGCGGGTGCAGGTCGGCGATCGCGGCGATGGCCCGGGGCGCGGTGGGCCAGGCGACCCGGCCGTGGAAGTCGACGGCGACGTCCCGGTCGGCCCCGAGTACGGCGCGGGCGGCGGCGACCCGGTCCACCAGGCCGGCGAGGTCGGCGGCGGTGGCGGCCCGGCCGATCCGGCCGAACCCGTTCATCTTGACGGCGGTGAAGCCGGCGGCGACGGCGGCGCCGACCGAGTCGGTGATCTCAGCCGGCTCGTCGCCGCCGACCCAGGTGTACATCCGCACCCGGTCCCGCACCGGGCCGCCGAGCAGCGCGTACACCGGGACCCCGTACGCCTGGCCGGCGATGTCCCAGAGCGCCTGGTCGAGGCCGGCGACGGCGCTGGACAGGACCGGCCCACCGCGGTAGAAGCCGCCCTTGGTCAGCACCTGCCAGTGGTCCTCGATGCGCAGCGGGTCGGCGCCGAGCAGGTGTTCGGCGGCGACCTCGACGGCGGCGCGAACCACCTCGGCGCGGCCCTCGACGACCGGCTCGCCCCAGCCGACCAGCCCGTCGTCGGTCTCCACCCGGCAGAACAGCCAGCGCGGCGGTACCTGGAACGTCTCGATCCGTGCGATCCTCATCCGCGCTCCGCTCGGTCCGGGGTCAGCGCCGCGGCGTGCTGGTTGGCCGCGGCGAGCAGGTCGTACATCGCCGTCTCGGCGCCGTCCGGGTCGCCGGCCCGGATCGCGTCGAGTACCGGCCGGTGGGTGGGGACCGGGTCGGGCGCGGATCCGCCGTGTACCAGCCGGTCCCGCTCGGCGAGGGCGCGTTCCACCACGACCTCCAGCCGGCCGAGCAGCTCGTTGTGCGTGCAGGCCAGCAGGGCCCGGTGGAACCGCAGGTCGGCGGCGACCGCGGCGTCGGCGTCCGTGGCACCGTCCATCTCGGACAGCGCCGCGTCGAGTTCGGCCAGGTCGGCGTCGGTGCGCCGGGTCGCGGCGAGCCGGGCGGCCGGCGGCTCCAGCAGGGTACGCACCTCGGCCAGGTCGCCGAGGAACCGCGTCCAGGTCGGCGCGGGCGCGGCGAACTGCCAGCGCATCACGTCACCGTCGAGCAGGTTCCAGGCCTGCCGCGGCCGGACGAACGTGCCGCGCTTCTGCCGCGCGCCGACCAGTCCCTTGGCGGACAGCACCTTCAGCGCCTCGCGCAGCGCGGTACGGGACACGTCGAGTTCGGCCTCCAGCGCCGGGATGTCGAGCGTGGCGCCCTCGGCGAGCCGGCCGGACAGGATGCGGTGCGCGAGCAGCTCGACGGTCTGGCCGTGCAGCCCGCGGCCCGGGTACTCGTTCACGCGGACGCCTTCGTGATGGACCAGCCGCCGTCGACCGGGACCGCGGCGCCGGTCACGTACGAGGCCTCGGGGGAGGCGAGGAACGCGATGACGGCGGCGACCTCGGCGGGGTCGCCGAACCGTTTCGCGGCGGTGGCCTCGACGCTGCGGGCCCGATCGGGTTCGGGCACGCCGTCCCAGGCGGCGGTCAGGATCGGGCCGGGCAGCACGCTGTTGACCCGGACCTCCGGGCCGTACTCGACGGCGAGTTGCCGGCACAGCGCGGTCAGCCCGCCCTTCGCCGCCGCGTACGCCGGGTGGCCGGGCAGGCCGATCAGGGCGTGCACCGACGAGGTGACGACGACCGCGCCGCGCCGCGCGCGCAGGTCCGGCAGGAAGGTACGGACGGCGAGGTAGCTGCCGGTGAGGCAGACGGCGAGCTGCCGGTCCCAGCTGTCCCGGCCGGTCTCGTGCAGCGGCCGGGCCGGGTCGAAGAACGCGTTGCTGACCAGCACGTCGACCGGCCCGTACCGGTGCGCGACGGCGGCGACGCGGTCCCAGTCGGCGTCGCTGGCGACGTCCGCGGCGACGAAGGTGGCCTGCCCGCCGGCCGCCTCGATCTCCGCGGCGACCTGCGCACCGGTGTCGTCGATGTCGGCGAGCACCACCCGGGCGCCCTCGGCGGCGAGCCGGCGGGCGGTGGTGGCGCCGATGCCGCGGGCCGCGCCGGTCAGCACCGCCAGCCGGCCCGCGAATCTCCCCGGCGCGGTCGTCTCTGCTGCCATGCCCGCCACTCTAGGTTAAGTCTTTTTTTATGAATACATCTTGACAGGCATGTCACACCCTGGTGATGCTCGGAGCCATCCCGCGTCGGTGTGCACCGAAAGGGGTCAGGATGGGCTCGCCAACGGCGATGACACGACGATCGGTGCTGGCCGGCGGCGCCGCCGCGGCGGCGGCCGGAGCCGGGCTGCTCACCGGGTGCGGCACCGGCGCGGCGCCACCGCCGGGCCGGGCAGACCGCAAGCCGGGCGAGAAGGTGACGCTCCGTTTCTGGTCCTGGGTGCCGGGCATCGCCGCACCCGTCGACCTGTGGAACAAGCGCAACCCGGACGTGCAGGTGCACCTGGACACCATCATCCCCGGCGGCAGCGGCGGCTACGCGAAGCTGCACGCCGCGGTGCACACCGGTGGCGCACCGGACCTGGCGCAGATCGAGTACCACATCCTGCCGGCGTTCATGCTGGACGGCGGGCTGCTCGACCTCACCGACTACGGCGTCGAGAAGTACCAGCACCTGTTCGTGCCGTGGCAGTGGCGGCAGGGGGTGTTCGACAAGCGGGTGCGGACGGTGCCGGAGGCGTCCGGGCCGATGGCGATGTTCTACCGCGCCGACCTGTTCGCCAAGTGGGGCATCGAGGTGCCGAGGACCTGGCAGCAGTACCGGGACGCCGCCGCGAAGGTGCGCAAGGCGGACCCGGGCGCGTACCTCATGGCGTTCCCGCCGGCGAACTCCGCCTACCAGACCGGCCTGGCCTGGCAGGCCGGCGCGCACTGGTTCACCCCGAGCGGGCAGCGCTGGCGGATCGACATGACCGACCCGGGCAGTACCCGGATGTGCGACTACTGGGACGAGATGCTGCACGAGAAGCTCGTGCTGGCCGAGCAGGACATGCAGTCCGGCTGGTTCGCGCAGCTGCAACGTGGCCAGATCGTCAGCTGGGTCGGGCCGCAGTGGGGCGACGCGCTGCTGATGGGCAACGCCGCCGGTACCGCCGGGAAGTGGCGGGTGGCGCTGATGCCGCAGTGGGACGAGACACATCCGAGCGCGGCGAACTGGGGCGGCTCGTCGACCGCGGTGATGGCCAACACGCAGTACCCGGAGGAGGCGATGCGGTTCGCGGTCTGGCTCAACACCAACCTGGACAGCGTCAACCTGCTCATCAAGGGCGGCTACGGCTGGCCGGCGCTGGCCAACTCGTACCACCGGACGATCCTGGACCGGCCGAGCAAGTTCTTCGGCGGCCAGCGGTACAACGAGATCTTCGCCGCGGCGGACCAGCAGATCGACGACAGCTGGATGTGGCTGCCCACCACGGCCTCGACCTTGGACCACCTGAACGCCTCGATCGCCGGCGCGGTCAACAGCGGCGGCAAGCTGATCGGCGCACTGCGCACCGCGCAGCAGCAGACCGTGGACGACCTGCATGCCAAGGGGCTCGAGGCGTCCGGACCGGGAAGGGAGCGGTGATGGCGACCCGCACGCGTCGGCGGATCTCCCCGGGCATCGGGTTCGTCGCCCCGTTCTGCCTGTTCTTCCTGCTGTTCTTCATCGTCCCGATCGGCTACGCGCTCTACCAGAGCCTGTTCCGCACCGAACGCACCGGGCTGTACGGGGAGCTCGGCACCAGGCAGGTGTTCGCCGGGTTCGGCAACTACGCCAAGGTGTTCGCCGAGGGTGCGTTCGTGCAGAGCGTGCTGCGGGTGCTCGGCTACGCGGTGGTCCAGGTGCCGGTGATGATCGTGCTGGCGACCGTGCTCGCGCTGCTGCTGGACGCGGCGTCCGCCCGCGGCGTGCGGTTCTTCCGCTCCGCCTTCTTCCTGCCGTACGGGGTGCCTGGCGTCGTCGCCTCGATCCTGTGGGGCTTCCTGTACACGCCGGGGATCAGCCCGCTGGTGTCGATAGGCGGACACCTCGGGCTCACCCTCGACTTCCTCGGGCCGAACACCGTGCTCTGGTCGATCGCGAACATCGTCACCTGGCAGTTCGCCGGCTACAACATGCTGGTCATCATCGCCCAGCTCAAGGCGGTACCGGGGGATCTGCTGGAGGCGGCGCGGATCGACGGGGCGAACGCCTGGCAGGCCGTCTGGCACATCAAGCTGCCGCTGATCCGGCCGGCGATCGTGCTCACCACCGTGTTCACCATCATCGGCTCGCTGCAACTGTTCACCGAGCCACTGGTGCTGCAACCGTTGACCGCCAACGTGACGAGCACCTACACGCCGAACATCGCCGCGTACGCGGACGCGTTTTCCAACAACAACTACAACTATGCCGCCGCCGAGGCGGTACTGCTGGCGCTGATCGCCGCGGTGCTGTCGTTCGGGTTCCTGCGGCTGGTCGGTGGCAGGAGGCGCGGATGACCGCCACGATGGAACGGCCGACCACGACCGTCCACACCCGACGGAAGCGGCGCCGGCTCGCCGACGGCCCGCTGTCCACCCGGATCATCCTGACCGCGGTGCTCGGCCTGATCTCGATCTACTTCCTGGTCCCGGTCTACTGGCTGATCGTGTCCGCGACGAAGAACAGCACCGACCTGTTCGGCAGCTTCGGGCTCTGGTTCGCCCACCCGCAGCTGCTCAGCAACCTCGGCGACCTGTTCTCCTTCGACAGCCACATCTACCTGCGCTGGGGGCTGAACAGCATCGTGTACGCCGGTGGCGGCGCGCTGGTGGCCACCGCACTCGCCGCGGGCGCCGGCTACGGCCTGGCCCGGTTCTCGTTCCGCGGCCGGGAGGCGGTGTTCAACACCATCCTGGCCGGCGTGATGCTGCCGCAGACCGCGCTCGCGCTGCCGCTCTACCTG
The DNA here is from genome assembly GCF_016865425.1 of Actinocatenispora thailandica. Lineage (NCBI taxonomy): Bacteria > Bacillati > Actinomycetota > Actinomycetes > Micromonosporales > Micromonosporaceae > Actinocatenispora > Actinocatenispora thailandica. The sequence continues at coordinate 6,517,153 of NZ_AP023355.1, read as the reverse complement.
CTGTTCACCCAGGCGGACCTGGCCAACTCGTACTGGGCGGTGCTGCTGCCCAGCTTCGTCAGCCCGTTCGGCGTGTACCTGTGCCGGATCTACGCCGACGCGGCCGTCCCGCCGGGGCTGCTGGAGGCGGCCCGGATCGACGGCGCCAGCGAGTTCGCCATCTTCCGCCGGATCGTGCTGCGGATCATGTCGCCGGCGCTGGTGACGGTGTTCCTGTTCCAGTTCGTCGGGATCTGGAACAACTACTTCCTTCCGCTGGTGATGCTGTCCGACACCAAGCTCTACCCGATCACGCTGGGGCTCACCTCGTGGCAGGGCTTCGCGTCCCGGCAACCGCTGCTGTACCAGCTGGAGGTCGGCGGCGCGCTGGTGTCGGTGATCCCGCTGATGATCCTGATCGTGGTGCTGCAACGGTTCTGGCGGTCCGGACTGACCGAGGGAAGTGTCAAGGCGTGAGCCGGTGCAAGCGAGCGAACCATGGGCATCGGGTGGCCCGGTGCCTCAGGCGGGTGCCGGCGAAGGAGGAAGCCGCATGAGCGGCGGCGACGACCGGATGGCCGCGGTACGGGCGAAGCTGGGCCGGATCGGCTACGGCGCCGACTACAACCCGGAGCACTGGCCGCAGCCGGTACGCGACGAGGACCTGACGCTGATGGCCGACGCCGGCGTCTCGCTGGTCACCGCGGGCATCTTCTCCTGGGCGGAGGTCGAGCCGCGCGAGGGGGAGTACGACTTCGGCTACTTCGACGCCACGATGGACGGGCTGGCCGAGACCGGGGTGTCGGTGTGCCTGGCCACCATGACCGCCTCACCGCCGCCGTGGCTGTCCCACCGGTACCCGGAGACGCTGCCGCGCACCGCGGCCGGCACGATCCTGTCGCCCGGCGGCCGGCAGCACTTCTGCCCGTCCAGCCCGGTGTACCGGGAGCACGCCGGGCGGCTGGTCGAGCAGCTCGCCACCCGGTACGCGAACCATCCGGCGCTGGCGCTGTGGCACGTCGGCAACGAGTTCGCCTGCCACATCCGGGCCTGCTACTGCGACGTGTCGGCGGCCGACTTCCGCCGCTGGCTGATCGAGAAGTACGGCGACATCGACGCGCTCAACGCCGCCTGGTCGACCACGTTCTGGGCCCAGCGGTACGCCGACTTCGCCGAGATCCTGCCGCCGCGGGTGGCGCCGACCTTCCCGAACCCGGCGCAGCAGATCGACTTCGCCCGGTTCTCCTCCGACGCGCAGCTCGACTGCTACCTGGCCGAGAAGGCGATCCTGCGCCGGCTCACCCCGGACGTACCGGTCACCACCAACTACGTCGGGCTGGTGCAGAAGGCGCTCGACTGGTACCGCTGGGCGCCGCACCAGGACGTCGCGGCGATCGACTCGTACCCCGATCCGTACGATCCGCGGGCGCACGTCGAGGCGGCGTTCTCCTACGACCTGATCCGGTCGGTCAAGGGCGGCCAGCCGTGGCTGCTGCTGGAGCAGGCGCCGTCCGCGGTGAACTGGCGGGAACGCAACGCGCCCAAGGCGCCGGGCCTGATGCGGCTGTGGAGTTGGCAGGCGGTCGCGCAGGGCGCCGACGCGGTGGTGTTCTTCCAGTGGCGGCAGACCGCCGGCGGCGCGGAGAAGTTCCACTCCGCGATGGTGCCGCACGGCGGCACGAACACCCGCACCTGGCGGGAGGCGCGGGCGCTCGGCCACGAGCTGGCCTCGGTACCGGAGCTGGCCGGGTCGACGGTGCGCGCCGAGGTGGCGCTGCTGCACGACTGGAACTCCTGGTGGGGGCTGGAACTCGACTCGCACCCGTCCGCTGACCTGAACCTGCTGGACGCGCACCTGGCGCACTACGGGCCGCTGTTCGACGCGCACGTGACCTGCGACGTGGTGCATCCGTCCGGGGACCTGTCCGGTTACCGGCTGGTCGTGGTGCCCAACCTCTACCTGCTGGACGCCGCCGACGCGGCCCGGTTGACGTCCTATGTGGAGGGCGGCGGCATCCTCGTGGTCTCGTTCTTCTCCGGCATCGTGGATCCGGACGACCGGGCCCACCTCGGTGGCCACCCGGCGCCGCTGCGCGAGGTACTCGGGCTCCGGGTCGACGAGTTCTGGCCGCTGCCCACCGGCGGCACCGTCGGTCTCGCCGCGCCCGCACTGTCGACGCCGGACGCTCGCGGCACGATCTGGTCCGAGTGGATCGAACCGGAGGGCGCCGAGGTCGTCGCGACCTTCGCGGACGGCGAACTGGCGGGCCGCCCGGCGATCACCCGGCACCGGTACGGCGCCGGCACCGCCTGGTACCTCGGCACCCGCCCCGATCCGGCCACCCTGCGGGCGCTGTTCGACCGGGTGCTGGCGGAGGCCGGGACCACCGCGCCGATTCCGGGGCTGCCGCCGTCGGTGCAGGCCACCCGCCGGCGCTCCGCCGACGCGGACTACCTGTTCCTGCTCAACCACGGCACCGAGCCGGTCACGGTGTCGCTGCCGCAGCCCGCGGTCGACCTGCTGACCGACCGGAACGCCCCGGTACGGGCGGTGACGCTCGCCGCGCGGGGTGTCGCGGTACTGCGCGGCTGACCGCCGTGGCCCGCGGTCGTCGCGGCGGTCAACCGCTGCGGCGGCCGGCCGCCACGGCGGTTTCGACCGCGGCGAGGATGTCTTCCAGCGGGCGGTTCAGCGACGCGGCGCCGAGCACGATCGGCGTGCCGTAGCGGGCCAGCTCGTCCCGGCCCTGCCGGCGCAGCCACGGACGCATCGCCCGAACCGTGCCGGCCGGATCGGCCGGGAAGACCAGCAGCACCGGAGACTGCGGCTGACCGAGCCGGATGCCGCGGCGCACCGACCTCAGCGCCGTCCACGGCAGCCGCACCCCCATCAGGGGGAACCGGACACCGTCCGGGCCGATCGCGATCACCGGCACCCGGCAGATCGTACTCAGCACGATCGGGTAACCCAGAACCGTGATCATGACCGCGCCGCTCGCCAGGACGACGAACCGGAGCGGGGTGTCGATCAGGACCCCGAAGGCGATCGCGACCACGCCGATGAGCAGGAAGGCCAGGTAGGCCACGCTGGGACGAAGGTGGACCCGGAAGGACACCGCCGTATCGTCGCATGCCACCGCACCCGCGCCGCCGGCCGGCCGCAGCGTGCGGGCGGCCGGCTATCCGGCCGCCGGGGCGCGGCGGCGGGTGGTGATCGCGGCGACGACGAGCAACGCTGCGAACACGCTCATCACCGTGGCGATGCGGTGCAGCCCGCTCGCCGACGGCGGCTCCAGCACCAACCCGATCAGCGCGGTGGACAGGATCGCCCCCACGTACCGCGCGGTCTGGAACAGGCCGGCCGCCATCCCGGTACCGTCCGGCGGTGCGGCCGAGTAGAGCGCGGCCTGCAACCCCATGTTGTTCAGCCCGTTCGGCAGCCCGAGCACCGCGGCGACACCGAGGATGCCGACCGCCGGGGTCGCGTCGTGCAGGGTGAACACCAGCAGCGAACCGGCCAGCAGCCCGACCGAGCCGAGCAGCAGCGGCAACCGCGGCCCGAACCGGCCGACCAGGCGGGCGGCGACCGGGGTCACGAGTACCCCGAGGGCGGCGATCGGCAGCATCAACAGGCCGGCCTGCTCGGTCGAGTAGTGCCGGGACTCCTCCAACCACATCGGCAGTCCGTAGAACACGCCGTAGAACACCAGCTGGATGGCCGCCTGCTGGCCGAGCACCCCGGTCAGCGCCGGGCTGCGGGCGAAGCCGCGCACGTCCAGGAACGGGGTCGGGGTGCGCAGCTCCCACCAGACCAGCCCGACCGCGCACACCGCGACCAGCGGCAACAGCATCCACAGTGGATGGTGCGGCAGGGCGAGCAGGAACCCGAGCAGACCGACCAGGGTACCGCTGAACAGCAGGATGCCGAGCGGGTCGAGCAGCCGGACCAGCCCGGCGCGGGCCGCGGTGACCGGCTCGTCCGGCGGCAACACCTTCAGCGCGAGCACCAGGGTGACCAGCGTGAGCGGCACGTTCACCAGGAAGATGCCCGGCCAGCCGGCGAACGCCACCAGGAAACCGCCGAGTACCGGGCCGAAGCCGGCCGACGCCGAATTGGCCACCGCGATGGTGCCCAGCGCACCCGCCGGCGGTGCCCCGGTACCGGTGGCCCGGCGGATCAACGCCAGCCCAGCCGGGAACGCCGCCGAGGTACCGACGGCCTGCAGGATCCGGCAGCCCAGCACCACGCCGAAGCCCGGCGCGAACGGGGCGAGCGCGCTCGCCACGCACACCACCGCGAGACCCAGGCAGTACACCCGGCGAGGGCCGAACCGGTCGGCGACCCGCCCCATCAGCGGCTGCCCGACGCAGGCCGCCAGGTAGAAGCCGGACACCAGCCAGCTCGCGGTGCCGAAACCGACGCCGAACGCGTGCTGCAACGAGACGAGCGCGACCGCGATCATCGACGAGTTCAGCGGGTTCAGCAGGGTGCCGAGCGCGATGACCGCCACGTACCGACGGGGCACCGGGACAGCCTTCACGAACGCCCAATCTAGTGCGAGAGCGGCAGATCGCCGCCGCGGTGTGAGAACCTCCACCTTCCGGCCGGCGACAGCGGTACCGCATAGGCTGGGGGCATGCGGGTGACGGGTGTGAGCGAGCCGCGGCCGGGGAAGCCGAACGAGGACCTCCTGGCGCACCGGGGTGAAGTGGTGGTGGTCCTGGACGGTTGCGGCGTGCCGGACAGCATCGGCGGCGAGCTGCGGCGTGGCTGCCGGCACGGCGTCCCGTGGTACGTGCGGTCGCTCGCGGACGAGCTGCTCGCCCGCGCCGCGGATGCGCGCGAGACGTTGCGGGACGCGCTGGCCGGCGCGATCGAGGCGGTCACCGCGGTGCACCGGGACGAGTGCGATCTGTCCAATGTGGATACACCCGCCTGCACCGTGACGATGCTGCGGCAGCGCGGTGACGTGCTCGACCACCTGGTGCTGTCCGACTCGTCGGTGGTGTTCGACCGGCGGGGCGCGGGCCGCGGCATCCAGGTGGTGTCCGACGACCGGATCGCCGCCGTCCGGCTGCCCGGACCGGCGATCCCGCTGGACAGTCCGGCGCGCGCCGAACGCGACCGGGCCGGCAGCGCGGCCCGCTCGGCCAAGCTGAACCGGCCGGGCGGGTTCTGGGTCGCCGCAACGGATCCGGCCGCCGCCCGGGAGGCGCTGACCGGCAGCACCCCGGTGGCCGGCGTCGACGGGGTGCTGCTCGCCACCGACGGCGCGACCCGGCTCGTCGAGTTCGGCGAGCTGACCTGGCCGGCCCTGCTCGACCTCGCCGCCGCCGACCCGGCCGAGCTGGTGCGCCGGACCCGGGCCGCCGAGACGGCCGACCCCACCGCGATCCGCTGGCCGCGGGGCAAGCAGTACGACGACGCCACGGCAGCCTGGTGCACCTTCGTCTGAGGCCGGCAACGATGCTGGCGCTCGACCCGTCGCGCCGGCCATCCGCCCGGCAGGTCAGAACTCCTCGTGCCGCTCCGGGTCGCCGCCCTGCCGGCCCCGCGCCAGCCCGCTCAGCGCCGCCAGCTCCGCCTCGTCCAGCTCGAAGCCGAACAGGTCCAGGTTCGTCGCCTGCCGCTGCCGCGACGCCGACTTCGGGATCGGTACCGCACCGAGCTGGACGTGCCAACGCAGCACCACCTGCGCCGGCTCGACCCCGTGCCGCTGCGCCGCCTGCACCACCACGGGCTCCCGCAACAGTTCACCGGCGCGCGCCAGCGGGCTCCACGACTCGGTCCGGATGCCGCGCGCCTCGTGTGCCGCGCGCAGCTGCTGCTGCGGGAAGTACGGGTGCAGCTCGATCTGGTTGACCGCGGGCGGCTCGCCGGTCTCCTCGATCAGCCGGTCCAGCTGTGCCACGGTGAAGTTGCTGACCCCGATCGACCGCACCAGGCCGTCACTGCGCAGCGTCATCATCGCCCGCCACGACTCGACGTACCGGTCGATGCGCGGCAGCGGCCAGTGGATCAGGTACAGGTCGAGGTAGTCCAGGCCGAGCGCGAGCCGGGACGCCTCGAACGCCGCCAGCGTCTCCTGGTAGCCGTGGTCGCGCCCGCGCAGCTTCGTCGTCACGAACACGTCGTCCCGCGCCAGACCCGCCGCCGCGATCCCGCGGCCGACCGCCTCCTCGTTGTCGTAGCTCGCCGCCGTGTCGATCAGCCGGTACCCCAGCCGCAGCGCGCCACGGACCGCGGTGACCGCCTGCTCGTCCCGCATCGGATACGTGCCCAACCCGACCGCAGGTAGTTCCACACCAGCGCCGATCGCATACCCCGGAACTCCACCCATACCACCACCTTAGGCCCGCCCGACGGCACCGCGCCGAGCTGTGCCCGAAGCGGCGACGACCAGCCGAAGCCCGCGCGAGGCTCCGGCGTGCACCCATCTCGGTGCGCCGAGTGCACGGAGGTGGCCTTCACACCTGCACCCCGAAGCGGCGCCGCACGGAGGTGGCCTGACCCCGGCACCAGCGCCTCGGGCGCACCTCGGCGCAAAGAGGTGCCCCCGCGATCAGATCGCGCGGTGGTACTGGACGGGCCAGGCGGCGCGCGGCGCGTCCGGCGCCCGCAGCGCCCAGTACGGATCGCGCAACATCGGCCGCCCGACGAAGACCGCGTCCGCGTCCCCGGCGACCAGGACCTCGGTTGCCGCGTCGGGCGTCTCCAGCAGCCCGACCGCGCCGACCGGCACCCCGGCCTGCCGCCGGATCTCAGCGGCGAGCGGCACCTGGTACTTCGGCCCGACCGGTACGGTGGCGTCGGCCGCGCTGCCGCCCGAGGAGACGTCGACGAGGTCCACGCCGCGGGCGGCGAGTTCCTTGGCGAACACGACGCTCTCGGCGAGCGTCCAGCCGCCCTCCACCCAGTCGGTGGCGGACACCCGGACGAACAGCGGCCGGTCCGCCGGCCAGGTTCGGCGCACCGCGTCGACCACGGCCAGCGGCAGCCGCATCCGGCCGGCGAGGTCGCCGCCGAAGTGGTCGGTGCGCCGGTTGGACAGCGGGCTGAGGAACTGGTGCAGCAGGTAGCCGTGCGCCGCGTGCAGTTCGATCACGCCGAACCCGGCGTGCACGGCGAGCTGGGTGGCGCGGGCGAAGTCCGCCACCAGCCGATCGATGTCCACGGTGGACATCGCGACCGGCGGCGGGGACCCCTCGAACGGCACCGGCGACGGCCCGATCGTGGCCCAACCGCCCTCCTGCGGCGGGACCCAGCCGCGGCCGTGCCACGGTGCCCGGGTGGACGCCTTGCGACCGGCGTGCGCCAGCTGCACCCCCGGGACGGCGCCGGCCGCCGCCACCGCGGCGGTGATCGGCCGGTACGCCTCGGCCAGTTCGGCCGACCACAGGCCGGCGTCCAGCGGCGAGATGCGGCCGGCCGGGCTCACCGCGGTGGCCTCGAACAGCACCAGCCCGGCACCGCCGATCGCGCGGCTGGGGTAGTGCGTGCGGTGCCAGTCGGTCGGGAACCCGTCCCGGGACGAGTACTGGCACATCGGGGACAGCCAGGCGCGGTTGCGGAACGTGGTGCCGCGCAGCGAGTACGGCCGCCACAGCATCGGCTCGACCCGCTCACCCACCACGACCTCCAAGTAGTTTCAGATTCAACGAACGAAACCTACTCGGATCCGGTGACGCCGCAACAGGCCCGCGGTGGCCCGTGACGGTCGTCTCAACACCGACGGGCCGGTCGCCGTTCGCCGGGCGGGTCAGGGCAACCGGCGGGCCGGGGTGGAGCGGGTGGCGCGCGTCGCCGGGGCGGTGACGGTCAGCTGCGGCGCCGTCGCCACGGTACCCAGGTGGGTGGCGCCGGCGACCGGCAGCGACAGGGTCGAGTGCGCCAGGTCGACGGTGACCTTCGCGCCGGTACTGGACGGGCTGGTGTTCTCGGTGTCCGACAGCGAGACGACCAGGCCGAGATGGTGGCCGGCGGCGAGCAGCTGGTCCTGGGGCTGCAACCGGATGGTGATCGAGTACCACCGGCCGGGGGCGACGGGCGTGTAGCGGGTCAGGCCGGTGCGGTGCGCGGCGTCGGTCCAGCCGCGGGACAGCACCCCGTAGTCGGTGCTGTGCACGACCTCGGTGGTGTCCAGGTAGCAGGCCGAGTCGTCCGCGGTGGATTCGCCCCAGCAGGACCGGGTGTCCAGGTCCTCGATCCCGCTCAGGTCGTTGGCCAGGTAGTCGTCCCGGGCCGCGGTGCCGTAGTCGACCAGCTTCGCGGTCAGCTCGGTGTCCGGCTCGTCGGAGCGGAACCGCAGCGTGACGGTCGGCGTACCGGACAGGTGGGTGGTGCCGGACAGCGCGGTGGACAGGAACGTCGCCCGGTCGCTGCGGGCCGCGTTCGGGTCGCCGACCGCCTGCGTCTCGGTCAGGTCGGGGTTGTCGGTCAGCGCGACCGTGCCCGATCCGCCCCCGGTACCGATCGTGCCGGCGCCGCCGCCACCCGCCGCCAGCGACAGCCGGACCGGCCGGGCGCCCGGTGCCGGGTAGTCGGCCTGCTGCTGCCACTGCTGCGGGGCGCGCTCGACGCGGACCTTCGGTCCGCCCATCACGCCGTTGTGGATGCCCTGCAACCAGTAGTCGAACCAGCGGTGCAGCATCGTCATCCAGGCGCCCCGGTCGATGTCGAACGGGTCGGTGTGCCCCTCCTGGTGCAGCCACAGCTTGCGCGGCACGTGGTGCTCCGCGAGCGCGTCCCACCACCGGGAGAAGTTGCGCGCGAACACGTTCTGGTCGTTGAGCCCGTGCGCGATCAACACGCTGGCGCGCACCTTGCCCGCGTCCGGGACGTAGTCGCGGGCCGCCCAGAAGTCGTTGTAGTCGCCGGTGGTGTCGTCGCCGGCGCTGGTCAGGCCGGCCTGGACCGCGTCGCAGGTGCCGGCGGGCCGCCCGTCCACCGCGCCGGCCAGCCAGCCCGGGTAGCCGGTCGCGCGCGGCACGCCGTCCAGCCGCATGTAGTCGTACCAGCTGGAGATGCCGGAGATCGGGACGATGGTGGCCAGGCCGCGCACCCCGGTCGCGGCGACCCCGTTGGCCAGGGTGCCGTCCCAGGACTTGCCGATCATGCCGACCCGGCCGGTGGTCCAGCCGGGGCGCGCCGTTCGCCCGTCCCGGTAGCGTGCGGTGCCGCGGCCGTTCAGCCAGTCGACCACCGCCTCGACGCTGCCGATCTCGGCCGGGCCGCCGACGTCGCCGCATCCGGTGGAGCGGCTGGTCCCGACCAGGTCGACGGCGACGAACGCGTACCCGCGGGGAACGAAGTAGTTGTCGTAGGCGAGCGGCATCGAGAGGATCGTGCCGTTCCGGTCGTACTTCTTGAGCTGGAACTCGTTGCCCCGGCCGCAGCAGGAGTAGTACGGCGAGGCCTCCATGATCACCGGCACCCGGGTCGCGGTGCGTGGCCGGACGATGTCCACCGACACCGTGTCCGGCGTGCCGTCGTGGTCGCTGTCCAGCTTCGTGTCCACCTGCACGCTCTCGCGCACCGCGCTGGCGTACGAGTAGGTGGGCACGGTCTGCCCGCCGTGCACGTACGGCGGTGGCGGCGCCGCGGCGGCCGGTGCGGCGAGCGCACCGACCAGCGTGAGCAGTGCGGTGACCAGAGCGACCGCGGCGGCGGCCCGCCGGGAACGACGGTTTTCCACGACAACTCCCCTCGACGACGCGATCACACGCTATCGGGGCCGGTGCCCGAGAGGGAAGCATTGTGGACAACGCGGCGTTCGCTGCCGGTCCACCGGGCTAGCTGGGGACAAATCTGTGGATAACCGGCCGGTTCGCTTGTGGATAACCCGCCCGAACCTGTGGACAACTGTGGAAAAGTCGTGCCGGCTGTGAACAGGGCCGCGGGTGCGACCGAACCGTGGCAGCAGCACCACGACGACACGTACGGTTCAAGGAACCGCTGGCGTGGGAGGTGACGCGTTGTCTGCCGTACCGGAGCTTCAGCTACGGCAGATCGCCCGCTGGTGCGATCGGCGAGTGCCGAACCAGCTGCGCGACCAGGTGCGGGTCGAGTACCGGCTACGCGGGCGCAACATCACGATCGTGGAGTGCCGGCCACCGTTCATGCCCGAACTCGGCCCCGACTGGACCGAGACCCGGGTCGCCCAGCTGCGCTACGCCCCGCCGCCACCGGACGGCGGCGAGTGGACGCTGCACTGGTCCGACAGCCACAACCGGTGGCACCCGGCTCCGGAGGTGCCGGCCGCCTCCGGCCCCGGCCCGCTGCTGGCCACCATCGAGTCCAACCCGCACGGCGTCTTCTGGGGCTGACCCCGGCGGCCACCCGACCGTCCGTGCCGGGCGGTACGCCGGAGGCAAGCAGCCGCCGCGCGGTCGGCGGCGACCCGTGTGGGCAAGCAGTCGCCGTCGCGCGCGCGGCGGCGACCCGTGCGGGCAACGTGCCGGGCAGCCCGCACGACGGCGGGCCACCCGGCACGTGCCGTTTCAGAGCCGGGCGAGGGCCTCGCGGAGCGGGTCCAGGCCGATCGAGCCGAGGTCGAGGGCGGCGGCGTGGAACGCCTTCAGGTCGAAGTCGGCGCCCTTGCGCGCCCTGGCCTCCTCGCGGGCGGCGAGCCACATCCGCTCACCCACCTTGTACGCCGGGGCCTGCCCCGGCCAGCCCAGGTAGCGCAGCAGCTCGAAGCGGAGGAACTCCTCCTCCATCCGGCAGTGCGCGCGCAGGAACTCCCAGCCCAGCTCCGGGGTCCACGTCTCACCCTCGTGGAAGCCGGTACCGGCGGGGATCTTGAGCTGCAGGTGCATGCCGATGTCGATGATGACGCGGGTTGCCCGGAACGACTGCGCGTCCAGCATGCCCAGCCGGGCACCGGGGTCGGACAGGAAACCGAGATCGTCCATCAGCCGCTCCGCGTACAGCGCCCAGCCCTCACCGGAGCCGGACACCCAGCACAGCAGCCGCTGCCAGCGGTTCAGCAACTCCGACCGGTACACGGTCTGGCCGACCTGGAGATGGTGCCCGGGGACGCCCTCGTGGTACACGGTCGTCACCTCGCGCCAGGTGGCGAACTCCTCGACACCGTTCGGCACCGCCCACCACATCCGGCCCGGCCGGGACCAGTCCTCGCTCGGCGGAGTGTAGTAGATCGCGCCGTCGGAAGTCGGCGCGATGCACGCCTCGATGGTGCGCACCGGCTCCGGAATGTCGAAGTGCACGCCGTCGACGGCCGCGATCGCCTCGTCGGCCTGCCGCTGCATCCACTCCCGGAACGCCTCCTTGCCGGCGATCCGCCGCTTCGGATCGGCGTCCAGGGCGGCCGCCGCCTCGACGATCGAGCTGCTGCCCGGCACGATCTGGCCGGCCACCCTGCGCATCTCGGTCTCGATCCGGGCCAGCTCCTGCCAACCCCACTCGTACGTCTCGGCCAGGTCGATGCTGGCCCCGAGGAAGTACCGCGACGCGCGCTGGTACTTCTCCAGGCCGGCCGCGTCCGACTCGGCGGCGCGCGGCAGCAGCTCACCGGTCACGAACCCGCCGAACTCGTCCACCGCCTGCCGGGCGCCGGCCGCGGCGGCGGCGATCCGGGCACCCAGCGCACCCTCGGCGCCGACCCGGGTGGCGAGGCCGGCGAAGAAGTCGTCCGTACCGGTCCATTCCTTGTACTGGTCGACGCACGCGGCGAGCTGCCGGCGGGACGCGACCCGGCCGGCCGCGGCGTCCGCGGACAGCGTCGTACGCAGCTGGTCGAGCGCGCGGGGCAGCTTCTCCAGCCGGGACGCGACGTTGCTCGCGGCCTCCTCGCCGGCCAGCGGCATCAGGTCGAACGTCTGCCGCAACCCGTGCACCGGGCTCGCGATCACGTTCATCTCGCGGTCCTCGCCGGCGTCGGCGATCTCGACCTCCAGGCCGAGCCGCTCCTGCATGGCCGCCTTGGCTGCGCGTTCCCGCTCGTCGGCCGGCTCGACGCCGGCCAGCTCGGCCAGCACCCGCCGGTTCAGCTCGGCCCGCGCCGCGTACCCGTCCGGGGTCAGGTCGGGCATTTCGTCGTCGTGGCCTACCACGCCGGCCTCGGTGGCACCGGCCGGATCGAGGGTGGCCCAGTCGTCCACGTACCGGTCGGCAATCTCGTCAATACGTCCCACGGCCCGGACAGTACGCGAACCCGCCGGTTCCGCACTCCCCGTTATGGCCTTCCGTTATGGCCACTCGACCGTTCCGGAATCGCGCCGACGCCCGGCCCCCCGCCGACCGCCGACGCCGGGCTCGGCGGTCGGCCGACCGATGCCTGCCGCGCACCCCCGCCGGCTGCGCGGCGACCGGCCGAGGATCGTTCACCCGCGCTGGTGCTCGGCCGGGCTGGCAGCGTCGGGGGGTGGCCGGCGGCCGATCACCCGCCGGCGGCCGATCACCCGCGCCGCCGCCCGGTCCATTCCAGTAGCCGGTCGGCCGGCCAGGTGTTGACCACCCGGTCCGGGTCGATGCCGCAGGCCGCCGCGCGGGCGCACCCGTACGGCAGCCAGTCGAGCTGGCCCGGCGCGTGCGCGTCGCTGTCGATCGAGAACAGGCAGCCGGCCTCGATCGCCAGTCGCAGCAACCGTTTCGGCGGATCCAACCGCTCCGGCCGGGAGTTCACCTCGATCGCCACGTCGGCCGCCGCCGCGGCGGCGAACACCCGGTCGGCGTCGAACTCGCTCTCCGGCCGGTGCCGTTTGCCGGTGACCATCCGGCCGGTGCAGTGGCCGAGCACGTCCATCTGGCCCGACCGGATCGCGGCGAGCATCCGGCCGGTGACCACCTCCCGGCTGCCACGGAGTCCACTGTGGAGGCTCGCGACGACGACGTCCAGCTCGGCCAGCAGCGACGGCTCCTGGTCGAGCGAGCCGTCCGCGTCGATGTCCACCTCGATCCCGGTCAACAGCCGGAACGGCGCCATCGCCGGCGCCAGCGCGCGGATCTGGTCCAGCTGGGCGCGCAGCCGGTCCGCGGACAGCCCGTTCGCCACCGTCAACCGGGGCGAATGGTCGGTGATCGCCAGGTAGTCGTGCCCCAGGTCGATGGCCGCCGCGGCCATCTCGGCCAGCGGCGAACCGCCGTCCGAGGCGTCGGTGTGGCTGTGCAGATCGCCACGCAACCGGGCGCGCAACGCATCCCCGTCGGCGTCCACCGACCGGCCGGCGGTGGCGAGCAGGCGCCGGAGGTACACCGGTTCCTCGCCGCGCAGCGACTCCACGATGCAGCGTTCGGTGACCGCGCCGATGCCGGGCAGCTCCCCGACCGTACCGGCGGCGACCCGCGCGTCGATCTCCCCGGCGTCGAGACCCGCCACCGTACCGGCGGCGCGCCGGAACGCACGCACCCGGTACGTCGCCTCGCCGGCGCGCTCCAGCAGGAACGCGATCCGCCGCAGGTCCGCCACCGGATCCCGCGCACCCTCGGTACCCATCCGCCGATCGTACGGTCGCTTCCCCGGCCCGTACCCGCCATCGGCCAGGGAGGCGCGCCGCCGGACGCGCGCCGATCAGGCCTCCTGCCCGCCACGCGGGTGGATCGAGGTGACGTGCCGGTGGCGCCCGCGTGCGTCTCGGTCGAGGTGACGTGCCGGTGGTACCCGCGTGCGTCTCGGTCGTGGGGGCGTGCCGGTGGTGCCGCGTGCGTCTCGGTCGAGGTGACGTGCCGGTGGTACCCGCGTGCGTCTCGGTCGTGGGGGCGTGCCGGTGGTGCCGCGTGCGTCTCGGTCGGGGGGTGGCGCCGGTACCGTGGCGGGATGCGGACGATCGACTGGGTGTCCGACGCGGCCGGGCCGGCGATCGAGATCATCGACCAGACGGCGCTGCCGGACACCACCCGGATGCTGCGGCTGCGTACCACCGCCGAGGTGGTCGACGCGATCACCCGCCTGGCGGTACGCGGCGCGCCCGCGCTCGGCGTCGCCGGTGCGCTGGGCGTCGCCCTCGCCGCTGCCGGCGGCTCGGCGGCCGATCCGGCCGCAGCCGGATCGCCGGCCGGACGAGCGTCCGGTGCCGCGCCGGCCGGACGAGCGTCCGGTGCCGCGCCGGCCGGAGCAGCTTCGGGTGGTGCTGGTGCGGCGGCGAGCGGCGACGGTGCAGCGGACCGGCTCGCTGCCGACGTCGCTGCGCTGCGCAACGCCCGGCCGACCGCGGTCAACCTGGCGCGCGGCGTGGACCGGGCCGCGGCGCGGATCCCGGCCGGCCCGGCCGCGGTGCTGGCCGAGGCGCTCGCGCTGCGGGACGAGGAGATCGCCAGCTCGCAGGCGATGGCCACCCGGGGCGCCGACCTGGTGACCGAACTGGTCGGCCCGTCGGCGCGGCTGCTGACCCACTGCAACACCGGTGGCCTCGCGACCGTCACCGGCGGTACGGCACTGGCCGTGGTCACCGAGCTGCACCGGCGCGGCGCGCTGGCCGGGGTGGTCGCGTCCGAGACACGGCCGCTGTTGCAGGGCGCCCGGCTGACCGCGTGGGAGCTGCGGGAGGCGGGGGTACCGTTCCGGGTCGCCGTCGACGGCGCCGGCCCGTTCCTGATGGCCCGCGGCGAGGTCGACGCGGTGATCCTCGGCGCCGACCGGATCTGCGCCAACGGTGACGTGGTGAACAAGGTCGGCAGCTACGCGCACGCGCTCGGCGCCGCGCGGGCCGGCATCCCGTTCCTCGTGGTGGCGCCGGAGTCCACAGTGGATGATGCGACCGCGACCGGCGCGGACGTACCGATCGAGGACCGGCCGGCCGACGAGGTGCTGGCCTACGCCGGGCGTCGCACCACGCCGGACGGCGCGGCGGCGGCGAATCCCGCGTTCGACATCACCCCGTCCGACCTGGTCACCGCGATCGTCACGGACCGCCGCGTGCTTCGCCCGAACGCTCCCTGAGCACCGAGTCCGGCGCGGGGCTGTCTCGAAGTCCGCGCGCCAGCTGCGGCGGCACCGGGCCGCTCACCTCGCCCGGCCGAGTTTCCGGCTCCGCGGCCCGTCGGTGCCGGCGGCCGGTCGGCTCGGGAGTACGGCGGTGAGCCGGGTACCGGCGATCTCGGTGAGCCAGCCGCCGGCCCGGCCGAGGGCCAGCAGGTCGTCGCGCTCGGGCGGTATCGGGATGGCCGGTCCCGCGGTGGGCGGCCAGCCGGCGCGGGCGGCGTGACCGGCGCCGAACCAGGTCTCCAGCGCCGGGGCGGGCGCGTCGAGGGCGGCGCGGGCGGTGCCGAGGTCGGCGATCAGGCGGTCCAGGGCGGCGCGGACCGCGGGCGCGTTCGCCGCGCAGATGTCCGCCCACAGCGCCGGCGGGCTGGCCGCGACCCGGGTACCGTCCGCGAACGACCCGGCCGCGAGACCGGCCGGCAGCGCCCCGGCGGCCTGGGCGGCGAGCGCGGCGGCGGCCAGGTGCGGCAGGTGGCTGACCCGGGCGACGGCGTCGTCGTGCTCGGCGGCGACGGCCGGCACCGCCCGGGCGCCGAGGGCGAGCACGAACTCGGCGACGGCCAGCCAGTCGGCGAGCGCGGTCGGTTCGTCCAGGCACAGCACCCACGGTCGGTCGTCGAACAGGGCGGCGTCGCCGGCAGCGAAACCGGACACTTCCCGGCCGGCCATCGGATGACCGGCGACGAACCGTACGCCGGTGGGCACTGCGGCGAGCGCCGGCTGCTTGACCGATGCCACGTCGGTGACGATCCCGGGGTGCCCGGCGAGGGATTCGAGCACCGTGGGCAGCGCCGCCGGCGGTACCGCGAGTACGACGAGGTCGGCGCCGTCGGTGGCCGGGCCGGGCGAGTCGTCGATCCGCCAGTCGCCGGCGTCCCGGGCGGCGGAGCGGGTGGCCGGATCGGGGTCGTAGCCGCGGCAGTCGTGACCGGCGCGGGCGGCGGCGCGCAGGACCGAGCCGCCGATCAGGCCGAGGCCGATCACCGTCACGGTCCGCAGCATCACGCGCAACAGCGTGGCACAGCGGCGCGTCGCGCGTACCGCTGACCCCGAACAGGGCAGATTGTGACCGTCCAATGACAATCCGTTGATTCGGAGGGGTTCATGCGAGCGCCGATCAGCCTCCTGACGACCCGGCGCCCGGCCGCCGCCCGGCCGGCCGCCACCCGCGGCACCGGCATCCCCGGCGTCGCCACCCGTACCGCCGCCACCCGCCGCGCCGCCACCCGCGGCGCCGACCCCCGCCGCGCCGCCACCCGCCGAGCCGACACCCGCGCCGCCACCCACGGCGCCGACACCCGCGAGATAGCGGCCGGGCCGGCCACGACGACGCGCCGCCTGGCCGGCCGCCGGCTCGCCGGTGCGGTGGCCGCCGGGGTCGCGTTGGCCGTCGCCGGTACCGCGCCGGCCGGCGCCGCGACCGCGACCGTCTCGGCGACCCCGCAGTCCACCACGCCGGGCTTCAACGACCAGGTCCGGGCCGTCGCGTACGGCGGGGACACGATCTACCTCGGCGGGTCGTTCACCGTCGCGGTGGCCAATGGCCGGCGGGTCGCGCGAGGGTACGTGGCCGCCGTCGATGCCGCGACCGGCGCGCTGACCGGCTGGGCGCCGGCGGTGAACGGGCCGGTCACCGCGCTCGCGGTCAGCGGCGGCTCGGTGTACCTCGGCGGGTCGTTCACCACCGTCGGCGGGCGGGCGCACCGGCACCTGGCCAAGGTCGCGGCGACCGGCAGCGGCGCGGTCGACGACACGTTCCGGCACAGCATCTCGACCGCGCCGGACGTGCTCACCGCCGCCGGTGGCCGGCTCTACGCGGGCGGCACGTTCGACACCGTCGACCGGACCACCCGGACGCACGCCGCCGCGTTCGACCTCGCCGGCGGCACCCTGGACGCGTCGTTCCGGCCCGAGCTGGACGGCACCGTCCGCAGCATCGCGGTGTCCGGCTCCCGGGCGTACCTGGGCGGCACGTTCCACGCCGTCGACGGCGCCGGCGGGCACGCCCGGCTCGCCGCGGTCTCCGCCAGCACCGGCGCCCTGGACACCGGCTTCGCCGGCAGCGCCCCGTACGCGGTGCACCACGTCACGGTCGCCGGCGGCACCGTCTACGCGGCGATGGCCGGGCCCGGTGGCCGGGTCGTGTCGTACGACCGGGCCGGCCGGGCCGGCTGGACGCTGACCACCGACGGCGACGTGTCCGACGTCGCGGTGCTGGACGGGGTGGTCTACGGCGGCGGCCACTTCGACCACGCGTGCACCACCGCGCGGGTGGCGAACACCAACGGCGACTGCCTGGACGGCAACCAGCGCCGGCAGAAGCTGTTCGCCGCCGACCTGTCCGGCCACCTGCTCGGCTGGGCGCCGCAGGCCAACTCGACGGTCGGGGTGATCGTGCTGGCCGCCTCCGCGTCCCGGCACGCGCTCGCGGTCGGCGGCGCGTTCACCACCTTCGGCGACACCACCGTCAAGTCGCGATTCGCCCAGTTCGCCCGCTGACCGGCAGCGTCACCGGCCGCTCGCCGCGGCGGACCGCCCGGCGGGGTGGCCCGGGTACGCTTCGGCGAGGACTGCCAGGACCGCCAAGGTCCGCAGCGCAGCGTCGGATGGCCAGCCCGGTAGGGGAGGGGGCACGTGGTCGAGCGCAGCCAGCGGCCGGACGGGTCGAACGAGACCGAAGGCTGGGCGCCGCCGGACACGCCACCCTCGTCGTACGGCGCGGGGCTGGCCGCCACCGACCGCCCACCGGCCGGCGATGCCGCCGCCGGCCGCCCGCCGGCACCCGCCGCCGGCCCGGCCCGGCCCGGTACCGGTCGGAACGGGTGGCCCGGCCCCGGTGCGCGACCCTGGCCGGCTCCCGGCGGCCCCGCGGGCGGCCTGCCGCCGCCCGCCGCGTACCCGCCCGGACACCGCCGCCCCGGGCCGCCGTCCGGCTGGGCGGCGGCCGGCCCCGGCTGGCCGCCCGCCGGCCCCGGCGTGGACCCGCGTACCGGCCGGCCGGCGTGGCCGCGCCCCGGGATGCCGTGGACACCGGGCGCCATCGCGCCACCCCGGCCGTACTATCGCGAGCCGCATCCGATCCGGGCCCGGTCGGTCTGGGCCGGGATCGGCTCGACGGTCGTCTGGTTCGGCATGTTCGCCGCGATCAGCTGGTCGGCCCGGGCGTACGCGTGGAGCACCCTGGGCGCCGCCGTGCTCGCGCTGCTCGCGGCGGTGGCTCTGCTGCGGTTCGGGGACCGTGGCGTCGCGGTCGGGGTGGCCGCGGCGGCCGGCTGCTGCCTGGGTATCGCCGGAATCGTGGCGGTCGTCAGCGCTTTCACCGGGCACTGGCTGCTCTGGTGAATTCGTCGCGCTGATCCGCAAGACGGCCCGACAGGCCCGTTAGGCCCGGTAAGGTCGCGGTTCTGGGGAGGTCCTGCGCGCGGGGGTGCAGGCCGGAACGTCGCGTCGATCGCGGTGGCCTTCTCGCGCGGACCTCGCGGACCGCGATTCGGAGGTGTCAGTGGAACGGCCGTGTCCGGCCGGGACCGCGACGGACGGTACCGGCACCAACCCGGCAGGTTGTCAGATGCGTACCCACCGTGTGGGGTCGACTGCAAAAGCACTCCCGGACTTGACGCTGGTGGCGCCGGCCCGGCACATTCGCGGAATGCCCCCCATGAAGTTGCAGCGGCTCGACCCTGAGCGGCGGCGCCGACGACTGCAGCTGCTCGCCGAGCTGTCCGACGCCAAGGCGCTGCGTGACCGGGTCGCCCCCCGCCGGGCCCAGGTCGACCGGCTGCGCGAACTGATCGCCACCCGCCGCCGCCGGGAGGCCGTCTAGGGTCCGGGCAGCCCCGGCCCCGCGGCATCCGCGGCGGGGCTTCGAGGACTCCCGACCTCCGATCGGCCACCATCACCGGCCGGCCCGGTCGCCGGCCGCACGCCCCGCCGTACCCGCGTCGGGTCCGGACGCCGGCCGACCGTGCCGTCGCCGCCCCCTCCGGGCGCCGGTGCGGGCGGGCCGGAGGAACGGAACCCGGCGCGGGGTCCGCGTCCGTCGCGCTTCGGTCTACGATTTCGCTGTGGCCGCACCGCCGGTCAGTGACCTGCCGTACATCCGACGGCCGGGCCGCTGACGCCGCCGGGCGCCCGCACACAATCTCCGTGAGACCTTCGGACCGGTGCTTCCACCGGACCGGACGTCGATCATCTCCTACACGTGCCCCGGGGGGATCGTGTCGTACTTCGCTGTCGCGGCGGCTCGCGGACCACGCGACTGGGCTGTCGCCGAGCTGGATCTGGGTCGGCCCGCCGACCTGGCGGACGTGGAGGACGTCGCCGACCTGCTGCGCGACGTCGACGCCGATGCGTCCGTGTCGTTGCTGTTCGTCGAGGTCGACGACGAGTACCTGGCGGTCCTGCGCCTGGACGAGGGCGAGGACCTGCGGGTCTTCGGCTCGGACGCGGCGTTCGTGGACGAGTCGCCGCTCGGCGCCGTGCTGCTCGGCGACCAGGACCGGCACGACACGATCGAACTGCCGGACGAGGACGACGACTACGAGGCGCCCGAGCAGCCGCCCGGCAACGCCGACGACATCGAGCCGGTCGGCGACTCCGATCTGCTGGCCGACCTGGGCGTCTCCGGGCAGAAGCTGGTCGAGTTGTGCGCCGGTGAGGGCATGATGCCCAGCGACGTGACGACCGAGATCTGCGCGGTGCTCGGCTGCGCCGACGCCGTCGAGGAACTGCGCTGAGCCTGCCGCCCGACCGCCACCCCGAGCTGATGCGTCGCGCGCTCGCGGTGGCGGCGGCCGCACCGGCCGGCGACGTACCGATCGGTGCGGTCGTCGTCGATGCGGACGGCGTGGAGCTCGCCGCGGCCGCCAACGAGCGGGAGGCGGTCGGCGATCCGACCGCGCACGCCGAGATACTCGCGCTGCGCCGTGCCGCCGCGGTACGGGGCGAGTGGCGGCTGACCGGCTGCACGCTCGCGGTGACCCTGGAGCCGTGCACGATGTGCGCCGGTGCGCTGGTGCTGGCCCGGGTCGACACGGTGGTGTTCGGCGCCTGGGATCCGAAGGCCGGCGCGGTCGGGTCGCTCTGGGACGTGGTCCGGGACCGCCGCCTCAACCACCGCCCCGAGGTGTACCCGGAGGTGCTCGCCGACGAGTGCGGCGCGCTGCTGCGGTCCTTCTTCGGCCGCTGACCTGCGCCGGCCGCCGTCCGGTGGGTGGGCGGCGGGGGTACCTGTCGGTACCCGGGGCGCGGCGCTGCGGCAGCATGGGGACATGACCGACGCTGCAGACCGACGCCCCGCGACCGATCGGCCGGGCCGATGACCGACCCCGCGGTGCGGCTGGTCGAGCCGCTGGCCGCCGCGCCGGACGCCGAAGTCACGATCCCCGGTTCGAAGAGCGTGACGAACCGGGCGTTGCTGTGCGCGGCGCTCGCCGACGGCACCAGTACCCTCGCCGGCGCGCTGTTCGCCGACGACACCGCGGCGATGGTGGGTGTGCTGCGCGGCCTCGGGGTCGAGGTGCGCACCGACGAGGCCGCCGCCCGGATGGTGGTGGCCGGGGCGGGCCGTGGCGTCGGTGCCGAGCCGGCCACCGTGGACGCCCGGAAGTCCGGTGCGACCTCGCGGTTCGTCCTGCCGGCGGCGGCCCTGACCGCGGCGCCGGTGGTGGTCGACGGTGCCGCGCAGCTGCGGGCCCGGCCGTTCGGGCCGCTGCTCGACGCGATGGTGGAGCTGGGTGCGGCGGTCCGGCCGTTGGCCGCACCCGGCTACCTGCCGGTCGAGGTGGCCGGGCCGATCCGGGGTGGCGAGGTGACGATCCCGGGGCACCTGTCGAGCCAGTTCCTGTCCGGGTTGATGCTCGCCGCGCCGCTGCTGCCGGGCGGTCTGCGCGTCCGGGTGTCCACCCCGCTCGTCTCCGTGCCGTACGTGCGGATGACGGCGCGGGTGATGGCCGCGTTCGGCGCGACCGGGGCCGACGTGACCGAGTCGTGTGTGGTCGTGCCGGCCGGGTCGTACCGGGGTGTCGCCTACCGGGTCGAGCCGGACGCGAGCGCCGCATCGTACTTCTTCGCGGCGGCGGCGATCACCGGCGGCCGGATCACCGTGCCGGGCCTCGGCCCGGACGCGCTGCAGGGCGACGTCGCGTTCGTCGACGTACTGGCGAAGATGGGCGCCGCGGTCGAGCGCGGCCGGGACGCGATCACCGTCCGCGGTACCGGCACCCTGCACGGCATCGACGTCGACATGGCCGACATCTCGGACACCGCGCAGACGCTCGCCGCGGTCGCGGTGCACGCCGACTCGCCGACCCGGGTGCGCGGGATCGGCTTCATCCGGCGCAAGGAGACCGACCGGATCGGCGCGGTCGTCACCGAGCTGCGCCGGGCCGGCATCGACGCCACCGAGGACGAGGACGGCTTCACCATCCACCCCGGCACGCCGCGGCCGACGACGTTCGCCACCTACGACGATCACCGGATGGCGATGAGCCTCGCCCTGCTCGGCCTCGGCACCCCCGGCATCGGCATCGCCGACCCCGGCTGCGTGGCCAAGACCTTCCCGACCTACTTCGAGGTCCTCGACTCGCTCCGCTGACCCGCCGCGAGGCCGCCGCCGACCCGCCGCCAGGCCGCCGGCCCGCCGCGAGGCCGCGGACCCGCCGCGAGGCCGCCGCCGGCCCGCCGCGAGGCCGCGGACCCGCCGCGCGGTGCCGTGGCGTGGGTCGGTCAGCTGAGACCGGCGCGGAGCTTGGCGGCGGCGCTGAACGCGTCGGCGCCAAGCTCCGCCTCGTCCCACAGCTCGCGCCACTCCGAGTCGGCGCCGAGGACCCGGTCGACCGCGGCGCGGGCGAGCGCCACCAGCTCCGGGGTCGCTGCCGGGAGGTCGGCGGCGGGCAGGCTCCGCCCGTACGCGGTGAGGTCGGTGCCGGCGGCTGCGGCGGACACCACCGCGGCGGCGGCCAGCGCCCGCTGCCCCTCGTCGACCTCGACGTACTCCTCGCAGGGCAGCGCGAACGCCGACCGCAGCACGTCGGCCCGCCCCGCCGGCGCGGCGGTCAGCAACTCCGCGTGCAAATCCCCGGCACCGTCGTTGTCGAAGATCCCGGTGTCCCAGGCACCCATCCGCGCCTCCCCTCGCCGTGTCGTCTCGGTCCGATCCTGCCCGGCCGGTACGACGTTTCGCTGGCCGCCGGGTTACGCCGGGTCGGGATCTCGGCGGCCACCAACCGTTCGAACGCCGGCCGGCGGCCACCCACCTCCACTGTCAGGCGTCGGCGGTGACGGTGTCCAGGGCGATCTCGACCATCTGGGAGAACGACCGCTCCCGGTCGGCCGCCGGCAGCGCCTCGCCGCGCACGATGTGGTCGGACACGGTCAGCAGCGCCAGCGCCCGGACGTCGAACTTCGCGGCCAGCGTGTACAGCGCCGCCGCCTCCATCTCCACCGCCAGCACGCCGTAGCCGGCGAGCCGCTCCGGCAGGTCCGGCCGGTCGCTGTAGAACACGTCCGCGGACAGCACCTGGCCGACCCTGACGTCGACGTCGCGCCCGGCCGCCGCGTCCACCGCGCCACGCAGCAGCCCGAAGTCGGCCACCGGGGCGTAGTCGATCACGCCGTCGAACCGCTGCCGGTTGATCGCCGAGTCGGTACTCGCGCCGATCGCCGCGATCACGTCCCGCAGCCGCAGCGAGTCGGCCAGCGCGCCGCAGCTGCCCACCCGTACCAGGGTCTTCGCGCCGTAGTCGTTGATCAGCTCGTGCGCGTAGATGGAGATCGACGGGATGCCCATCCCGGATCCCTGCACCGACACCGGCACCCCGCGGTAGGTACCGGTGAAGCCGAACATGTTGCGCACGGTCGAATAGCAGGTCGCGTCGGTGAGGAAGGTCTCCGCGATCCACTTCGCCCGCAGCGGGTCGCCCGGCATCAGCACCCGCTCCGCGATCTGCCCGCGCTCCGCCCCGATGTGCGTACTCATGATCACTCCAGTCCTCGCGCTGGTCGGCGCACTGCCGCCGGCCGGAAAGCAGAAGGCCGGCGCGCCGCCGCGGAACTCCGCAGCCGCACGCCGGCCGACCGGCGGTGGTGGTGGGATTTGAACCCACGGAGGGCGTGAACCCTCACACGCTTTCGAGGCGTGCTCCTTAGGCCGCTCGGACACACCACCGCGAAGGACTGTACCGGATGGCTCCGAGCCGGCTCCATTCCCCCGGCGGGCGCTCAGCGGGCGCGGGTCGCCGCGGCGTCGACGGCGGCGCCGAGCCGGGTCAGCGCCTCGGCGAAGTCCGGCTCGGGCAGGTGGCCGAAGCCGAGCCGGAACACCCGGTCCGGCTCGCCGAACGTGCCGCCGGGCTCGACGCGGGTGTCCAGTTCGGCCAGCCGCGCGTAGAACGCGGGTACCGCGCGGTCCGGGATCTCCTCCGGGGACAGCCGGAGGCAGCACAGCGCGCCGCCGTCCGGCCGGACCAGGTCGACCGGTGCGGTCTCGACCCAGGCGGTCAGCGTGGCGAGGGTACCGGCGAGGAACGCGGCCCGCGGGGCGAGGATCTCCCGCTGCCGGCGCAGTACGGCGGCGCCGAGCACCTCGTCGATGCGGGCGCCGGAGATCGAGGTGAGGAACTTCGCGTTCCGCAGCCGCTCGTACAGCTCGGCGTCGGTGACGGTCAGCCAGCCGAGCCGCAGGCCGGGCGCGCCGTGCGCCTTGGACAGCGACGAGCAGGTGACCACCCGGGGCGAGCGCGGCGCCGCGGACGGCGGCACCGGCGCGGCGCCGTACGTGCAGGCCCGGTAGGTCTCGTCGACCAGCACGATCGCGTCCGGTGCGGCGCGTTCGGCGACCACGTCGAGCAGCGCCGCCAGCTCCTCGCCGGAGTAGCGCACCCCGGACGGGTTCTGCGGGGAGGCGAGCGAGACCAGCCGGGTCGTGCCGGTCAACCGGGCCGCGACGGCGTCGATCGGCAGCCGGTACCCGTCGTCGAAGCGCGCCGACACCACGTCGACCGCGGCGCCGAGCCCGGCGGGCACCGTACCGGTCGGTGGGAAGCAGGGGCCGACCACGAGTACCCGGCCGGGCGTCCGGTCGAGGGCGAGCAGCGACATCGCGCCGGCGGCGCCGGTCGTCAGCAGGACCTGGCCCGGCCGTACCCCGGTGTCGGCGGCGACGAGCGCCCGCAGCTCGGCGTCGCCGGGCGAGGTGCCGTAGCCGAGGGTCAGCGCGGCGAGGCCGGTCGGGTCGACGATCTCGTCGAGCCGCAGTGCCGGGCAGGTGCTCTCGGCCAGGTCGTACCGGACCGAGGTGTCGATCAGGCTCGACATCGTACTGAGTGGAAACCGTGCCATGGCGCCGATCCTGCGTGGCGGCGCCGGGTCCGCCAAGAGCCAATCGGAGCCGACTGGCCCGCACCGACCGGCGGGGCGGGGTACTCAGCGGGCGATGGGGATCTCCGGCAGGTCGGTCCACAGCTGGCGCAGTTCGGCGTACGGGCGGTCGGGCAGGTCGCCGAGCACCGCGAGCAGCGCGGGCCGGGCCCCGGCGGTACGGGCGGCGCCGAGCAGGTCGTCCCGGCTGGCCGCGCCGGTGGCGAACGCCGACTCGACGTGGTCGGCGATCTCGATTCGGGTGACGGTGGTGGGGTCGGTGGCAAGCGCAAGCGTCATCGAAACTCCATACCTAGCAACGGATCCCGCCGTCGGAGCGGGGCGACGGTGGATGGGGGGCGCCGGCCTGGCCGGCGGCCGTACTGCCGAGATCAACGACGTGCCAGCGGTTTTGGACGCGCACGGGTTCGCCCGATCGGGTTCCCGGCGCGGGGCGGCCCCGATCCCTGGCGAGTGGGACCGGGGCCGCGTCGTGCCGAGTGTGGCTGCGGGCAGCGGCGGAGTGCCCGCCCGGGCACCCCGCCGCCGCGATCACTCGAAGGGCGTCACGCCCTTCGGGGTACCGAGGCCGGTCGGGCCGTCGTACCCCTGGACGCCGGTGCACAGGTAGTCGCCGCCGCAGTAGCCGTTCGACCCGCCGACCGCGTCGTGGAACGCCGTCGGCTCGCCGTACAGCCGCTTCGGGGTCACCGTCGACGGGTGCCCGGCCAGCGCGATCACGCCGGCCACGAACGGCGACGCCGCGCTGGTGCCGCCCACCACCAGCCAGCCCGCGTCCGCGCCGAGCCCGTACGTGTCGTAGACGGCGACGCCGGTGGCCGGGTCGGCGACCGCGGAGACGTCCGCGACGGTGCGCATCGAGCAGTTCTCGTCCCGCTGCCAGGACGGCTTGTCGATGTAGGCCGAGCAGCCGCTGCCCGCGCCGGACCAGGCGCTCTCGGACCAGCCGCGCGCGTTGTCCGCCTTCGTCAGGGTGGTGCCGCCGACCGCGATCGTGGACGTGAGTACCGCCGGGAAGGACGCGGCGACGAACCCGGCGTCGCCGGACGACACCGTGATCGGAACCCCGCTGTGCTGGTAGTAGTGCGCGTAGTCGGACATCCCGTTGAACTCGTCGGTGCCGTAGCTGTTCGACACCACCGAGGCGCCGAGCCGTACCGCGGTGTCCACCGAGGTGCCGAGCGCGTCCAGGCTGGCGTCGTCGCCCTGCACCAGCAGCAGCCTGCAACTCGGGCAGGCGGCGGACGCCAGCTGCAGGTCCAGCGCGGTCTCCACACCCCAACCGGAGTCCGGCTCGGGCAGCGGAGACGTGTCGCCCTGCTGGTTGACGATGCGCAGGCAGCCCGACTGCACCGTGCACGCGGGCAGCCCGTACTGCTTGCGGTAGGCGGCCAGGTCCTTCGCGGCGGTCGGGTAGCCGTACGCGTCGACGATCGCCACCGTGCCGGTGCCGCCCTGGGCCGGCAGCCCGTACGCGGCGCGCAGGTCCTTCGCGCCGAACCCGTCCGGGGTCGCGTCGGCGCGCATCGCGTCGTGCCGCGTCCGCCCGGTGGCCCGGTACTCGGCAAGGCAGCGGGCCGCGCCCGGCCCGGCCACCGAACACGCCGTGTGCAGCCCGGTCGACGGGGTCTGGGCCGAGGCCGGGGTGGCCGCGGCGACCATCCCGACGGCCAGGGCGGCGAGCGCGGCGCCCGCCAGGGTGCGGCGAAGCGTTCTTCCGCGGCGAACCGTTCCGATCATCGATCCCTCCTCATGCTCGATGGGCAGGTCCGGGCAGCGCGGCGCCGGTCGGCCGCGCTGCCCGGACCTCGTACTCAGGACTGGGCGACGGTCGCCGCCGCGTGCACGATCTGGGTGACGGTGGCGTGGGTCGAGTCGGACGCGGTGACCTTGAGGGTCACCTGGTGGCCGGCCGCGGCTGCCGGGTTGCGCCAGTGCGCCCGGAAGTTGCCGGCGCCCAGGTCGCTGACCTTCGCCCTGGTCCACGTCCTGCCGTCGTCGAACGACACCGACACGGTGGCCGACTCGACCGGTACCCGCGGGGCACCCGCCGAGTGGTCGACGGTCAGCGCGAGGGTGTTCCGGCCGACCGGGATCCGGCCGTCCAGGCCCTGCTTCAGCCGGTAGTGCGGGAGCAGCAGGGACACCGGCGAGCAGTGCGTGGGGTCGCCGTCGGAGCCGCAACCCCACCGGTCGGTGGGCACCGTGGTCCTGCCGGAGTGCGCCGAGCTGAACGTCCACTCGCTGTGCGACGACGTCGACTGCGCGGTCCACGGCGCCTTGCGGGTCTGGTCGTACGAGATCCGGTAGTTCCCGCGCGCCGCCGGTACCGCGACGTCGACGCCGGTCACGTCCTTCCCGTCGGCCAGCTGGGTACTGCCGGAGAACAGCTGGAAGCGCGAGGTGGAGACGGTACCGGGGGTGCTCGGGTCGTCCAGGTAGCCGGAGTGGTCCGGGGTGGAGTCGCCGACCGGGGCCAGCGCGATCGACAGCGTGTCGTCGATCCGGCAGGCGCCGCAGAAGTACCCGCCGACGCCGGTGTCGGCCGGGATCGTCGGCGCGAGCGGCCCGCGCAGCCAGTCGACCCGCTCGTGCTGGCCGCCGCGGAACACGTACGAGCCGGACTGGAAGGTGCCGCCGAACGCCTCGTCGGACATCTCGGCGTCCATCATCGCCGAGTAGGTCAGCTCGGCCCCGCCGGTCAGGTACTCGGTGCGCCGCATCGGCTGCGGCAGCGGGATCCCCAGCCGGAACTGGAACAGCTCCCAGGACGGCGAGTCGAACCAGACGCTGTCACCGGTGCGCTTCTCGTCCGCGTAGTAGCTGGTGTTCAGGGTGGCGAGGCTGCCGGCGGTGGCCCGGTAGTGCTGGTTTGCGCCGATCGCCCGGTCGCTCGGGAAGATCACGTCGTACAGGTACGGTGTGGCCGCCGAGTCCGGCGAGGTCGCCGTCTCGTGCACGGAGAAGTGCTGCACGCCGACGCCGGCCGGGCTGGTGGACAGCCGGACCGGATGCCCGGCGTAGGTGCTGACGCCGGACTGCAGCCCGTAGTCGTCGCTGGCGCCGCGCGCCCAGGTGAGGTCGATGCCCTGCACCTCGGCCGGTTTCGGCGTCGCGACCGACACCTCGTGGGTGGCCCGGCGCAGGTCGACCGCCGTCGTGGTCGCCGTGCCCGACACGGTGAACTGGCCGAACGACAGCCACTCGCCGGTCAGCTCGCCCTGGTCGTCGGCCGTGTAGTAGTACGCCATCAGCGCGTAGTGCCCGTCCGGCACGCTGATCCGCGCCTCGCCGTGCAACGCCTCCGGGAACGCGGCGTACTTGCGGGAGTCGTCGACGTTGACGACGCTCAGGCTGGCGTCGTCGGCCGGCCTGCCCTGCGGGTCGGTGACCTTGATGGTGGCGGTCCGCATCGGAAAGTCCGGGTGCGCGGTGCCGCTGCCCGGCGCGACCCCGGGCCGCCCGGCGACCAGTGCGGACACGTCGAACTGCGCCAGCCGGTAGCTGCCCGCGCCGAGCGCGTGCAGCGCGGTCGCCGGCACCACGTAGGTGTCGTCGCCGTACCGCTGGGTGAGGTAGGTGCGGCGCGCGGTGCTCGCCGGGTGCGCGGTGCGGACCCGGCCCTGCGGGTCGGTCCCGACGATCACCTTGTCGCCGGTCGGCAGGGTCACGCTGGCGGTACGGGCGTGCCCGGCGCCGGTCTGGTCGGTGCTGAGGGCCGGCCGTACGGTCGGGCCGGCCGCGGCGGGCAGGGCCGCGGCGGCGGTACCGACCGCGGCGGTTGCGGCGAGGGCCGCCACGGCGGCGGCCCGCCGGCCGCGCCGCGGTCTGGGTGCTGAGGTGCTGTGCTCTGCGGCTGCTGGCATGAGTCCTTCCCCCGTGTGTCGAGCGACGCTGCGGTCGCTGCCGGGTGCTGTGACGGCACCATAGGCCGATGAGAAAACCCTTGTGGGACAAGAGATTTCGCCGATCAGGCAGTGTCGGGCACAGGACGATCGGCGCTCCACCACCGGCCGTCGTGGAGTCGCGTCGCGATCTTGCCGTCACCTATGAAGACGCACAAAGTGCCTGAAAAGTTGATGGGTCCGGCGATTTCTTTTGGCTTCTTGTGGATTTGCTATGAGCTACCCCACATTGCCCCGGGCCGGCCCGGGGCCCGGGCGTGTCGCTGGATCGCCGGCCTCGCCGCCTCGCCGCGTCGCCGGACTGCCGTGTCGCCGGACCGCCTGCGGCCTCGTCGGAGTGCCTGCGGGACCGCCGGCGGCGTGGCCACGTTGTTCGCGGCGTCCGGTCTGCCTGCGGTACTGCCGGTCGCTGGCGCCCGGCCGGAGAGCAGTTGGGTGCGTTCGGCGTGCGGCGGCCGGGCGCTGCCGGTACGGTCGGCGTCGGACCCGCCGGAGGGAGTCGGGCATGCAGAAGTCGTCACTGACCGCCCTGGCCCGCGAGCAGCTGGCCGCCGCGCTGCGGTCCGCCAACGGCCGCAGCGCGTCCACCGTGTACGGCGGGCACGAGCGACGGTTGCGCCAGACGGTGATCGGGCTGACCGCGGGCGAGGTGCTCAGCGATCACGACAACCCGGGCGAGGCCACCGTCCTCGTGCTGTCCGGCCGGATCCGGCTCGCCGCCGACGAGGTGTCCTGGGACGGCGCGGAGGGCGACCTGATCACCGTGCCGCACGCCCGGCACAACGTCACCGCCCTGGAGGACTCCGCCATCCTCCTCACGGCCGTCCCCCTCCGCTGACCCCGGCGCGGGCCGGAACGGTCAGACGCGGCCGAGGACGTGGCGCAGGCAGGACTCCAGGTCCGGCTGGCGGAACCGGTAGCCGCTGCGCGCCAGCACGTCGGGGTGCGCGTTCTGGCTGGCCAGTACGGTCAGCTGGGCACCCTCGCCGCCGAGCAGCAGCCGTGGCGCGAACGCCGGTACCGGCAGCACCGCCGGTCGGTGCAGCACCCGGGCGAGCGTCGCGGTGTACGAGGCGTTGGTGACCGGCGCCGGTGCCGTTCCGTTGACCGGGCCGGAGATCTCGTCGTTGGTCAGCGCGTGGTGGAAGATCCCGACGATGTCGTCGATCGACACCCAGGACAGCCACTGGTCGCCCGGCCCGAGCCGGCCGCCGGCCGCGGCCAGGAACTGCGGCAGCTGGTACCGGAGCATCCCGCCGGCCGGCGACTGCACCACCCCGGTGCGTACCTGCACCACCCGCACGCCGGCCTCGCGCGCCGGCCCGGCGGCGGCCTCCCACTCCCGGCACAACGTGGCGAGGAAGTCGGTACCGGGACCGGACTGCTCGTCGACCCGCTCGGTGCCGCGCTCCGCCCCGTAGTAGCCGATCGCCGAGCCGGACACGAACACCCGCGGCCCGGCATCCTCCCGGCGCAGCGTGGCGAGCGTGCGGGCGAGCAGCCCGGTACCGAGGATCCGGCTGCGGCGCACCGCGTCCTTGTGCGCGTGGGTGAACCGGCCGGCGATCGGCGCACCGGCGAGGTTGACCACCGCGTCCGCGGGCCGCAGCGCGTCGGGGTCGAGCGACGCGCGTTCGGGATCCCAGAACACCTCGTCGGGTACCCGCGGGGTGCGGCGGACCAGCCGGATCACCCGGTGCCCGCCGGTGGTCAGGAACGCCGTGAGCGCCTGCCCGATCAGCCCGGACGCGCCCGCCACCGCCACCGTCAGTGGCGCGCTGCCGGCCGCGGCGTGCGCGGCCAGGTCGTCGGCGAGCTGCCGGTGCCGGTAGGCGAACATCCGCCGCAGCCGCGCCTGCACCTGCCCGGCGGCGAGTTCACCGGCCGAGCCGAGCGGGAGCTGGTACGACACCTCGTCGCGCAGGTCGCAGCCGGTGTCGGTCTCATCGAACACGTGCCGGTGCCGCCAGCTGTCGAACGGCCCGGAGATCTGCACGTCGGTGAACTCGTGCGGCGGCTCCAGCGCGGTGTGCCGCGCCACCCACCGCGGCGCGATCGACGCCGGTGGACCGGCCAGCCGCAGGATCGCCTCCGCGCCCTCGGCCAGGTCCGGCGCCTCCTGCGCCACCGTGACCGGCTCCCAGGGCGGCAGCAGCCGGCGGATGGCGCCCGGCCGGGTGTGCCAGTCGAACACCTCCCGGACCGGATGTGGCAGCGACGTCTCGGCAGTGAAACTGTGCACAGCAAACCCCCAACCGCGGAGCTTCCAGTCTGCCCGCTCCCGCTCCCACCGCACGGCCAACCCGCCAGGTTCGTCGGAACTCGGCATGTCCCGCACGCCCGCCCGGGTCCGGGTACTTCCGCGCGACGCTTTGCTCTGCCCACAAATACGCACCGGCCCGGCGGCACGCTGAGGTGCGCAGAGCCGGCTCTGCGCACAAATACGCACCGCCTGGTGGCACGCTGAGGTGCGCAGAGCCGGCTCTGGCCACCCACCCGCACCACCGGTGGCACGCTCAGGTAGGCAGAGCAAAGGTGGTGCGCGAGCACCGCCGCCCCGGGAAACGGCGGCAGGTCACCAGGCCAGGCGGGCGAGTTCGCGGGCGGCAACGGCGGCACGGCGCCGGCGGGGCACCCGGGCCCGGCGGGACAGCACGTCGAAGTCGGCGCGGGCCACCTCGTCGAGAATCCCCCGGTAGAGCACGGCCGCGGCGCGGATACCCGGTCGCGCCGACCGGCTCAGCAGCTCGATTCCCGGCAGCGCGGCCTCGTACAACTCGTGCGCGCGGGCAACCTCGAACGCGATCAGCGCCCGAACCGCGCCGTCCGCCACCGGCGCGGCCAGCGCCGACCGGGTCACGCCGAAGCGGGCCAGGTCCTCGCCCGGCAGGTACACCCGGCCCCGGTCCAGGTCCTCGCGGACGTCCCGGATGAAGTTCGTCAGCTGGAACGCCACCCCGAGCCCGCGCGCCGCCTCCCGGGCCGCGGCGACCGGAACCCGCTCGGTACCGAGGATCGGCAGCATCATCGACCCGATCGCCGCCGCCGAGCCGGCCATGTACCCGCAGACGTCGGCCCAGCGCGGATAGTCGGTCACCGTCAAATCCATCGCCATGCTGGCGAGGAACGTCCGGAAGTCGGCGACGTCCAGGTCGAACACCCGGATGGTGTGCAGCACCGCCGGCAGGATCGGATCGGTCACCGGTTCTCCGGCCAGCCCCGCCTCGAACCGTGCGGTGAACGCGCGCAGCGCGGACTCCCGCGCCGCGACCGGGCCACCACGATCCACCGTGTCGTCGGCGTACCGGCTGAACCCGTACAGCGCGTGCACGTGTCGCCGCTTCCACCCCGGCAGCAACATCGTGGCCAGGTAGTACGTCCGCCCGTGCCGTCGGTGCAGGACCTGGCACCGGCGGTACGCCGCGGCCAGTGGCTCGCCGCCGTCCCACCCCGGCCCGCGCACCGACACGTCGCCCGCCCCTCCACGTCGCTTCCCGACGATTCTCACGTACCCGCTGGATCGTCCTACCGGCCCCCGGCCCGGTGTGGGCGGTAACGTCGCATCCGGTACCCAGGCGTCGGGCCGGGCCCGGCCCGACGCGCCGCGACGAGCCGGGAGCGAGCATGCCGGAAAACCGGGAAGTACACCCCGTCGAACTGGTCGATGCGGCGGGCCAGGCGATCGGCACCTGCACCGTGGCCGAGGCGCACACGCTGCCCGGCCGGCACCACCGCGCCTACTCGGTACTGCTCGCCGGGCCGGACGGGGTGCTGCTGCAACGCCGTGCCGAGGTGAAGACCCGGTTCCCGCTCCGCTGGTCGAACACCTGCTGCGGGCACCCGGCCCCGAACGGCGACCTGGCCGCGGCGGCGGCACAGCGGCTCGCCGAGGAGATGGGCGTCACCGGGGTCGAGCTGCGCGAGGTCGGCGAGTTCGACTACCGCGCCGAGGACGCCGCGACCAACCGGGTCGAGGACGAGCACGACCACGTCCTCGTCGGGTACGTCGACGGGGCGACCCCGGAACCGGACCCGACCGAGGTGGCGCAGTGGCGATGGGTGCCGCTGCCGGAGCTGCGGGCGGCGGTGGCTGCCGACCCCGACTCGTACACGCCGTGGCTGTCCGGGGTCCTCCGGCTCGCCGAACCCGCCGTCCTGAACACCTGAGGCGGGAAACACCTGAGGTGCCGGACACCTCGGCCAGCGACGTGCCATCGAGGGCGCATCGTACGCAGTACTGACGCTGCGCGACCTTCCTGCCACCCGACGCAGCCGACGTGCCGGCTGTCAAAGCTTGCGGCACGTCGGTCGCGTGCCGACGCGTTCTAACCTGACCCCGGGGATGGCTAACCGGGACGGGTGGGACAGATGCGTCATCGTTGGCGAATGGTGGTGGCGGCGCTGGGGCTGATGCTGCTGCCTGCGGGCTGTGGCAGTGCACCCGCGCGTGCGGGCGGGCCGGCCGCCGCCCGGCCGCGGGCGCATTCGCCCTCGCCGACCGCCAGCCCGTCACCGAGCGTGCAGGCGAAGCTGGTCGAGTCGACCACGCCACCGCGCGGCGGGGACGGCCCCAGCGGGTCGCTGCGGACTACCGGAACCTCCGCGGTCGCCCTCACCTTCGACGACGGACCCAGCCCGGTGTGGACGCCGAAGGTGCTGGCGTTGCTGAAGCACTACCACCTGCACGCGACGTTCTGCCTGATCGGCGAGCAGGTCAAGGAGTATCCGAAGCTGGTCGCGCGGATCGCCGCCGACGGCCACACGCTCTGCAACCACTCCTGGGACCACGACGAGTACATGTCCCAGCGGTCCACCAAGTACATCCGGTCCGAGCTGACCCGGACCACCGCGGCGATCCGGCACGCCGTACCCGGAGCTACGGTGCGTTACTACCGGCAGCCGGGCGGGAACTGGTCGAAGCGCATCGTCCGGATCTCCCGCACGCTCGGGATGGCACCGCTGGACTGGTCGGTGGACCCGTCCGACTGGCAGCGGCCACCGGCCCGGTCGATCATCGCGAACGTGAAATCGCACACCGGCCGTGGCTCCATCGTGCTGATGCACGACGGCGGTGGCGACCGGTCCCACACCTGCGCCGCGCTGCGCACCCTGCTGCCGTACCTTTCCCGCCGGTACGACCTGATTCGGCTCTAGGATCTGTCCCGGCGAGGCCCGGGCCCGCGCCTGCCGGGGATCGGATTTGGTCGGCGGGGCGGCGTCACGTATGCTTGCGTCGCTTCCAACGGCAGGCCGGCGGAGGTGCTGGGACCGGTTGCATGGTGCCAAGGTGGTTCTGCC
The DNA here is from genome assembly GCF_016865425.1 of Actinocatenispora thailandica. Taxonomy (NCBI): domain Bacteria; kingdom Bacillati; phylum Actinomycetota; class Actinomycetes; order Micromonosporales; family Micromonosporaceae; genus Actinocatenispora; species Actinocatenispora thailandica. Next base: position 6,483,651 of record NZ_AP023355.1, on the reverse strand, counting down.
ATCATGGTTCAGCAACAGCCAAGCGCCCTCATCGTCTAGTGGCCCAGGACGCCGCCCTTTCAAGGCGGTAGCACGGGTTCGAATCCCGTTGGGGGCACGACCGGGTCTTCCGGACCAGGTCCCGTGGAGCAGTTGGAGTGCTCGCCGCCCTGTCAAGGCGGAGGTCGCGGGTTCAAGTCCCGTCGGGACCGCCGACCGGCCGGCGTGTGTTCGCAGAAATCGCGAGCACACGCCGGCTTCGTGTTTTCTGGGGCGCGGCACCCAGACCCGCGCGGCGGAGGGGTTTCGCTCGCCGGTACCCCTGGACCTCGCTCGCCGTTCGCCGGGCGTCCTCGTCCCCGACCTGCCGGGCCGCGCGCGGCCGGCGGCCCCGCGACCGGTGGCTGGGTCCGGCTGTCCGGCGTGGCGGGTATGGCGGTGGGAACCGGGTGTGAGAGGCGCGGGGTGGGCGGGTAGGATGTGGCGAGCACGCTGCGGTCAGGTAGCTCAGTTGGTACGAGCGTCCGCCTGAAAAGCGGAAGGTCGGCGGTTCGACCCCGCCCCTGACCACCACAGAGGACCAGGCATTTCGCCTGGTCCTTCTGTTTTTTCGGTGATCATCAAACTTCTCGCGACTGCCCGCGACTTCCCCTTGATCAGCTGCCCTTTGGGGCACGCGGGGGCACGCTCGTCAGCACCACCATCGGCGCGCCGGCCACCCAGTCCTCGACGGAGTACGGCTGTTCGGCGTACCAGGGCTGAAGGCGGAAGGCTTCGGCCGTGATCCGGCGACGCTTCGCCTGCTCGATCACTTCTGCGGCCGCGACTTCGACGTCACGATCGGGACTGCGGAGGTGCAGTACCGCCCGAGGACAGGCCCGCAGGTTCGCGAGCCAGTTGCGGGCGCCGGGTGTCCCGGTTATCACCGTCTCGCCGTCGACGGTCAGGTACCAGATCTCCACCCGGCGGCGCTGACCGCTTCGGCGGCCCACGGTGGTCAGGTCGCACGTGCCCGTTGGCGGAACCTCGCCTGCTCCCACGGCCGACAGACTACGTGACGAGAAGGATCGGACAGTGGTGTCACTGTCGAGAACGCCCTCACCGGCAACAGCCGGGCTCGCTGGCGCTGTCTACCGGAGGTATCGCCGGGCACTGGGCGTGGCGCCGTCATCGGGTACGTCAGTTGGGCGGGGTCGCGTCGAGGTGGGTGCGGAGCTTCTGTGCGTAGGGCCAGCGCTCCTCGGCCGATGCCATCCGCTCCTCGGGCGCCGAGCGGTACAGCTCGTCGCCGTGGTAGCGCGGGAACACGTGCCGGTGGAAGTGCCAGACGTCCTGGTTGCCGGCCGGTTCGTTGTGCTGCCGGGTCGAGATGCCGTCGCAGCCGTACGTGTGGCGCATCGCGATCGCGATCCGGCGAACCAGGTCGTGGATGGCGTGCCCGTACTCGTCGGGCAGGTCGTACAGGTTCTCGTGGTGCGCGGTCGGTATCACCAGCACGTGGCCGTGGTTGTTGGGCCACCACCGCGGTGAGATCAGCGCTGCCGCCTTGTCGGTGCGGCAGACGATGTCTCGTTGCGTGTTCCTCGGGTTGTCGACGCCGGCGAGCACGCCGCAGAACCGGCAGCGGTAGCCCTCGGGTGCGTGATTGAACACCGGTACTCCTCGTCGGTGGCCCGCTCCGATCGGTCCGCCCAGGCTAGGTGGCTCGGTTCGCGAGGATCAACCGCGGCTGTTCCGGCGGGTGGCCGGTTCAGGAGGCGACCAGGACCGCCTTGGCCCGGTCCAGAACGGTGCCCAGGACGCGGGCCGCGGCGGTGAGGTCCCCGGCCGGCAGGTCGCCCCACAGTTCCTGGGTGATCGGGCCGATCGCGGCCCGTACCGTCGCCCAGCGCGCCTGCCCCTCGTCGGTGACCTGGATCCGGCCGTCGCCGCCGTCGCGCAGGAAGCCCGCGGCGGTCAGCTCGGCGATGCGCTCGGCCACCGCCGCCGGCCTGTACTGGGTGGCACCGCCGACCCGGCGGACGAGTTCGGCCCGGTCGATGTCCCCGCCGCCAACGACCGCGAGGGTGAGAGTAACCCACTGGGGTTCGGTGATGCCGGTACCGGCGAGCTGCCGGTCCAGGATCGCGTTGAGCGCCTTCTCGGTCTGGCCGATGAGCGCGGTGCCGAAGGTGCGGTCGGTCGTCGTCATGACGGCTCCCTATCGTTCGCCGAACGAATGTTCGGGCGTCTAACGTTTACCTCTGCAGCGAACCTACATCGTTAGTACGACTAACGCAATCGTCGTGACCAGCGTCATGACCAGCAGATCCGCTGCCGAGTACAGGAACCGGACCCAGCACGGGCGGTGATCCGGCCGAGGCAGTGCCCGCGCCGTCACCCGTTCCGCCATCGAACGTGCGGGCCGAAGGCCCCGGGCGCCACCCCGGTTCGCGCCTCCGCCCGACCTCGCGGGGCGAGCCGCTACCGGCGCAGGAGCGGGGCGTGCGGGGTGACGCCGATCGTCGCGCCGGTGAAGTGCAGGGTCCACCAGCCGCCACGGTCGGGGAGGACCGCTGGCGGCGGCACTTCGTACGTCGCGCAGAGCGTCGACAGCAGAACGGGGATCAGGTCGCCGTGCGAGGTGGCCACCACGCGGCGGCCCGGGACGCGATGCGCGATGGTCAGCACCGCGCGGAGCCCCCGCCCCGCCGCCCAGGCGCCGGCTACCGGGCCGGAAACGGGGGCGAGGAAGCCGTCCTTCCAAGCTCGGGGCTCACCGAAGTCCTCCGTGTCACGCAACTCAGGCAGCCGTTCGATGGGCAGCCCGGTGGCGTCCGCCAGTGGCTGGACCGTCTGCAGGCACCGCAACATCGGACTCGAGAAGATCGCCGCGATGCCCGCCCCGATCCGAGACGCCAGTGCTACGGCCTGCTGGTGACCAGCCTCCGTCAGGGGGCGCTCGTCGTGGGCGCCAGGCCAGTCCGAAGGTTGTACCGAGGCGCAGTGTGGCACCAGGTCCAGGGTGAGGCCGTCCAGGGTCGGGATCACCCACGGAAGCGTATCCGCGCTGGGGGACGCTGGAGGCATGGATGTCGATGAGTTCTGGCAGCTGGTGCGGCGGGCGCGCGACGCGGCGGGATCGGCGGCGGACCGGGCCGTGGAGGCCGGCGTACCGGAATCGACCGCGGAGGCGCTGGTCGCCGAGCTGACGCGGCTCCCGCTGCCGGAGATCGTCGCCTTCGACCGGGTGCTCGGGCGGGTGTGCGAGCGGGCCGACACCTGGGATCTGTGCGCGGCCCGCTGGATCATCGAGTACGGGTTCCTGTCCGACGACGGCTTCGCCGAGTTCCGGGCCGGGCTCGTCGGGTTGGGCAGGGACGCGTTCGAGCGGGCGGTCGCCGACCCGGATTCGCTCGCCGCGCACCCCGCTGTACGGGGCGTGAGCGACGGCGCCGGCCGCGACCGGTGGATCGGGGACGAGCGGCTGCTGTTCGCGGCAGCCCGGGCGTACGAGCAGGTCACCGGCGATGCAGACGCCTTCTGGGCGGCGGTAGCGTCGGCCGGCGACGAGCCGCCGACCCGTACCGGCCGGCCGGCCGGCGAGCGGTGGGACCTTCGGGATCGGGCCGAGTGGCGTCGCCGCCCGCCGAACCTCGATGCGCTGTTCGCCTTCGGCCGCCACGATCAGGCATCGACGCGGCAACCACCTCGGTCCGGGCGGCACGATGCGGGGTGATGCGGTCTCGTTCCGGCCGCTGACCCGCGGCGACTTCGGGCGGTTCCGGCGCCGGCTGGCGACGCGGCACGTTCTCGGCGTCCTCTACGCCGAGCCCCGCGGCCGGATCCGGGTTGCATCTCGTACCTGGGTACGGGTTTACCGTCGAGGCATGGGGCAGACGAGGGACGAGGCGTCGCGGGTACCGGCGGCGTGCACCCTGCCGGCGGTGGACCGACCGCTGCGACTGGCGGCGTTCGACGAGGTGTTCGCCGAGTCCGGGCGGTCCGTCGAGCGGCCGACCGAGACGACGGTACGGATCGGGTTCGAGCCGGCGCCGGCCGCCGCGGCACGGGTCGCGGACCTGGCGATGCGGGAGGGTTCCTGCTGCACGTTCTTCGGTTTCACGCTGCGGATGTCGGACGGCGGGTTGACTTTGGACATCGAGGTGCCGGCCTCGCACAGCGCGGTGCTGACGGCGCTCGCCGCCCGCGCCGCGACGGCGATGGCGGGTGTGCGGTGATGACCGGCTCGCCGCGGTCCGGCCAGGTTCCCGCGGAGCACCAGGCGTTCGGGTCCGGCCAGGTCGCCGTCGAGCGGGAGCCGTTGCGGTCCGGCCAGATCGGCGTCGAGCGGGAGCCGTTGCGGTCCGGCCAGGTCGCCGCCGCGGCCGGCGTCAACCGGCAGACCCTGCGGTACTACGAGCGCCGCGGGCTGGTCGCCGAGCCGGCGCGCACGCCGGGAGGGCACCGGCAGTACCCGGCCGAGACCGTGCAGGTGCTGCGTACCATCAAGACCGCGCAGCGCCTGGGGTTCACCCTCGACGAGATCGCCGGCCTGCTCGCCACGGCCCGGCGGCACACCGGACCGCACCGGCTCGCCGTTGCGAAGCTGGCCGAGGTGGAGCGGCGCATCGCCGAGCTGACCGCGATCCGGGCCACCCTGCGAGAGGCAGTCGCCGCCGGCTGCGACGACCTCGCCACCTGCGCCGAGACGCCGCGTTGCCCCCTTCCACACGCCGGGCCTCGACGATCTGCCGACGCCGGCCGAGTCGGTATCGTTGGCGGGCATGGCGGTACCGCGGCTGAATGCGGAGCGACTGGTCGGACAGCTCAACGCCGAGAAGAGCATCGGACTCACCCTGCTCGGCCTGGCCGAGCAGGGTGAGTCCGGCGGCGCCGGGTACGTTCGCTGGCCGGACGGTCGGCCAGGAGTTCTTACGGTTGCGTCCGGAACGCCGGACCGGCTGCTGCAGACCGGGCGGATCCTCGACCTGATGCGATCCGTTGACATCCCGGTACCGCGATACCAACTCGTCACGGCTGTCGATGGGCACACCGTCGTCGTGCAGGAACGGCTCCCCGGTCAACCGGCGCGGCGCATCACCGGTGGCACCATCGAGGCGGTCGAGGACCTGACCCGGCGGTTCACGGGGTTGCTGGCCGAACATCCTGAGACGGCCAATCCAGACCTGCATCTCCGGATCGGTGGGCGGATCCTGTGCCGGCACGACAGCCTTGCTGGATACGACGATCGAAGCCGGCGGTTGCTCGCCCAGATCCGGGCGCTCGGCGAGATGCACGGTGACCGGATGACCGGCGACGATGTGGTGCACCTCGACCTCACGCCGGGAAACATCCTGGTCGACGCCTCGGGCGAGATCACCGGCGTCGTCGACTGGCACGGGTACAACGGGCTGGCACGTGGCGATCGACGGTTCGGGCTGGTCACCTTGCGGTTCGATCTTGCCTGGGGCATCGCGCTCGATCCGCAGTACCCGCGGGTCGATCCGGCCGCGATCCGAAGGCTCGACAGGGCGCTCGATGCCATCCCACCGTCCGCCCTGCACCGGTACTGGGCGCACATGGGCCTGCGCATGGTCGACTGGACGATCCGGCACCACGGGCCGGCGGACATCGACCACCAGCTGGCCTTCGCCGCCGCCCGATTGCCCTGACCGCGGGGACGGTTCCGGTGAGACGATGCTTGCCGGGCCGTACGGGGGTGTGGACGTGATGCGCGGGTTGTTGGGGAGCGGGCGGTTGCGGCTGGCGGCGGTGACCGAGGCCGACGCGATCCGGCTGTACGAGGCGTTGGCGGAGCCGGCGATGTCGGCCGGGTCGCGGAGCCCGTTCCGGTCGCTGGAGCGGACCGAGCGGTGGGTCGCGCACCGGATCGACGAGCAACGCACCGCCGGGCTCTGCTCGTACGTGCTGTGCGACCGGGAGACCGGAGATCTGGTCGGTACCTGCGGGGTTCGCCGCGGGCCGGCGGTGGCGGAGTCGGAGCTGGGCTACCGGATCGCCGGACGGTACCGGCGCCGTGGGCTGGCCACCGAGGCGGCGACGGCGGTCGTCGACGAGTGCCGTGCCGCGGGGTTGAGCCGGGTGTGGGCCACGATCCGGCCGGACAACGTCGGGTCCCGGCGGGTGGTGGAAGCGCTCGGGATGCGGCTCACCGTCACCGATCTGGACGACGCCGGCCCCCTCCACCGGTACGCGGTCGACCTCTGATGGATCGCACCGGCGCACCGGACGGGAAGGCCGTCGGCGACTACACGATCGAGGTGCCTGCCGTCGGCGACGCGGCGGCGGTCGCGCGGACGCACCTGCGGGCGTGGCACGAGACGTACGACGGGGTCGGCTCGGGGGTGGACGCCGGGTGGATCGCGGCGAATCTGGGGTATCTCGGTACCGAGGAGGGGACCGCCGGCTGGGCGGCCGAGATCGCGGCGGCGCGGCGGGAGCCCGACCGGGTGTTCTGCCGAATCGTCCGGCTGGACGCCCGCGTCGGCTCCCGGCCGGACTGCCGTGCCGGGAGCCGGCAGCACGACCTCGCCGGTGCTGGCTCGAACGCCGGGGTCGTTGGCTTCCTGTACGGGCATCGCACCGACGCCGTGACGCTCGGCCCGATGTACCTGCTCGCCGAGGCGCAAGGGACCGGAGTCGCGGACCGGCTGATGGCCGAGTTCCTGGGTTGGGCTGGCGCGGCGCCGATCCGGCTGTGGGTCAGCGCCTTCAACACCCGGGCGGTGCGCTTCTACGCCCGGTACGGCTTCGTCGCCACCGGCGAACGCGAACGCTGGCGGGACCGACTGCTCAACCTCCGGATGGTCCGCCCCAAGCCGTGACCGGCGGGCAGGAGTGTCGCCGGCTCCCGCCGCCCTCCCGGTCGTGCCCCGGACACCGACCGAGCACCGGTGTAGGGCTGCCCCCGCTGCCCCCGCTGCCCCCGCTGCCCCCGCTGCCCCGCTGCCCCCGCTGCGCGGCGACGCGGCGGCGGTCGCGCGGATGCGCCTGCGGGCGTGGCGCGCTGCGTGCCGACTGCCGGCGCGGCGTCAGGAGTGCGTTGGCCAGGTGGTGGCGTGCAGGTGGACGGGGAGGTCGTGCGAGGTCGCGGTGCGTTCGAAGGGGAGGCCGATCTTGGTGGCGACGCGCTGCGACGGGAGGTTGTCCGGGCGGATGATCGCCACCAGCCGGGTCGCGCCGAGGACGTCACGGGCGAAGTCGCGGCAGGCCGCCGCGGCCTCGGTGGCGAGGCCCCGGCCCTGCAGCGCGGTTCGCACGTGGTATCCGACCTCCAGTTCGGTGACGCCGTCGACCTGCTGCGGGGTGAGGCCGCAGTCCCCGACGAACTCGCCGGTCTCGCGCAGTTCGACCACCCACAGCCCGTACCCCTCGTCGCGGTAGAGCCGCTGGTTCCAGTCGATCCAGCCGCGCGCCTCGTCCCGGGTCTTGGGCCGCGGGTAGTACCGCATCACGGCCGGGTCGCCGAGCAGCGCGGCCAGGTCGTCGAGATCCTCGTCGGCCATCGGTCGGAACCCGAGCCGTTCGGTGGGTGGCGGGGTACGGGGTGCGCGGCTCACTGCTCTCCTCCCGGCGCCGGCGGGCTTCCCGGTGCGGCACGCCCGCAGGCCGGGCATGCCCCGGCAGCTTAGCCGCCGGCGGCCCGCTGCTCCTCCGCATTCCCGGCGGCTACCGTCGGTGCGGTGGAGGAGACGACGGAACGGTACCTGTCGGCGCTCGCCGCGGTGGCCGCGGCCACCCTGGGCGACGACCTGGTCGGCTGTTACCTGCACGGTTCGGCGGCACTGGGTGGGTTCGACGCCCGGCGCAGCGACGTCGACGTGCTCGTGGTCTCCGCCGGTACGACGGGTGCGGCGCAGCGGTCCGCGCTCGCCGCGGCGCTGGAGCAACTGCCGTGCCCGGCGGCCGGCCTGGACCCCGCTGCGGTGGCCGCGTTCGCCCGCCGGGTCGGGACGCACCTCGGCGCACGCTGATTCCGGGCGCTCGCGGCGTGCGGGGCATGAGCGGCACCGGGGCGCCGTCCGGCTCGTCACCGGGTACGGGCGGCACCGGGGCGCCGTCCGGCTCGTGGGTGGCGCTGCGACGCCGACCAGGTCGCCGCGTGGCCACCGGCGGCGGGCGCGGCCCGGTCACCGGGCCGAGGTCACTGCCAGGTTGCGGTGGCGGGATCGGTGCCGTGCGCGGCGGCGTTGGCGGCGATCGCGGCGCACAGCCAGCCGGCGAGGCCGGGCGCGAACCGCTCGTAGTACTCGACGTAGCCGGCGTCGGCGGCCATCATCCGGCCCAGGCACACGTGCATCGAGTGGGTGCAGTCGAAGTACGTCTCCATCATCGTGCGGTGCCGCTCGGCCAGCGCGTTCGCCTCGGCGGACCCGGCCGGGACACCGGCCCGGCAGGCGGCGGCCAGCTCGGCGGTCAGCGCCTCGATCGAACCCGCGACGGTCCGCCAGTCGTCGGCGGTCAGCGCGGCGGCCCGCTCGGTGTACTGCTGCCACTGCGCGGTGTCGCCCCAGCGCTGCTCCGCCTCGTCGACCCGGTCCGGCCGCCAGTCCGTACCGAAGATCTCGACCTGCTCCTCGGCGGTCAACCGGATGCCGCGCCGGGTGGCGTCGAGCATCCGGTCGACCGCGGCGATCATCTCCTCGATCCGGGAACGCCGGGACGCCAGCTCGGACCGCTGCCGGCGCAGCTGGTCGCGCGGGTCGGTACCGGGATCGTCGAGGATCGGGCCGATCTCGGCGAGCGGGAACCCGAGTTCGCGGTAGACCAGCACCCGGTGGATCCGGGCCACGTCGTCGGGCGAGTAGACCCGGTAGCCGCCGGGGGTCCGCCCGCTCGGCCGGACCAGCCCGATCGAGTCCCAGTGGTGCAGCGTCTTCACGCTGACGCCGACCAGCTTCGCGGCCGGCCCGACCGTGTACCCGCCCGCCTGTTCGTCGGAGCTCATCCGCCCAGTGTGGCGCGCCGCCCCGGCCCAGCCGGTGCCGATGGCCGGACCGCGGCCACGAACCGGACCGGCGAGCGGGCCGTGATGCACGGTCGTCACGGTTGCGGGATGTCGAAACCGCTGGCGCGCAGGTAGTCCGCCGTCGCGCTGGTCGGGTCGAGCGGGTGGGCGGCGGTGCACACCACCCGCTGCCGTTCCGGGGTGACGACGGTCAGTTCGACCGCGTTCCACGGCTTCTCGTCGGGGCCGCTGGTGCAGCCCGGCGCGAGCTGTTCGCAGCGGGCCCGGGTCGGCTCGATCTCGCCGAGCACGCAGGAGATGCCGAGGTGTGCCGCGGACGGCGTGGCGGCCGGCTCGCCCGGTACCAGCAGGACGTCCTGGAAGGCCCACCGGCGCAGGTGCACCACCCGGCCCGGTACGGCGAACAGCTCGACGAAGCCGAGCCCGCGTACCCAGAAGTCGGTCGAGGCGGCGAGGTCCGCGGTCGGGACGCTGAGATACGTTGCCATCCCGTAGATCTGGCGGCAGATCCCCGGCGGAACGGCGTCCTCGGCCGGCATCGGTACGGGGCTGAGGTAGTGCTGCTCGTCGGTGCGCTCGGACGCGTCGTTGTCGGTCATACCCCGATCGTCGAGCCTCCTGCGACGTCAGGGTCAAGCGCGGACCGCGGCAGCGGAAGCAACCCGGGGAACGCCCCGCGGCGATCGCTGCGGGGTGGAGCCGCAGGAGGTGGAGACGGCGGGGCACGGGACGCCGGCCGTCGAACGGTACGGGTGGGGACGAAACGCTCGGCTGGATCCCATGGCGGTGTCGATCCGGGTTAGCGTGCGGCATGGACAGCGTGACGGGGCCTTCGGCGATCGACCCGGCGGCGGTGACGGTCGTACCGGCGAACCGGGCGAGCCGGGCCGACCTGCGCGCGGTGTTCGGCACCGCGGACTATTCGGGCCGCTGCAACTGCCAGCGGTTCAAGGTGCGTGGCTGGGTGTGGACCGAGCTGACCGACCAGCAGCGGCGGGACCGGCTGTACGAGCAGACCCGGTGCGGCGAGCCGGATGCCGGGTCCACCAGCGGGCTGGTCGGCTACCTGGACGGCGAGCCGGTCGGCTGGGTGGCGGTGCAGCCGCGGACCGCCTATCCGAAGCTCGTCACCAGCCGCACCGTGTGGCGCGACCGCGCCGAGGACAAGCAGGACGACACCGTCTGGGCGGTGACCTGTTTCGTGGTACGCAAGGGATTCCGCAAGCGCGGCCTGACCTACCCGCTGGCTGCCGCGACCGTCGGGTACGCCCGTGACCAGGGCGCGCGGGCGGTGGAGGGCTACCCGATGCGCACCGAACCGGGCAGGGAGATCACCTGGGGCGAGCTGCACGTGGGCAGCGTCCAGGTGTTCGCCGAGGCCGGTTTCCGCGAGGTCAGCACGCCCAGCCTGCGCCGGGTCGTGATGCGCGTCGACTTCCCCTGACCGTCGCCCGCACGTCGTTCCGGCCCCTCGGCGGGCGCTGCCGGCCACCGCTGACGGTCCATTGTGGATGATCTGGTACCGGTACGTTCGGCCGAGGTCCGGAGGGTGGTTCGGTGTGCCGGACGATCCGGACGTGGTACGCCCGAACGGATGCCCCGGCGGTGTCGCCGCCGCTGCCCACGCCGTACGGTGAGGGCGCCTCCCGACCGGGAGGAGGTGCCGGGCATGTCCGGACGGCTCGCGCTGCGGCTGGTGTGCTGCCTGCTGCCTGCGCTGCTCCTGGCCGGCTGCATGATCGGGATTGACCGGGAGCCGCATCGGGGCGCCGCGTCCTCGCACTCGGCGAGCCCGACCACGGCCGCGCCGAAGTCGGACGGTACGACGCCGCCGCCCAGTCAGGCGCCGGTGGCGCCCAGCCCGTCCGTGGTGCCGGTACCGGTGCCGTCGACCGTTCCGGCCGCACCGGAGGATCCGGCGGCGGTCGTCTACGCGTACTTCGATGCGATCAACAACACGGACTACTGGTCCGCCTGGCAGCTGGGCGGCAAGAACCTGGACTCCTCGTACGACCACTTCGCGGCCGGGTTCGACACCACCGCGATGGACGTGGTGACCGTGCAGGGGGTGTCCGGGGACGTGGTATCGGTGTCGCTGTCGGCGTACCAGACCGACGGCTCGGTCAAGGAGTACGCCGGTACCTACACGGTGCGGGGTGGTGTGATCGTGGCGGCGGACGTCACCGAGCAGTAGCCGGAACGGGCCGGTGAACCCGAAAGTGGTATGGAGCACGGCGAAATTGCCGCGGGTAGGGGTGACAACGCGCTGCGTTTGGTGCCTACTGGGGATGAGCGTGGATTGCTCGACCCAAGGAGCCACGATGGCCAACACGATCCGCGACCTGGCCCACGAGGTGCGCACCAGCACCGACGGGGTGATGTCACTGGTCAATTCGCTCACCATGACCACCGAGCAGCTGGCGCCGCCCGCGGAGCCGCCTGCGGACCGGACGATCCGCGCCCTGTGGGCGCGCCGATTCTGGCACCCGACCCGCCGCTGAGCCGCGACGGCGGGACCACCAACAGCATTGCTCGCACTGCCACGCCGGCCGTGACTGCCCGCGGGTGGCCCGGTACCCACGCCGGGGCGTCCCCTTGCGGGCAGCGACCCGCCGACCGGCCGGCGTGGCCCGCCCGCCGGTGCCACAATTCCGTTGTGGCACCGGCGTTGGCGTCCGTGCCACCGGGGAGGAGCGATGCGCAGTACCCACCGGTGGCGGGACGACGAACCGGACGACGACGGCGAGCCGATGCCGCTGATCGAGCTGTCCGACGACCTCGACGACGAGGGCACCGTCGACCAGTTGACCGAGAACGACGCGGAGCCGCCGACCGGCCGCCGGTCGGCCTCGGTGTCGCTGCCCCGGCGTTACCTGGTCGCCGGTGCCGTCGGGCTGCTCGCCATCGGTTTCGCGGGCGGGATGGTGGTGCAGCGGGCGAGCGCGCCGGCGCCGGCCGACGAGACGGCGACGACGGCCAGTTCGACCCAGATCCCGGTCCGGGTGCCCGAGTTCGCGGTGCCGTCGCCGGACACCTCGACCTGCCGGTACGTCGACGGGTACGGCGCGGTCGGCATCACGACGGTGTGCACCGGCACGCTCTACTCGATCCACCCGATCGACCACGGCTGGCAGTTGACGCTGACCCTGGACAGCGGCGCGACCATCGGCGTCGAGGCCGACGACGGTACGACCGTGGACGGGTTCCCGTCGGTGGGCGCGATCAGCGTCGGGACGACCCTGGTGGTCAGCGGCCACGCCGGCAAGGACGGCACCCTGCACGCCACCGCCATCACCTTCGCGTAGCGAAGCATGGGCTCGGTGCGGGCCGCGGTCAGAAGTGTTCGCCGGCGGCGCGCTCCCAGGCGGCGTTGACCTCGGCCTCGGCGTGCAGCCGGCCCTGCCAGCCGCGGATCTCGGTGTCCTTGCCGGGCTCCAGCGCCTTGTACACGTCGAAGAAGTGGCCGATCTCGTCGCGCAGGTGGCGGGGCAGGTCGCCGATGTCCCGGATGTGGTCGAACCGGTGGTCGCCGGCCGGCACGCACATCACCTTGGCGTCCGGGCCGTGCTCGTCGCGCATCCAGAACACCGCGACCGGCCGGACCGCGATGACGCAGCCGGGGAAGGTCGGCTCGTCGAGCAGCAGCACCATCGCGTCGAGCGGATCGCCGTCCTCGCCGAGCGAGTCCGGCACGAACCCGTAGTCGGCCGGGTAGCGGGTCGCGGTGAACAGCGTGCGGTCGAGCCGGATGCGCTGGGTCTTGTGGTCCATCTCGTACTTGTTCCGCGACCCCGCGGGGATCTCCACCACCATGTCGAATTCCATGCGCCGACCTCCTCGCGCACCATCATCCCCGTCGCGGGGTGGCGCGGCCGGCGAATCTGCCGAGTGTGCCCGGGAACAGACCGGGAGCAGACATGGTTTGCCGATCCCTTTGCTCTGGTTACCTACCTGCACCACCGGGTGGTGCGCTCAGGTAGGCAGAGCAAAGGCTGCCGACCAGTTGTCCCGCCACCGTGGCTCGATGGCGGGACAGGTGCTGGTAGTCCGTGCGCCGGCGGCGCACGCCTGACAGGATGCCCGGTCCCCGCGACGGCGCCGCAACCGGGGCGCCGGTACCGATCAGGTCGAGGCGGGTGCCTTCTTGCGCAGCAGCGTCATGAACTCGCCGAACCAGGACGGGTGGTCCGGCCAGGCGCGGGCCGACACCATCTGCCCGTCGACCACCGCGGCGGCGTCCACGAACTCGGCGCCGGCCGCCTCGACGTCCGGCTTCAGCGCCGGGTAGGCGGCCGTCCGGCGGCCCTCCAGCACGCCGGACGCGGCCAGCCCCTGCGCGGCGTGGCACAGGTGCGCCACCGGCAGGTCGGCCTCGAAGAAGTGCCGCACGATGCGCTGGAAGTCCGGGTCGTTCCGGATGTACTCGGGTGCGCGACCGCCCGGCACCACCATCGCCACGTAGTCGTTCGGGTCGACGTCGGCGAACGCCACGTTCGCCGGCCAGGTGTAGCCGAGCTTCTCGGTGTACGTGTCGAAGCCGTCCACGAAGTCGTGCACCACGAACTGGAGCTTCTTCACCGCCGGAGCGGCGATGTCCACCTCGTACCCCTCCTCCTGGAGCCGCTGGTACGGGTACATCACCTCCAACGACTCGGCCGCGTCGCCGGTCAGGATGATCACCTTGGGCATCGTTGCCTCCCTTCCCACCCCACTATCGAGCCCGCACCTCGATCCTGCCGCCGGAACCCTCGGATCGGTAGGGCCCCGAGCCGACTGGCCGGGAAGCGGGACTGGCCGGGAAGCGACCCGGCTGCGCGGTCGGGCCGCACTCGGCGCCGGCGCCTCGTTGCCGGACGGGGGCTGCCGGGGCGGTCCGGCATGCTGGTCGGGGGCCGGTGCGGTGACCGGATCGGGTGGTGGCGGTGCCCGTTTGCCGGGTGTCGGCGATCCGGGGCGCCGGGTGGCGGTCGGCGGACGGGATGGCGGCTACGATCGGCAACCGTGTTCACGGTGATCGGCGAGGCCCTGGTGGATGTGGTGTGGCGGCCCGGGGCCGCCGAGCCGGTCGAGCACGTCGGCGGCTCGCCGGCGAACGTGGCGCTGGGCCTGGCCCGGCTCGGCGACCCGGTCGGGTTGATCACCCAGTACGGGCCGGACGAGCACGGCGCGCGGATCGCGGACCGGCTCGGCGCGGCGGGTGTCGCGCTGGACCGCAGCGATTCCGGCGCGGCCCGTACCGCGACCGCGACCGCCCGGTTGAGTGCCGACGGCGCCGCGTCGTACGAGTTCGACCTGAGCTGGGCGCCGAAGGACCTGACGCCGTATCCGGGTTCGGTGGCGGTGCACGCCGGGTCGCTCGCCACCCTGGCGCCGGGCGACGCGGTCCTGGCCGACATGCTGGCCGGGGTGCGCGGCGGGACCGTCGTCTCGTACGACCCGAACATCCGGCCGACGCTGCACGGCCCGGTCGAGTACGCCCGCGCCCAGGTCGCCCGGTTCGTGCCGCTGGCGCACCTGGTCAAGGCGTCCGCCGACGACCTGGCCTGGCTGTACCCGGGTGAGCCGGTCGAGGCGGTCGCGGCGCGCTGGCTTGCCGCCGGTTCGGACCTGGTCGTGGTGACGCTGGGCGCCGACGGTGGCTACCTGGCCACCGCCGGGTACCAGCTGCGGTGCGCGGCGCCGCCGGTCGACGTGGTGGACACCGTCGGTGCCGGCGACGCCTGCATGTCCGCGCTGCTGGACGGGCTGCTCCGGGCCGGCGCGCTGACCGTCGACACGCTGCCGGCGCTGCCCGCCGACGCCGCCCGGCAGGTGCTGCGCCGGGCGTTGACCGCCGCCGCGATCACCTGCGGCCGGCCGGGCGCCGACCCGCCCACCGCCGCCGAACTCGCCGCCCGCCTCGCCTGCTGAGTCCGCGGTCAGCGGCGGCCGCCCTCCAGGTGGATGGTCTCGCCGGTGAGAAAGTCGGCCTGCAACAGCCACAGCACCGCGTCGGTCACGTCGGCGACGGTGCCGGTACGGCCGACCAGGGTCCGCTGCGCGGCGGTGGCGAGGAAGCCCGGCTTCGCCTCGCCCTTGGCGTCCCAGGCGCCGGAGTCGACGATTCCCGGCGACAGCGCGTTGACCCGCACCGGCGCCAGTTCGACGGCCAGGTGCCGCGCGGCGAACGCGGCCGCCCCGTTCGTCACGCCCGTCACGACGCTGCCGGCGGCCGGGCGCCAGCCGACCTGGCCGGAGAACAGCAGCAGTGATCGCCGGATCGTGAAGTGCTTGGCGAGCAGCAGCGGCCCGAGCACCTTGGCGGTGAAGGCGTCGACCGTCTTGTCCCGGTCCAGTTCGCGGATCGGGACCGCGTGTGGCGACGCCGCCGTGTTGATCACGTGGTCGACCGCTCCGAGTTCCGCGGCGGCGGCGGCGATGGTCGCCTCGTCGCGCAGGTCGATGTGCAGCCCGCCGGGCCGGTGGGACGCGACGTGTACCCGCGCGCCCTCGGCGGTGGCGGCTGCCGCGATCGCCGTGCCCAGGTGTCGTGCGCCCAGCACGAGCACCGATTGACCGGCCAGTCCGTTACCCATGGTGCTTCTCCGCTCCGTCGGTGGTCCTCGCCGACGTACACTATGGAAAAGTAACCAGGTACTTCAACGTAACCGGAGGCGGAGGAGTCGCCGTGGGCTACAACGTCATGTCCGCCACCTGCCCGTCCCGGGTGGTGCTGCATCGCATCGGGGCGCGGTGGACGGTGTTCGTGGTGAACGCGCTGGAGGACGGCCCGCTGCGGTTCACCGCCCTGGTGGCGAGGATCCAGGGCGTCACCCCGAAGGTGCTGACCGAGACGCTGCGCACGATGCAGGAGGACGGGCTGCTCACCCGGGTCGACTACGCCGAGCAGCCGCCCCGCGTCGAGTACGGGCTCACCGACCTCGGCCGGTCCCTGCTGGTTCCGCTGCGGGCCGTCCGGGAGTGGGCGGAAGCCCACGTCCCGGACATCCTCGACGCCCGCGAGCGCGCCCGGAACCCGGTCAGCCGACCAGAGTCCGAACCGACGCGGTGAGCTCGGCCAGCGCGGTCCTGGCGTCGGCGAACAGCATGCCGGTGCCCGGCGCGGAGTACAGCTCGTTGTCGATCCCGGCGTACCCGTGGCCCATCGAGCGCTTGATCACGATGACGCTGCGGGCCGCGTCCACGTTCAGGATCGGCATCCCGGACACCGGGTTGCCGGGCCGGCGGGCGGCCGGGTTGGTCACGTCGTTCGCGCCGACCACCAGCGCCACGTCGGTCGCCGCGAACTCGTCGTTGACCTCGTCCATCTCCTTCAACATCGGGTACGGCACGTTCGCCTCGGCGAGCAGCACGTTCATGTGGCCGGGCATCCGGCCGGCGACCGGATGGATCGCGTAGCAGACGTCCACGCCACGCTCGATCAGCAGCTCCACCAGCCCGGACAGTTCGTGCTGCGCCTGCGCGGCGGCCAACCCGTAGCCGGGCACCACGATCACCTTCCGGGCGTACGCCAGCTGGATCGCGGCGTCCTCCGCGGTCACCGACCGTACCGAGGTGTCCGCGGCGCCGACCGCCGCCGGGCCGGTGTCACCGGTACCGAAGCCGCCGACCAGCACCGCCACCACCGAACGGTTCATCGCGTCGGCCATCAGCTTGGTCAGGATCGTGCCGGACGCACCGACCAGCGCACCGGCGATGATCAGTGCCACCGAGTGCAGCACGAACCCGGCCATCGCCACCGCGGTGCCGGTGAACGCGTTCAGCAGCGAGATCACCACCGGCATGTCGGCACCGCCGATCGGCAGCACCATCGCCACCCCGAACGCCGCGGCGGCCACGATCACCACGACCAGTACCGGCACGTTCGGGGTGACCAGCAACCAGACGGCGCCGGCGACCACGATCGCGACCAGCGCGGCGCTGACCACCCGCCGGCCCGGGAACAGCACCGGGTTGCCGGTCACCCAGCCCTGCAGCTTGCCGGCGGCGATCAGTGAACCGGTGAACGTGACGCCACCGATCACCACGTCCAGCAGCGCGCTGACCGTGATCTGCGCGCCCACCGCGGGCGACAGCCGGACGTACTCGGTGACCGCGACCAGCGCCGCCGCGCCGCCGCCCACCGCGTTGAACAGGCTGACCAGCTGCGGCATCCCGGTCATCGGTACCCGCCGGGCCAGCAACGCGCCGCCGGCCGCACCGACCGCCACCCCGGCGAGCAGGACCACCGGGCCGGTGAGCGTGTCGGTGTTGCGGGCCAGCCGTACCGCGGTGATCGCCAGCGCCACCGCCATCCCGGCGGCGGACAGCAGGTTGCCGCGGCGCGCGGTGGCCGGCGAGTTCATCAGGTGCAGGCCGAGCACGAACGCCACGGCGGCGGCCAGGTAGCCGAGCTGCGTCACCGCGTTCATCGACCCTCCCGGGTCCGGAACATCTCCAGCATCCGGTCGGTGACCAGGTAACCGCCGACCACGTTCGCGGTGGCGAAGGCCGCGGCGACGGCGACCAGCGCGTACTCCAGCGGGGTGCGGGCGGAGCCGGCGACGACGACCACGCCGAGCAGGATGATGCCGTGGATCGAGTTGGCGCCGGACATCAGCGGCGTGTGCAGGGTGGCCGGCACCTTGCTGATCACCTCGAACCCGACCAGCACCGCCAGCACGAACATCGTCACGTCGGTCAACAGGCCGGTCACGACATCGCCTCCTCGGGTCCGAGCGTGCCGACGCCGCGGTCCGGGCGCCGGGTGCCGCTGCGCGTCACGACGCGCCGGGTGCCGCTGCGCGTCACGACGCCGCCCCGGTGCGGTGGCCGGCGTGGGTGACCACGATGCCGGCCTGGATCTCGTCGGTCGGGTCGATGCGCAGCTCGCCGTCGGTGACCAGCACGGCCAGCACCGCACTGACGTTCCGGGCGTACGCGGTGGACGCGGCCGGCGCCATCTCCGAGGCGAGGTTGCCGGCGCCGATCACCGTGACGCCGTTGTCGGTACGGATCGTCGCGTCCGGGACGGAGTCCGCGACGTTCCCGCCGTACGGGCCGGCGGCTAGGTCGACGAGCACCGAGCCGGGCCGCATCGCCTTCACCGCCTCGGCGGTGACCAGCAGCGGCGGCCGGGCGCCGGGCACCTGCGCGGTCGTGATCACCACGTCGTGCCGGGCGACCTGCGCGGCGAGCCGCTCCTGCTGCACCCGCTGCTCGTCGTCGCTGAGCGCCCGCGCGTACCCGCCGGTGCCCTCGGCCGGGCCGACGTCGTCCAGGGTGACGAAGGTGCCGCCGACCGACTCGACCTGCTCCCGGGTGTCCGGCCGCACGTCGTAGGCCCGGACCTGGGCGCCGAGCCGGCGCGCGGTGCCGATCGCCTGCAACCCGGCGACACCCGCGCCGAGCACCAGCACCTCGGCCGGCCGTACCGTGCCGGCGGCGGTGACCAGCATCGGGAAGAACCGCGGGTACGCGGCGGCGGCCACCAGCGCCGCGCGGTAGCCGGCGACGTTCGCCTGCGAGGTCAGCGCGTCGGCGGCCTGCGCCCGGCTCAGCGTCCGGGGCAGCCGGTCCAGGCTGATCAGCGTGACCCCGGCGGCGGCGAGCCGGTCGACCAGCTCCGGGCAGCTGGCCGGCCGGTACAGCCCGATCAACGTCTGTCCACTATGGACTCGGTCGGCCAGGTCGTCGGGCGGTGGGCCGATGGACAGCAGCACGTCGGCCGTCCGGTACACGGTGTCGGGTTCGACCACCTGGGCGCCGACCTGGGTGTAGTCCGCGTCGGCGAACAGTGCCGCCGCGCCCGCACCGCTGGCCACCAGCACCTCGGCGGGCAGCCGCGCCAGCCGGGACACCACCTCCGGCACCATGGCCACCCGGCGCTCGCCGGCCGCCGTTTCCCGCACCACGCCGATGCGCACCCGCGCCTCCCGATCCGGGCCACGGGCGCGTTGCCGCCGGCGGGCCCTCGGTACCGCTCCGAGGCTGCCCGCGGGCTCGACGGGTCGCGTCGTCGCCGGCTCGGGCAACCTCCTGCCGTCTTTGCGTGACGCTTGTCACGCTAGCGCGTCGCGGGCCGTCCGCGCTACGGCCTCGATGAGGGCGCGCAGCTCGGCGCGCGGGGGGTCCGGGCGCACCGCGAGGTAGCTGGGCATCACCGGCTCCGGACCGGTCAGCGGCCGGAACACCACGCCCGGTGGGGCGATCCGGCCCGCCTGCGCCGCGTAGTACACCGTCCAGGACGGGGTGCCGAACCCGATCGCGGCCAGGGTGTCCTGGTCGGTGGTGAACTCCGGGCCCAGCGTCGGGGTGAAGCCGGCCTGGCGGCAGCAGTCCACGATCAGGTCGTACAGCGGGGCGTTGCGCTGCCGGCTCGCCAGCCGGAGCGGCAGCCCGGCCAGCGCGGCCATTTCGACCCGGGACCGCACCGCCAGATCGTGCCGGGCCGGCAGCGCCACCACCAGCGGGTCGCGCCAGGCGGCCAGCAGCTCCAGACCGGTGTCCGGATGCTCGCCGCGGACCAGTGTCGCGTCCAGCTCGCCGGACCGGACCCGCCGCAGCCTCTCCGCGGTCGGCGCGGTGACCAGGTCGAGCGTCGCCTCCGGGGCGAGTTCGTGGAACCGGCCCAGCAGCGCGTCCAGCCGGGCACCGAGCCCGGTGCTGGTGCCCAGCCGGACCGTACCGTCCTGCCGGCTGCGCAGGTCGTCGATCGCCGCCCGGGCCGCCTGGACGTCGGCGAGCACCCGCTCGGCGTACGGCAGCAGCCGGTGGCCGGCCTCGGTGAGCCGGACCGTTCGGGTACTCCGGTCGAACAGCTCGACGCCCAGCTCGCGTTCCAGCCGGCGCAGCTGCTGGCTGACCGCCGACTGCACGATGTGCAGCCGCTCGGCGGCGCGGCCGAAGTGCAGCTCCTCGGCCAGCGTCCGGAAGTAGCGCAGTTGCCGCAGTTCCACGAGCACCTCGATCGATCAGTTTTCGTGATCACTGTAGTCGCAGGTCAGCCGTTGATCGACGGCGTCGCCGGCGGTTGTCTGGGGTCATCGGGCGCGAAGCCACCGAGCACCAAGGCCCCGCAGCGCGAACGCCCGGCACGACGAGCACCCCGAGGAGTCGACGATGCCGTACCTGACCGTCCACGACACCCGCCTCTACTACGAGGACGCCGGAACCGGGAAGCCGGTCCTGTTCCTGCACGGCTGGGGTACCAGCGGCCGGGTGTGGGGTGCCCAGCTCCCCGAGTTCGCCGCCGAGCACCGGGTGGTGGTACCCGACTGGCGCGGCTGCGGCCGCTCCGACCACCCCGCCACCAGCAACGACGTCGACGGCGTCGTCACCGATCTGATCGCCCTGATCGGCGCGCTGGATCTGGACCGGCCGGTCGTCGTCGGCTCGTCGGTCGGCGGCGTGTTCGGCACCGAACTGGCGCTGCGCCGACCGGACCTGGTCGGCGGCGTCGTCGCCGTCGACAGCCCCGGGTACTGGCCGGCGCAGGGCATGGACCTGCCCGCGATCATGTCCGCCATCCGCGGCGACCGCGCCGGGTTCGCGACCGCCTGGGTCGCCAACTGGTACGCACCGGGCACCTCGCCGGCGCTCGTCGACTGGACGGTGCGGCAGATCCTCGACTCGTCCACGTTCGCCGACGACCAGTTCGCCCAGTTCCGCACGTACGACCCGCGGCCGTCGCTGCCCGGCCTGCGGGTACCGATCCACTACCTGCACGGCGAGCTGGACGCCGAGATCCCGGTCGCGGTCGCCGAGGACTGCGCCGCCCGTACCCCCGGGGCCACCGTCACGGTGATCCCCGGCTCCGGCCACCTGCCGCACCAGGAACGCCCGGCCGAGTTCAACGCCGCGCTGCGCGCCGTACTCGGCCGCCTGCGTACCACCGTCTGAGACCGACAGGAGAAGCACCATGCCGTTCGCCCCGACCACCATCGGCGGCCGACCCGCCCGCATCGGCTACGACGTCACCGGTACCGGGCCCGGCCTGGTCCTGGTGCACGGCACCGGCGCCGACCGGAGCCAGTGGCAGCCGCTGACCGAGCACCTCGCCGACCGGTTCACCATCGTGGCGCCGGACTACTCCGGCTCCGGCGACAGCACCGACCACGGCGGCCCGGTCACCCTCGCCGACCTGGCCGACGAGGTACTCGCCGCCGCCGAGCACGCCGGGCTGGCCGACTTCCACCTGGCCGGCCACTCGCTCGGCGCCGTCGTCGCCACCGAACTCGCCGCGACGCACCCGGACCGGGTCCGCTCGCTCGCGCTGCACGCCGGCTGGGTGCGCACCACCACCCGGATGGCGGTCGAGCTGCGGTACTGGCTGACGCTGCTGCGGCAGGACGCCGCGCAGGGCAGCACGCTGTTCTGCGAGCTGCTGCTGCTCACCGCGCTCGGTCCCCGGTTCTGGGGGTCGGTCACGGCCGAGGACCACGCGCTGCTGCTCGCCGAGTTCGCCGGCGGCCTGGCGCCCGGTACCGACCGGCAGACCGAGGTCGACCTGACCGTCGACCTCACCGACCGGCTGGCCGCGATCACCGCACCGACGCTGGTACTGGCCAGCGCGCACGACCGGATCATCCCGCCGGAACAGCAGCAGGCGCTGCTCGCCGGGATCGCGCACGCCCGGTACGCGGAGATAGACGCCGGGCACGGCGCCCCGGCCGAGGACCCGGCCGGCTTCGTCGCCAAGCTCGCCGGCTTCCTGCTGGACCAGCACCCCGTCCCCGTCGCCTGACCGGCGACGGTTCCCGTCGGCGGGTTCGACGCGGTTGCGCCGAACCCGCCGCGGTACGCGGTCAGCTCGAACCGCGCACCGCTCCGGTGGCGGACAGCGTGGTCCGGATGACCGTCGAACCGTGCTCCACGAACTCGGCGATCGGGCCGGCCAGGTCGGCCGGGATGACATCGGTGTGCCAGACGAACCGGGTCCTGCCGTCCGCCTCGGGTAGCGCCTGCATCCAGGCATGGTGATGGGACGGATGCAGGTTGCCGCCGACGACGGTGTACGCGACCCGGCGGCTCGTCGCGTCGAGGTCGACGAGTCGCTCGTGCACGATGGTCCCGTCGGCGAATGTGACGGTGCGGGTGTCGTCGTGCAACTGCGTGTCGACGACGAAGCCGGGCGCGAGCCGCCGATGCACCGCGCCGTAGTCGGCGAGGACGTCCCAGACGTCCTCGGGGCGGGCGTCGACGACGAACTCCTGGTGGATGGCTGCCATGTGTACTCCCTGATCAGGTGGCGGCGATGCAGAACGGGTGGCCCTCCGGGTCGGCGAGCACCGTCCACTGGTCGCCGCCGGGCTGGAACTCCGGCTTCGCGGCGCCGAGGGCGAGCAGTTCGGTGACCGCGGCGGCCACGTCGTCGACGGCGAAGTCCAGGTGCGCGTGCTTGCCGGCGTCCGGCCAGCCGGGCCCCCGGTAGCCGTCGACCCGCTGGAACGCGAGCTGCACCGGCCCGTCGCCCAGGTAGGCCGAATCGGCGTCGCTGTCGGTGATCCGCCATCCGGTCGCGTTCCGGTAGAACTCGGCCAACCCCTTCGGGTCGGCGCAGTCGAGGATGATGGCGGTGGGTGTTGCCTGGATTGGCATGGGTGACTCCCTCGGATGATCTCGTGCGTGTCCTCGTGACTCGCCGAGGACACGCCCCAGCATCCGGTCGACCGCCCGGCGCCGTCTTGAACATCCTTGCGGTGCACCGTTGTCGTACCCCCGGCGTACGGTTCGGCGGGTGCTGGCCACCGTGACCCTTGCCGCCCGCGCCGAGTTCGCCGTGACCGCGGTGACCTGCCGGGACGAGCAGGTGCTCTGGACGCGGCCGGCGGCCCGGGGCGACCACCGACTGGTGCTGGTGCGGCACGGCCGGTTCCGCCGGGCGACCGACGGCGCCGCCGCTGATCTCGACCGCACCGTCGGCTACCTGGGCACGCCGCACGAGGAGGAGCGGTTCGCCCATCCGGCCGGCGATGACGCGTGCACCTCGGTGTCGTTCGCGGCCGGGCTGTGGGACGGCCGCGCCGCCGCCCGGTCGGTGTACGTCGACGCCCGGATCGAGCTGGCGCATCGCCGGCTGCTGGCGGCGGCGCGCGGCGGCGATGTCGACTACGCGTTGGTCGAGGAGCTGCTGGGCCTCGTCGCGGCCGCCGCCGGGCACCCGGAGCCGCGGCCGGGCGTGCGAGACCAGGCGCTGGTGGCAGCGGCCCGCACGGCGGTCCTCGACGACGCGCCGGAGGCGGCGCGGCTGTGCTCGCTGTCCGCCCTGCTGGGGGTCTCGCCGTACCGGCTGAGCCGGGTGTTCTCGGTCCGAATGGGCGTGTCGCTGACCCGGTACCGGAACCGGGTTCGGGTCGGTCGGGCGCTGGACCGGCTCGGCGCGGGCGAGTCCGACCTGGCCGGCCTCGCCGCCCGGCTCGGCTTCGCCGACCAGGCGCACCTGACCAGGACGGTGCGGGCGCAGCTGGGGCACACCCCGACCGCGCTGCGCCGGCTGCTCACGCCGCAGACCGGAACGGACGAGCGCGGAGGGCCGGTGCCGCGTCCGACCGGAGCGGACGAGCGGGGTCAGGCGCGGGGCGCGGCGGGCGCCTCGACCGCGTCCGGGACCGGGGCCGGCGGCGTCGCGCGCCGGGTGCGGTAGAGGATGCCGCCGACCGCCGCGGCGGCGAGGGCGGCCACCCCGCCGCCGACGGTCAGGCCGATGCGCGCGCCGTACGTCTCGGTGATCCAGCCGATCAGCGGTCCGCCGATCGGGGTACCGCCGGTGAACACCAGCATGTACACGCCCATCACCCGGCCACGCATCTCCGGTGCCGCGGCAAGCTGCACGGTGGCGTTCGCGGTGGTGTTGAACGTCATCCCGACCAGCCCGATCACCAGCAGCAGCGGCCCGAAGACGAGGAACCACGGGGTGACCGCGGCGACGATCTCCAGCGCGCCGAATCCGACCGCGGCGAGGACCAGCAGCCGCAGCCGGGTGGTGGCGCGGCGCGCCGCGAGCAGCGCACCGACCAGCGAGCCGAGCGCCATCAACGTGTTGAACAGGCCGTAGGTGCCGGCGCCGTGATGGAACACGTTCTTCGCGAACGCGGACAGCACGATCGCCCAGTTGTACCCGAACGTGCCGACGAACCCGACCAGCACGATCGGCCAGATCAGCTCGCGGCGGCCGGCGATGTAGCGCAGCCCGTCCCGCAGCTGGCCCCTGGCGCGGGCGATGCGGGGCGCCGGGAACAGCTCGTGCGGTCGCATCAGGACCAGGCCGGTGAGCACTCCGCCGAAGCTGAGCGCGTTGAGCCCGAACGCCCAGCCGGCGCCGACCGCGTTGATCAGGATGCCGGCGACCGCCGGGCCGATCAGCCGGGCCGACTGGAAGATCGCCGAGTTGAGCGACACCGCGTTGCGCAGGTCCTTCTCGCCGACCATCTCGGTGACGAACGACTGCCGGGTCGGGTTGTCCACCACGGTGGCGAACCCGAGCAGCAGCGCGATCAGGTACACGTACCAGACGCGGACGGTGCCGGTGAGGGTGAGCACCGCGAGCGTCGCGGCGAGCAGACCCATCGCGGACTGGGTGCAGATCAGGGTGCGGCGCTTCGGGTAGCGGTCGGCGAGCACGCCGCCCCACAGCCCGAACAGCAGCATCGGCAGGAACTGCAGCGCGGTGGTGATGCCGACCGCGGTGGACGAGTTGGTCAGGCTCAGCACCAGCCAGTCCTGCGCGATGCGCTGCATCCAGGTGCCGGTGTTGGAGACGATCTGGCCGGTCGCGAACAGCCGGTAGTTGCGGACGCGCAGCGAACGGAACGTGCCACCGGCCCACGTGCCGAACCCCGCAACCACTCCTGCCGCACCCGCCCTTCCGCGCCAGCTGCCATTCTGGCGCAGAAGTCATTTACTTAGCTAACAAAACCAGTCTGGCTGTGGGCCAGCTCTCATGCCTGCGGTGGTGCGGTGGCCTCGACGACGATCTCGTACAGCCGCTCCAGCCGGACCGCCGACTCCGGGTCCGCCGGGGTGTAGGTGGTCACCAGCGTCTCGCTGCGCGGGCCGGACCAGAGGTTCGTGTACCGCAGCCGGATCAGGCCGACGTCGTCCGTCAGGTACTCCTTCGTCTGGTTCTCCGGCTCCCGCACGTCGTGCCGGTCCCACAGGTCGGCGAACTCCGGGGACTCCCGCCGAAGCGTGCGCAGCAACTGCTTCCAGGCCGGCTCGGCGACGTGCCGGGCCATCGCGGCCCGGAACTGCGCCACCACCATCGGTGCCTTCGACTCCCAGTCGACGATCCGGGTGCGGAACGTCGCATCGGTGAACAGCAGCAGCGTGGTGTTCCGCCGTTCCGGCGGGATCGCGGACAGCCCGCCGAGCATCCGGTCGTAGGTCCGGTTGTACGCCAGGATGTCGGTGCGGGCGTTCTTCACGCACGCCGGGAACGGCTCCAGCTGGGTGAGCATCAGCTGGATCTCCGGCGACACCGCGGCGCAGTCCTTCGTCACCTCCGGCGCCGGGACGTTCGCCAGCCGGAACAGATGCGACCGCTCGTGCGGGTCGAGCCGCAGGGTGCGTGCGACCGCCTCCAACACCTGCAGCGACGGTTGGATGTCGCGGCCCTGCTCCAACCACGTGTACCAGGTGACCCCGACGCCGGCCAGCTGCGCCACCTCCTCCCGGCGCAGCCCCGGGTGCGGCGGCGCCGGCCGGGCGGCAGCCCCACCTGGGCCGGGACCAGCCGCTCCCGCCGGGTACGCAGGAAGTCGGCCAGCTCGCGCCGACGCAGCGCCGCCTCGTCCCGCGTCCCGGAGGTGCCCAGCAGTTCGCTCATGCCCCTACGATGCCGCGGCCGTCAGCCCGTTACCAGGTAGTGCTGATACCCGGATAAACACACTCTGGTACCAGGTTGAGCGGCGACGGAGCGTGGTGCTCATGACCGATACCCTGCTCGCCACCCGGCCGACCCGCCAACGGCGCGCGACACCCGGCGGGCTGACCCCCGCCGGCCTGACCACCCTGCTGATCGGCGCCGCGCTGGCACCGATCGACTTCATGGTCGTCAACGTGGCACTGCCCACCATCGACCGCGACCTGCACGCCTCCACCGCCACGCTGGAACTGATCGTCGCCGGGTACGGCATCAGCTACGCGCTGCTGCTGGTGCTGGGCGGCCGGCTCGGCGACGCGTTCGGCCGCCGCCGGCTGTTCCTCACCGGCCTCGCCGCGTTCACCCTCACCTCGCTGGTCTGCGGCCTCGCCCCGAACGTGCAGACCCTGATCGCGGCGCGCATCGCGCAGGGCGCCGCCGGCGCCCTGATGCTGCCGCAGGTGCTCGCCACCATCCAGGCCACCACCACCGGCACCCGCCGGGCCCGGGCGATCGGCCGGTTCGGCGCCACCTCCGGGATCGCCAGCCTGATCGGCCAGGTCGGCGGCGGGCTGCTGCTCGCCGCGAACGTCGCGAACACCGGCTGGCGGCCGATCTTCCTGATCAACGTGCCGATCGGGCTCACCGCACTGCTGCTCGCGGTGCGTACCGTGCCGGCGACCCGGTCCGACCGGCCGGCCCGCGCCGACCTTGCCGGTACCGTGCTGCTGGCGGTCGGCGTCGCCGCACTGCTGGTACCGCTGACCGAGGGCCGCGCGCTCGGCTGGCCGGGCTGGCTGCTCGCCCTGTTCGCCGTGGCGCCGTTCGCGGCCGTCGCGTTCTTCCTGGTGGAACGGCGGATCGAGCGCTCCGGCCGGGTGCCGCTGCTGCCGCCCTCGCTGCTCCGGTTGGCGGGCGTCCGTGGCGGGCTGCTCGCCGCGGTCCCGTTCTTCGTCGGGTTCGGCGGCTTCATGTTCGTCTACGCCCTGGCCATGCAGCAGGGGCTCGGGCTCGGCCCGCTCGGCGCCGGACTCGCGATCAGCCCGCTCGCCGTCTCGTTCTTCGTCTTCTCCATGCTCAGCCCGCGGCTGATCGGCCGGTTCGGCCGGCGCTCGCTGCCGTTCGGGGTGGCCGTGCAGGGGCTCGGCATCGCGTTGATGATTCCGGTCGCCCTGTTCGGCTGGTCGCACCGTGCGCCGCTGTTGCTGATCGTGCCGCTGGTGATCGCCGGTGCCGGGCAGGCGGTCGGCGCGCTGACGATCTTCCGGGTCGTGCTCTCCGACGTACCCGCCGACCGGGCCGGCGCCGGCAGCGGCATCCTCACCACCACCCAGCAGACCGCCCTCGCCCTCGGTACCGCCCTGCTCGGCAGCCTGTACGCCACGGTCGCCGGTTCCGGTTCCGGTTCCGGTTCCGGGGCCGGGGCCGGTGGCGCTGCCGGCGATGGCGCGGCGCACGGGATGGCCGCCGTACTGGCCGTCCAGCTCGCCGCCTGCGTCCTCATCGCCGCCCTCGGGCGACGCCTCCCACAACCTCGCTGATGCGCCGCCCCGTGCACCGAGCGGGCAGTCGATGTGTGCCGCGCCGGGCCGCGCCGCGCTGTGCCGGGCCGGGCCGCGCCGCGCTGTGCCGGGCCGGGCCGCGCTGTGCCGGGCCGGGCCGCGCTGTGCCGGGCCGACGCCGCGCTGTGCCGGGCCGTGCCGGGCCGTGCGGGGGCGCCGCGCCAGGCGGGGCCGCGCCGGCCCGCGCCGGGCCGGCCCGGGTCAGCCGGCGTCGGCGGGGTGCCAGGCGCGGGCGGTGGTGAACACGGCGGTGGCGTCGTGCTTCGGCGCGAACACGCCGAGATCGATCCGGCCGGTGGTGATCTGGTCGTCGCGGACCGGGGCACCGAGCTTCCTGCCGTTCGCGTACACGGTGAAGTTGTCGTCGCGGGCCAGCACACCGATCCTGATCGAGCGACCGATCGCCGAACGGGACAGCGGCCAGGTGTGCAGCGCGGTCGTCTCCGACGGGTCCGTGTCGCTGATCGCGTGCAGCGCCACCGAGTCGGCGCAGATCGCGAGGAAGTAGCCGTGCACGTCGCCGGTGCGCAGCCAGATTCCGGCGCAGCCGGCCTGCACCCTGACCCTCGTGTCCAGCGCCACGTTCCGGTAGTGGGTCTGGCCACCGCCACAGCTGAACATGCCGGTGTCGGCGGTGCGGGTGCGGGTCGCGGTCAGCGTGCCGCCCTTCAACCGGCAGGAGCCGGCGGTGCCATCGTTGTCGTGCCAGCCGTTCTGCGCGTCCAGCGAGGGCACCGCCACCTGCCAGCCGGCCGGTACGAAGCCGGGCCGGCCGTCGCCCGCCGACGACCTGGTGCCATCGGCGGCGGTGGCCCGGCGGTAGCCGTACCAGGCGGCGAGGCCGCCGCCGGCCAGCAGCAGCACCAGAACCGCGGCCAGCACCGCCTGGCGGCTGCGGCCCCGCCTGCTCCGGTACGGCCGGCCGGCCCCGGCGGCGGTCGCCGACCGCCCGGTCGATCGCGGCGTGGCCGGCATCCGCCGGGTGGCCGTGGGTGCCGCGGCGCCGGCCCTCTCGCTGCTGGCCGAACCGCGGTGCGGCGCAGACGTGGCTGCCGAAACCGGGAGCTGCGGGGCCGGCGATCGCGGCACGGCCGGCTGCGGAGCGGGAACCGGCGACCGCGGTACCGGCGCCTGCGGCGTCGACCGCGGTACTGGCGCCTGCGGTGCCGACCGGGGCGCCGGCGCCTGCGGCGCGGACGCCTGCGGCGCGGCGGGGATCGGTTGCCCGGACGGAAGCCGCGCGCCGGCGGTGGGCGCGGCCGGCCACTGCCCGCCCGCCGCGCCGAAACCGGGCCCCGCGCCCGCGGCGGACCGGGCCCCGTTGGCCAGGGCGGGCAGGATCCGGGTCTCGGTGCCGCCACCGGCCTCCGGGGAACGCAGGCTGCCCTCGGCGACGACCAGCTCCGGCTGCTCGATCGCGGTGGATGCGATGCCGAGCCGACGGTGCAGCATCGAGGCCGCCAGCGGCAGCCGGCTGCCGCCACCGACCAGGAACACCCCGGCGATCTGCTTGGGGGTCAGCTTCGCGGCCCGGATCACGTCCGCGGTGGCGGTGATGGTCTGCTCCACCAGCGGCGACGCCAACCGTTCCAACTCGTCCCGGGTCAGGTGCGCGTCGACCTCCAGGACCGGGACGGCGAGCTGCGCCGACGACGACCGGGACAGCTGCTCCTTGCAGGCGCGGACATCCGTCCACAGCTGCTCGCGGGCCCGCCGGTCACCGGTGGCGCTCGGGGCGGTGAGCCGTTGCCAGCCGGCCGGGTCGGCCGCCCCGTACCGGGTGCCCAGCCAGCCGACGACCGCCTCGTCGATGTCCAGGCCGCCGATCTCCAGCCCGTCGACCACGGCGGCGTCGAAGCCGTGCGTACCGCTGAGCACGGCGCTGGCGTCGAAGGTGCCGGCGCCGAAGTCGTACACCACCACCGCGGAGCCGGTCGGGATCCGGTGCCCCAGCACCTCGGTGAAGTAGCTCGCCGCGGCGACCGGTTCGGCGACCAGCCGGGGCCGTGGCAGCCCCGCCCGGCGTGCGGCCTGGACCAGCGCGTCCCGCCGCGGGCCGGCCCAGGTCGCCGGGTGGGTGAGGGTCAGCTCGCGCACCGCGGTGCCGTTGACCCGGGTCGCCTCGACCGCGACCCGGCGCAGCACCGCGGCGGCCAACGCGATCGCGGTCACCTCGGTGCCGCCCAGCAGCACGGTGCCCTCGCCGATGTGCCGCTTCGGCGCCGGCTCGAACCGGGTCGGGTCGAGCCGTGCGGCGTGGATCGCGTCCCGGCCGGTCAGCAGCTGCCCGGACGGCTCCAGGTAGACCGCGGACGGCAGCAGCGGCGTGCCGTCGAACAGCAGCGGCCGCACCGAGCCGTCGGCCCGCCGCAACACGCCGACGGTGGAGGAAGTGCCGAAGTCGATACCCAGCGACGGACCGGAAGCCATGCACAGGAGTCTATGTACCGGGACAACTCCGGCCGACGGCGTCCCCTTGCCGCGGTCCGGCGCTGGCCGCGTGCGGCCGGGTCGACGCGGTCCGCGCGCCCGCGACCCGACACCGCCCCGCTCTGGCCCATGCCACAGACAACGTGCCGGCCACCGGGAGTTCCGGTGGCCGGCACAGGGTGGTACGGCGGGGCACGCCCGGGCGTGGCGACGTGCCTCGGGGATCCGGGCGGCACCGACGGCGCCGCCCGGTTCGGACGGTCAGCGCTTGCGCGGGGTGCGCTTCGCGGCCGACTTGGTGGCGGTCTTGCGGGCGGTGGTCTTCTTCGCCGCCGTGGTCTTCTTCGCCGCGCTGGCGGTGGTCTTCTTCGCCGCCGTGGTCTTCTTCGCGGTGGTCTTCTTCGCCGCGGCCTTGGCCGTGGTCTTGGCCGGCGCGGTCTTCTTCGCGGTGGTCTTCTTGGCCGCGGTGGTGGTCTTCTTGGCGGGCGCGGCCTTCGCGGTCTTGGTCGCCGCGGCGGCCTTCTTCGCGCCGGTCTTCTTCGCCGCGGCGATCTTCTTCTTGCCGGTCACCACGTCCTTGAAGCCCTGCCCGGCGCGGAACGCCGGCACCGAGGTCTTCTTCACCTTGACGGTCTCGCCGGTCCGCGGGTTGCGGGCGGTGCGCGCCGCGCGAGCCCGCTTCTCGAAGACACCGAAGCCGGCCAGCGAGATCTTGCCGCCCTTGGCGACGGTGCGCTGGATCTCGTCCAGCACGGCTTCCAGCGCCGTGGTGGCGGTCTTCTTGTCGCCGAGCCGGGCCGCCAGTGCCTCGATCAGCTCTGCCTTGTTCACAACAGTCTCCTCAAGTCTTCGCGCGGATGCGCTGTACTTTCGCGAGCAAGTATGCATGCCACTATCCCACTGACCAAACAGGACAGCGCGAATACCCGCCCGTTCCGCAGGAATCAGCCGTTCGGCGGGCGGCGCGCGCCCCGAAGGAGACCGCCGTGGAACGACAACTGGCACTGCTGCGCGGGGTCAATCTCGGTACCCGCAACCGAGTCGGCATGGCCGAGTTGCGTGCGATGTTGGCCGAGCTTGGCTATGCGCGAATCAGCACCCACCTGCAAAGCGGCAACGCGGTGTTTTCCGCGGCCACGCCCGCAGACCGTACCGCAGCGCTGATTCGGGCCGCGATCGAGTCCGAGTTCGGCCTCGACGTACCGGTGTTGGTGCGCACCGCCGCCCAGCTGCGCGCGGTGTTGGCGGCCGACCCGTTCGGCTCGATCGCCGCCGACGAGGCCCGCTATCTGGTGCAGTTCCTCGACGCCGAGCCGGATCCGGGCCGGCTCGCCGAGCTGGACGCGCAGCGGTACGAGCCGGAGCGGTTCCAGCTGCTGGGCCGCGAGCTGTACCTGTGGCTGCCCGGCGGGGTGCACAAGTCCCGGCTGGAACCGGCGTTGCGGCGCATCGTCGGCGTCGGTACCGCCCGGAACTGGCGGACGGTGCGCCGGTTGCTGGAGCTGATGGAAACCTGACCGCTGCATCGGCCGGGCTCAATTCGCGCCGGGGGTGGGCGCCGCACCGTATCGTGGGGCCATGCCCAGTCGACGGGAGATAGTGGACGTTGCGGGGCGGGACGTCCCGATCACCAACCCGGACAAGGTCTTCTTCCCCTCCTCCGGCCGCACCAAACTCGATCTGGTGCGCTACTACCTTTCCGTGTCCGAGGGCGTGCTGCGCGCGGTCGGTGGCCGGCCGATGGCGCTCAAGCGGTACGTCAACGGCGTCGACGGGGAGGCGTTCTACCAGAAGCGGGCGCCGCAGAACCGGCCGCCGTGGGTGGAGACCGTCGAGCTGAAGTTCCCGTCCGGCCGCAGCGCGCACGAGATCGTGCTGACCGACGCCGCCCAGCTCGCCTGGGTGGTCAACCTCGGCTGCGTCGACCTGCACCCGCATCCGGTGCGCGCCAGCGACCTCGGTCACCCCGACGAGTTACGGGTGGACCTCGACCCGGTGCCCGGTGTCGGCTGGCCGCAGATCCGCGAGGTGGCGCTGCTGATCCGCGCGGTGCTCGCCGACGTCGGCCTCACCGGCTGGCCCAAGACGTCCGGCTCGCGCGGATTCCATGTGTACTGCCGGATCGAACCGCGGTGGACCTTCACCGAGGTGCGCCGGGCGGCGGTGGCGCTGGCCCGCGAGGTGGAGCGGCGCGCCCCGGACCTTGCCACCAGCAAGTGGTGGAAGGAGGAGCGGCACGGCGTGTTCGTGGACTACAACCAGAACGCGAAGGACCGCACCACGGCAAGCGCCTGGTCGATCCGGCCCACCCCGGACGCCCGGGTCTCCACCCCGCTGCGCTGGGACGAGGTGCCCGACTGTGATCCGGCGGCGTTCACCATCGACACCGTGCCGGCCCGGTACGCGGAGTTCGGCGACCCGTGGCAGGGCATCGACGCGTCCGCCGGTTCGCTGACCGGGCTGCTGGAGCTGGCCGAGCGGGATGCCGAGGCGGGGCTGGGCGACGCGCCGTGGCCGCCGCACTTCGCCAAGCAGCGCGGCGAGCCGCGCCGGGTGCAGCCGTCCAAGCGCCGGCCCGGCCCGGACCAGCCGGGCGCGGGGGAGCCCGACGCGGATCAGCCGGACGGGCAGGCGGGTGACGCCGAGGTCGGTGCGGTGCCACCGCCGGCCCCCGGCAAGTCCAGCGGCCCGACCGGCCGGCGGCGCACCACCATGCCGCTGGTCGAGATCGCCCGGGCGCGCACCAAGGACGAGGCGATGGCCGCGCTGGAACGCTGGAAGCAGCGCCACCCGGAGGTCTGGCCGCACCTGGAGCCGGCCGACGTGCTGGTCGACTCGATGCGCGGTCGCAGCAGCACCTGGACCCGGATCCGGCTCAACCTGCAACACGTCCCGGCCGACGAGCGCCCCGAGCAGGAACCGCTGGACGCCGACTACGACCCGTTCGCCTGACCGGGTCCGGGCGGCACCACCGACCGGTCGACTGCGGATCGCCGCCCCCCGGCGAACGCCGGTCACAGCGGGCCGGCCAACGATGGGCCGTCGTCGACCGCTGGACGCCGGCTCGCGCCTGCCGCCGTCGACCCGCGGATGCCGGGTCGCCGTGGCGGACTGCCAGGTCGGATTGCCGCCAGCACCGGTGGCGGCGCGCTTTCTAGCGTTGCCGTATGACGCAGACCCTGACGGCCGAACGGGCGACCGTACGCACACCTGGGCTGGGCGCCGCGGGGCTCGGCGCGTCGACGCTGGCCGCCGCGGTGGCAACCGCCACGAGCTACGTCCTGCAACCCGAACTGTCCGACGTCGCGGCGGGCATCGGCACGTCGCTGTCGACCGTCGGCATGCTCGCCGGCGTACCGATTGCCGGCTACCTGGTGGGGCTGGTCCTGCTGGTCCCGCTGGCGGATCGCTGGCGTTCGAACCGGCTGATCGCGGGTCAGCTCGCGCTGCTCGGTGCCGGCCTGGCGGTGGCCGCCGCGGCGCCGAACCCGGTCCTGCTCGGGTTCGGGCTGCTCGTTGCGGGCGCCTGCGCGAGCACCGGCGCGCAGCTGAGCAGCCTGGCCGGCCGGTATTCCGGCGGCGCCCGCCGGGGCCGCACCGTCGGTACGGTCACCGCCGGCATCTCCGCCGGTATCGTGCTGGGCCGCATCCTCGGTGGGGTGCTGGCGGACCGGTTCGGCTGGCGCCTGATGCTGGCCGGCTTCGCCGCGGCCTGCGTCCTGCTCGGCCTCGCCGCCCTGCGCACCCTGCCGAACCGCCAGCTGTCCCCGACGCAGGGGTACCGCACGGTGCTGGTGGCGCTGCCCCGACTGGTCTGGGCCGATCGCTCGCTGCGGTTCGCCGCGCTGTCCGGCGCGCTGTGGTTCTTCGCGTTCAGCCTGGTGTGGGTGGGGCTGTCGCTCGCGCTGGCCCGGCCGCCGGTCTCGCTGCCGCCGGGCACCATCGGGCTCTACGCGCTGGCCGGGCTGCTCGGCATGGTCGTGACCCGCTTCGCCGGGCGGCTGGCGGACCGGTTCGGCTGGTCGCGGGTGGTGTGCTGCGGCCTGCTGGTCGCGGCCGGGTGCACGGCTCTGCTGGGCGCGAGCCTCGCCCATCCGGTGCCGCTGCTGCTGGCGCTGGCGCTGTTCGACGCTGGCCTGTTCGCCGCGCAGGTGGCGAACCAGTCCCGGGTGCTCGGCCTGGACCCGAGCCGGCCGGCGCAACTCAACAGCGCGTACATGACGGTGTACTTCGTCGGTGGTACCGCCGGCACCACGGTCGGCGGGCTGGTCCTCTCCGCGGCCGGCTGGCCAAGCGTGGCGGCCCTCGCCGCACTCGCCCTGGTACTCGCGCTGGCGCTGTTCCGCGCTGGTCTCCGCGGCCGCTGAGCGGACGCCGGCCCGTGGCCGGCCGTGGCCGGCGCTGGTCCGTGTCGGTGGCGGCGCGGGCGAGGGGACCGTCACGGCGCCGTGGGCCGGGGCTGGTCGCCGGCGGCCCCGGCCCACGGTGACCAGCCCCGGCCTACGGCGCGGCCGGTCGCCGGCGGCGTGCAGGGCGGTGCGCTCGGCGGAGAGAACCGGATGGGCGGTGCCGCCACGCCAGGGCGATCAGCCGGCGGCTCGGGACCGGCCGGCCACGCCGCCGGATAGTGTTCTGCCACACCGCCTGGCACGAGCGCTCGCGTTTGAGTTTGCCACCATGCGAAGGAGATCGGGTGTGCCGCTCTTTGTGTTGATGTTGATAATCGGCGGCCTCGCCTGCATCTTGATGTCTCTGGGGTTGGTCTACCTCACACTTTCCTATCGACAAAATAGGCGTGTGGGCAAGTTGATCGGCATTGCTCTCCTGATCCTATGTGACGCGACCGTGCTAGCGCTCTTGCTCTTCCTGTTTTATATCGTGGCGATCGCGCGTCCTATCTCGTGAAGCATCGAACGTTGATTAGCTTGAGCGGCCACGCCGCCCTCACTCCTGATCACTCTCTTGATAGTAGGCTTGCACGCGCGATGCCTTGGTGGCAGGATGGTCCATCGTGTCCGGATCAGTGATTGCGGGTAATGCGACGCGGCCAACGCTGCCGGTGTGGCGCGATCTGTCGACGGTCGCTCTGGCCTTCGCGATCGTGTTACTCGTGATGACTGCAGGATGCTCTTCTTGGTTCCGCTCGGCCAGGACAAGCGACGTCACAGGGTCCTGGTACGGGCGAGGCGCCACGCGATTGTTACTCGCGGAGGATGGAACTATGAAAGGCGTTCAACTTCCGCTGCAGCTACTGGACAGCGATACCTTCCGGCACCCTTGGACTGGTAAGGGAAGATGGTATTTTGACGGCCGGAACCAAATATCCTTCGATATTGGGACGTGGGCTGGCAACGACTGCGCTTTTGCGGATTTCGTGGATGGGAAGTGGACTATCAACTTCTCGATCGGGGACCCAGATGAAGGGAAGACCTTCACCTTTCGTCGCTCTTGATCCGTTTATGTTGGTTCGATCGGCCTGGCTCACCGGTGCGGCCGGCGGCGTTGCTCGCTCCACTATCGACGGGTTCGACCCATTCGAGCACATTGCGCCGACCGTATCGCCAAGAGGAGGGTGAATGGCCATTGATGACGCGATACGGCAGCTCAGGAAACGCCCTGAATGGTCGGTGTGCATCATTTCGGCCAGGTTCATGGTTCTTGGCATGCTGGTCTTCCTGATTGCCGTATTCGTGATCTCGTTCGGATGGCAGGACAAGCCGGTCGTCTATGTCGCGTTTGGCAGCGGATTCGTCATGGCGATCTCTGGGATTTCCTTCGGCGCGATCGTTGTTGGCGTGATCAACCCGTTCATGAACGCTGTCAATACGATCAGCAACTTCACGGACATGTCTGTTCAGGCGGATTTATTCTCGGCATTGCGAGAAGACATTCCGAGTCTGGGGAGATGGAAATCCTTCGATCCGGATGTTTCCCAACACTGAGGTCGCGCCGGCAGGCTACGGCTGTGTGTCTGTGTACACAGCAGGAGGCGTCGATCGTCGCAGCCGCTGGCGCACTGGTCGGATATTCCTCGACTGGCGGTTCGGGATTGGGCTGCGCCGACCATGTCAGCTTGGATGTCGGCAGGTTAGGACGGTTGGTCGCGGCCGAGGTCAGTGGCCCCGGGGCGAGTCGGGCCGGATCCGTCCGGGGATCGCGCGTTCGTTCTTGCTACAGCTTCGCGGACTTCACGGCCGCGGCGAACCGAATGGCGTTGCTTCGGCTCTTCCCAGCGTAGAGTGCGCCACGCGATACGAGCCCCAACCGGGGTCGGCCAGGGCTCGCATCAGATCTGTCTCGCTACAGGCTCGCGGACTTGACGGCCGCGGTGAACGCGGCGAACGATGCCGGGTCGACCACCAGCGCCGAGCCGTGCGGGTCCTTGCTGTCCCGGACGGCGACGATGCCCGCCAGGTTGGATGCCACTTCAACACAGTTGTTCGTGCCGTTGCTACGGGTGCTCTTGCACCAGCGGGCCTGGGCCAGGTCCATGGTCATCCCGCGCTCCTTTCATGTCTCGGAGAGGAGCTTGCGAATGAACCCTACCGAGTCGCCGACGCCGAACTGAGCGCGAAGACGATGTGGCCCTCGGCTGGAACAGCCGGGGGCCACATGGTCGCGTCTCGCTACAGGTTCGCGGACTTGACGGCCGCGGTGAACGCGGCGAACGATGCCGGGTCGACCACCAGCGCCGAGCCGTGCGGGTCCTTGCTGTCCCGGACGGCGACGATGCCCGCCAGGTTGGATGCCACTTCAACACAGTTGTTCGTGCCGTTGCTACGGGTGCTCTTGCACCAGCGGGCCTGGGCCAGGTCCATGGTCATCCCGCGCTCCTTTCATGTCTCGGAGAGGAGCTTGCGAATGAACCCTACCGAGTCGCCGACGCCGAACTGAGCGCGAAGACGATGTGGCCCTCGGCTGGAACAGCCGGGGGCCACATGGTCGCGTCTCGCTACAGGTTCGCGGACTTGACGGCCGCGGTGAACGCGGCGAACGATGCCG
The DNA here is from genome assembly GCF_016865425.1 of Actinocatenispora thailandica. Taxonomy (NCBI): domain Bacteria; kingdom Bacillati; phylum Actinomycetota; class Actinomycetes; order Micromonosporales; family Micromonosporaceae; genus Actinocatenispora; species Actinocatenispora thailandica. The sequence continues at coordinate 6,446,867 of NZ_AP023355.1, read as the reverse complement.
GGTCGACCACCAGCGCCGAGCCGTGCGGGTCCTTGCTGTCCCGGACGGCGACGATGCCCGCCAGGTTGGATGCCACTTCAACACAGTTGTTCGTGCCGTTGCTACGGGTGCTCTTGCACCAGCGGGCCTGGGCCAGGTCCATGGTCATCCCGCGCTCCTTTCATGTCTCGGAGAGGAGCTTGCGAATGAACCCTACCGAGTCGCCGACGCCGAACTGAGCGCGAAGACGATGTGGCCCTCGGCTGGAACAGCCGGGGGCCACATGGTCGCGTCTCGCTACAGGTTCGCGGACTTGACGGCCGCGGTGAACGCGGCGAACGACGCCGGTTCGACCACCAGCGCGGGGCCGTGCGGGTCCTTGCTGTCCCGGACGGCGACGATGCCCGGGACGTTGCCGGCAACCTCGACGCAGTTACCGGTGTTCCCGCTACGGGTGCTCTTGCGCCAGACAGCGCAGGTCAGGTCAGCCATCGTTGACCTCCTCAGCAGTTCGTTCCATGAAGCGGTCCGGACGTGGCCGCTTCCCAACAATGCTGATCGATGCCCGTTGGAAGCGGGGAGATGGCGGTTTTGCACCAGGCTTTCCGAGGTAGGGGTCCCGCTACACGACGCGAGCCCCGACCGGATTCGGCCGGGGCTCCCTGGTCGTTGCTCGCTACAGGTTCGCAGACTTGACGGCCGCGGCGAACGCGGCGAACGATGCCGGGTCGACCACCAGCGCCGGGCCGTGCGGCTCCTTGCTGTCCCGGACGGCGACGACGTTCGGCAGGTTGTCGGCCACTTCGACACAGTTGCCGCTGCCGCCGCTACGGGTGCTCTTGCGCCACAGGGCGCGGGTCAGGTCCACGGTCATCCCGCGCTCCTTTCATGTCTCGGAGAGGAGCTTGCGAATGAACCCTACCGAGTCGTCGGTGCCGAACTGAGCGCGAAGACGATGTGGCCCCCGGCTGGAACAGCCGGGGGCCACATGTTCGCGTCTCGCTACAGGTTCGCGGACTTGACGGCCGCGGCGAACGCGGCGAACGCGGCTGGCACGACCACCAGTGCCGGGCCGTGCGGGTCCTTGCTGTCCCGGACGGCGACGATGCCCGGGACGTTGCCAGCAACCTCGACGCAGTTACCGGAGTTACCGCTACGTGTGCTCTTGCGCCATCGGGCGCGGGAGAGGTCTGGTGAGGGCACCCCGCGCTCCTTTCTGTTAGTGAGCCGCTAGACGCTTCGCGATTCTACGCAGGAGTGCGTCGGACTCATCGGACGACAGAGCGTCGCCGCGAAGCTGCTCCCAGACCGCCTCGTAGGGCGCCACCTCGGCAGGGTTGTCGAAGTACTTCGCGCCGACCAGCAGGTCGACATACGCGATGCGGTCATCGATCGTGGGGAACGGCGTTGGCAGCGGCGGAAAGTCCATGACGACGAAACTGCCGTCCATACCGGCATGCGCACCGGCTGAGCTGGGCACCACCTGGATCTCGACGTTCGGGCGCTGGCCGACCTCCAACAGCCGCTCGATCTGCTCGATCATCACCTGCCGGCCGCCGACCTGCCGCCAGAGCAAGCCCTCGTCGAGCACGGCGCGAAACTGGACCGGGTCTTCGTCGTCGGTGATGCGTTGTTGCCGCTCGATCCGCAGTCGGGTGAACCGGTCGATCTCGGCGGAGGACTGCCGAGTCACGAGCGCCTGCACCATCGCTCGCGCGTACTCCTCCGTCTGCAGCAGGCCAGGAACGGCCAGACCATCGAACGCGCGGATGGTCGAGGCGTCCGATTCGAGCCCGAGGTACTGGCCGAACCAGTCCGGCAAGACGTCGTGGTACGGGTACCACCAACCGCGCTTGCGCGACTGCCGCGCAACTGCCTTCACCGCCTCGATGATCGGCTGCTCAACGTCGTACTGCATCAGCAGCGCCTGCACATCGTTCGGGTGCGGCCTGTTCTCCATGCCTTCGATGCGGGACAGCCAACTCGACTGGTGGTCGACGGCCGCCGCTGCCTCACCGACGCCCATCCCCTTCCGTTCGCGGTACATGCGCAGGGTGGATGCGACACGCCGCGTGGGCACCGTCGGACTTACCCGTCGTGTGGTCATGTGGAGCATCATCCGTCGAATCGGAACTATGGTCAACACGAACACGCCCAATCGGAATCTTGCGTGTTTGGCATGTTCGGGTCTACTGTCCTCCGTGTCGGACGTGACGCCATCGAGCCACAAGGTGACTGGGCGTGACGGATGACAGGGGCGCTGGCCGCTGCTGTCGGTTGGGACCTCGCAGTGTGCGGCGCCCGCAACGAGACCGGCCGGACCGCAAGCGAGCGCGTACTCCCCCGTAGCGCGGCGGTCCGGTCACAGACGGGCCGGTCGCCGCCGTACCCGGCGGCCGGCCCCACAGATGGTGGGGCGCGATGCCTGCCGGCAAGCCCGCATCGCGCCCCGCCCCATCGACCGATTGGAGAAAGCCGATGGAGCGGTACCAGGCTATCGTGCGCGCGCTCGGGCGAGTCGCCGCGCGGATCCGTACCTGGCGGGACGAGATCGCCGACCGCCCGATCGATCCGGACGGGTGGTGGCGGTGATGGACGCGGCAACCTACGCCGCGGCGATCTGCGCCGCGTTCCTGGTCGGCGTGCTGGCGCTCGGCGCGCTGGCCGTCTACCTGCTCGACCGGGCCACCAGCCGCCGGGGCCGGGCGACCAGCCGCAGGGGCCGGGAGAGCAGCCGCCGGGGCCGGGCGGTCGGGCGCCTCCGCGACCCGTACGCCGAGGCGCAGGCGCTCGCCGCGCGCCGGCGCGCCGGGCACGTCGGCCGCGCCCGGGTGCCGGTCGTCGCGGGCCGGGGCGGTTCGCCGTGGTCGTGATCCCGGGCGATCGGGCCCGCGCCACGGCGATCGGCTACCGGCCGCGGGTCGGTGACCTGGTCGGCCTGCCCGCCTACCTGTCCGACCGGCCGTACCGGGTGCTCGCCGTCTCCGACAGCCGCATCCCCGGCTGGGTGCACCTCGCCGGCTACCTCATCCACCCCGACCTGACCCAGTGGCACTGCGAGCAGGACGTCCCGACCAACCAGGTGCACAAGCTGCCCGACCCGGTCTGGCCCGACTGGTGACCCACCCTGGCCGATCAACGGATCCGGGCACGACATCGCGCACGAATCCGTTGATCGGCCCACCGGCCCCTCGGCCGACGTGGCCGGCGAGGGGCCCGCAGTCAGCGGCGGTGCGGGGTGAGGGTCTTCGACCAGACGGAGGCGCCGGTGTTGTTGTGCAGGTGCACGGTCAGCTCCCGGCTCGCCGCGTCGATCTGCACCCGGCCGAAGAACTGGTAGTCGGTGGCCGGCGACGCGTTCGCCGTCGGCGGGGACTGCACGAACACCTGGTTGCAGCCGAACGTCTGGTCGACCGGGCTGGCCGGGAACGCGCCGGCGTTGAGCGGCCCGGACACGAACTGCCAGAACGGGTTGAAGTCGGTGAACGCCGCCCGCGCCGGGTCGAAGTAGTGCGCCGCGGTGTAGTGCACGTCCGTGGTCAGCCACACCACGTTGCGGATGTCCTCGCGCTTGAGGAACGACAGCAGGTCCGCGATCTGCAGTTCCCGCCCGAGCGGCTTGCCGTCGTCGCCCTGGGACACCGCCTCGTAGTGCTGCTTGCCCTCCAGCGTGTCGGAGACGACGATGCCCAGCGGCATGTCGTTGGAGATGACCTTCCAGGTGGCCCTCGACCGGGCCAGCTCCCGCTTCAGCCACGCGGCCTGCTCGTAGCCGAGGATGCCGCCGTCGTTGTAGGTCTGCTTGTCGGCCGAGTTGGCGTCCCGGTACCAGCGCATGTCCAGCACGAACACGTCGAGCAGCGGCCCGTGGTGCAGCACCCGGTAGATCCGGTCCTCCCGGTCGTACCGCGGCGTGATCGGCGTGTACTCGTGCCACGCCTGCTGCGACCGGTACTTCAGCACGTCGACCCGCTTCTCGGTGTACGCGTCGTCGGTGAGGATCTCGCCCGGGTACCAGTTGTTGTGCGTCTCGTGGTCGTCCCACTGCTGGATCTGCGCGACCTGGGCGTAGAACCGCCGCAGCGGCTCGTCGGCCAGGTTGTACTTGTAGTTCCCGCGGTACTCGTCGAGCGTCTCGGCGACCTTCGACTTCTCCTCGGTGACCAGGTTGCGCCAGATCGACCCGTCCGGCAGCGTCACCCGCGCCTCGATCGGGTCGTCGGCGTAGATGTTGTCGCCGTTGCAGAGGTAGAAGTCCGGGTCCAGCGCGCGCATCGCGTCGAAGATCCGGTACCCGCCGCGCGACACGTCGATTCCCCAGCCCTGCCCGCCGAGGTCACCGGACCACAGGAACTGCACGTCCCGCGGCCGGTTCGGCACGGTACGGAACCGGCCGATCAGCGGCTCGGAGGCGAGCGTGTCGTCCCGGACGTCGACGGCGGTCACCCGGTAGTGGATGTCCCGGCCGGCGGGCAGCCCGTGCAGCACCGTCTTGCCGGTCAGGTCGCTGTCCGGGGTGAGCAGCGGCCCGCGCAGCCGGCGTACCCGGCGAAACCGCGGGTCGGCGGAGATCTCGACGACCATCCGGGACGGCCGGTCCGCGCGGGTCCAGACGGTGCCGGTGCCGTACTCGATATCGCCGACCTGGGTGCCGTGGGTCAGCGCCGGCCGGCCCGACCGCACCAGCGCGGGGGCGCCGAATCCCGGCCTGGCCAGCCCCGGCACCGCGAGCGTGCCGCCGGCCGCCAGCGCGCCGCCGAACAGCGCCCGCCGGCTGAGCTTCCTCGTACCGCTCCGGAGTTTCGTCATACCGCCGTCGTACCGGCCGAACCCGAACGCACGATGACCTGCCGGTGACAACGCCGAAACGGTGGCAGAATCCCCGTATGCCCGATCTGGTCATCCGCCCGTACCGGGCCGCCGACGCCGACGCGGTGCTCGCCCTGGCGCCACGGCTGACCGAGGGCGTCGCACCGTGGCGCGACCCGGCCGCGGTGCGCGAGGCGGTGCGCGGTTGGGTCGCCGACGCGATCGACGGTGCCGAACCGGTCTGGGTCGCGGTCCTCGCCGGGCGGGTGGTCGGGTTCGTGCATGCCGGCGAGCGCCGGCACTTCACCGGCGAGGCCGACGGGTACGTGGGAGAGCTGGTGGTCGCCGCGGACGCCGCGCGGTCCGGCATCGGGCGGGCGCTGATGGAGGCCGCG